>DCGO01000060.1 GCA_002314605.1 Lentisphaeria bacterium UBA1776 | reverse complement strand
TCAAGTACCAAAATTAAAAACTTTGGCTATGTTCGCCAGATGTGTGTTGCATTACTGTGAACTGATTCCTCTTCAGTGAGCGAACACCTCTGATTGAATGTGAGCATTGAGTACATTCATACGACAAGATTTCAGCGGAAGCTGGTGAGTGAATTGGTCAATCAACACACAACTGGCGAACATAGCCAAAACTTTTGAAATTACTTCAAGTGACTGAAAATCAACCGGAGAGGTTTTTATCAACAGAAAGTGTGTTTATCATGATTGAAAAAGGATTGGACTACAATGCTTTGACCAATGCGGGCAAAGAACGCTATTCATTTTCCGGAGTCTCCCGGATCCCGTATCCGGAAGGGGAGGTGGCGGACTGGTACGGCTACCGCCGCCACAATTTTGTGCTGGACGGCTGCAGCGGATTTATTGTGGAACCGCCGCATCCGGCGGAGGGACTCCCCTGGAGCTGGTGCATTCAGTGGCCCGAGGCATTTGTCCCGCGTACACCTGCGCTGAAACTTCTGGAACGTGGATTTCATCACGTTTATCTTGATGTATTTTCCACTTTTCTGAACCCGTCCGGGGTGGCGAAGCTGGAAAAATTCTATGCCATGCTTCAGGCACTTCATTTCCATAAAAAGTGCGCCCTTTTCGGAATGAGTTACGGCGGACTGTTTTCCCTCCGGTGGATGGCGGAACACCCAGAGACCGTGGGTGTCGTCTGGCTGGATGCTCCGGTATGCAGTCTCGGTTTTGCCGCCGAGCGGAACGAACGGAATGCCTCTCCTGCCATGCTGAAAATCATGAGAGGCGAGGCGGAAAAACATTTTGCGGCCTACGGGGTCAAGGATCTGCAGGGACTGCTGGATCACCCTCTGAACCCGCTGAACAACTATCAACCCATTGCCGAGGCGAAAATCCCGATCCTGGCGATCCGGAGCGGTCAGGACCAGTCGGTGCTGCCGGAAAGCAACATCGACATCCTGGCGGAAAGACTTTCCGTCGCCGGCGGTGACATCCAGGTCATCCGCCGGGATCTTTTCGGGCACCATCCTCACGGGCTGGACGACCCCGCGCCTCTGGCTGATTTTATCCTGCAGTATTATCCGGGATACTGAAAAGAAGAACCTGCGTAATACAGCCGTGATTTCATGACCGGATGCAGAGCCGGTTGAACAACGAATTTGAGGACATTTTATGAATCATCAGGATCTACCCTCCGGCAGCAGTCCGGCCCCGGTGCCGCTCCCCCATTTCCCCTCCCGCTGGCAGGCAGTTCTGTGGCGGAACTGGGGAATCGTCCCGGCGGAAAGAATTGCCGGTGTCCTGCGCTGCCCGGAGGAGCTGCTTTGTCAGGCGGCGGCGGACATGGGACTGGAAAAAGACCCCGGAGTTCATCCCAAGTGGCTCACGCACGGGTACCTTACGATCATCCGGAACAACTGGCATCTGCTTCCGTATTCCCAGCTGCTTCAGCTTCTGGGGTGGAATGCTGACAAAATGGCCTACACGCTGAAGGAAGAGGATTTCTTCTGGGTCAAGGTCGGGAAACTCAAGCCGGATTGTCCGGAGGTGGTCTATGCCCCGTTGTCCGAGGCGCAGACCCGTGATACGGCATTTCTGAAGCAGTCGCTTCAGACATATATTCCCGCAGACGAAATGGCATACATTGACCGGCCCTTTGCCTTTTTGGACCGTTTCGCCGCTGTGCCGGCAGGGGGCGGAAAACCGAAATTCGAGATCAATTTCATCCATTCCTACTGCGCCAGCTGCGGCGATGTCCTGGGCAATGCGGATCAGGTGGACCCGGTACCGGAGAATCTCCTCGCCCAATATGCCTCCATGGGGATCAAAGGGGTCTGGATGCATGCCCTGCTTTATCTCATTTTTCCGATTCCCGGAGCGGAAGAGTATTCCGACGGCTGTGAAAAGCGCCTGGCCAATCTGAAGCGGATCATTGCGTCCTGTGCCAAATACGGCATCAAGGTTTATCTCTATTTGAACGAACCCCGCTGCATGCCGCTGTCGTTTTACGAAAAAAAGCCACTCTGGGGCGGATACGAAGTCCCTGCGGATCATACCAGAACAATCTGTACGACCCGTTCTCCTGAGCCGCTGCTCTGGCTGGAATCAGCCATGAAAAGACTTTTCACGGAGGCAAAAGGGCTGGGCGGGATCTTCTGCATCACCATGTCGGAAAACCCGACCAACTGTTTTTACAACGTCCGCGTGCACAAGTGCCCGTCCTGTTCCCGGATTGGTCCGGCAAAAGTCATTGCGGATGTGATTTCCGCCATGGAGCGTGGCATGCATGCGGCGGACCCCGAAGCCGATATGATCGCTTATGACTGGGCGTGGAAAGCATCGCCGGAGGACTCCTCCGAAGAAATCATCTGCTTCAAGAAGCAGGTCATGGATCTTCTGCCTGAAAGAGTTCTCATACAGAGTGTCAGTGAATGGGGCAAGATCACCCGTGTGGGCGGAGTGGAGCAGTATCTGATGGATTACTCCATTTCCCAGGTGGGCCCCAGTGCGGAATCCCTTGCCGTCTGGGAGCATGCGCGTCGACACGGGAAAAAGATCGCAGCCAAGGTGCAGATCAATAATTCCTGGGAGCTTTCCGCCATTCCGTACATCCCGGTCCCGTATCTGATTCAGGAACATCTGGACAATCTCCGGAAAGCCGGGGTATCCGGGTTGATGCTGAGCTGGACCCTGGGGGGATTTCCCGGCGGAAATCTGGAACTTCTCAATGCGTCTCCGGAAGAGATCGCTTCCGCCAAATACCATCCGGAACTGGCGGAAAGAGTGTGTCAGGCGTGGAAGATCTTCAGCGAAGCTTTCCGGGAATTTCCGTTTTATATAAGTGTGCTTTACACGGCACCGGTGAACTACGGTCCCATGAATCTCCTGTACCTTGAGCCCACCGGATACCGGGCCAGCATGATCGGTTTTCCGTATGATGATCTCACCGGCTGGCGGGGCGTTTATCCCGAAGAAGTATTTGAAGCGCAGTTCAAAAAACTCACGGACGGCTGGAAAGAAGGGCTGGACGTTCTGGACCGGGCCCGTGATATGGTCAAACCGGATGAAATGCCGGATTTCCGGGAACTCTGCACCATTGCGGAAGCCGGATTCTGTCATCTTTATTCGACCTGTCAGCAGATCCGTTTCGTCCGGATGCGGGATGGGGGAGCGGACAGGGGCCTTCTCAGAAACTGTGTTGAAGAGGAATTGAAGACCGCACGGATTCTTCATGACATTGTGCGGCACGATTCCCGGATCGGATTTGAGGCAAGCAATCACTATTATTATACGCTGAACGATCTGCGGGAAAAAATCGTTTCGTGCGCGTATATTCTGAAAAAACTGTCCTGATGGGACGCTAAAAGAAAAGGTTTGCAAGATGGAAAAAATGAATGTTTGCGTTGTCGGTGCCGGCGGTATGGGAAAAACACACATCGAAGCGCTTCTGGCTTCTCCTTACGCCGGAAAAGTGTACGTTGTGGACCCGGATACGGAGCGGATAAAGACCCTTGTCCGGGATATGAAAATCATTCCGGTCTCCATGGATGAAATGCTGAAAGACGAGTCGATCCGGTTTGTATCCATTGCCACTCCGAATGAGTTTCATCTTCCGCAATCCGAAGCGTGTATGCGGTCCGGCAAAGCCGTGCTCTGCGAGAAACCCATGGGCAGTTCGCTTGACGAAGCCAAACGGATGATGCAGATTGAAGAGGAGACGGGGGGATTTCTTCAGATCGGCTTTGAACTGCACTATTCCAAATTGTACCAGCTGGCAAAACAGTGGATCGATGAGGGGAAGATCGGTACTCCGGTGAATATCCAGACCCGCTATTTCTGTTGCGAATTTCACCGCAGGAACACCTGGAGGAGCAACTCCACCGGCAGTTTTCTCATCGGAGAAAAGCTGTCCCATTATCTTGATCTGCAGAGATTCTTTTTTGACGAAAAATTTGAGAATATCTATTCCCTTTCTTCGGCAAAAGTTGTTCCCTATTTCCATCACAGGGACAACCACCAGATCATGACCCGCTACCCCAACGGGAAAGTCGCGGTGCTGAATTTTGTCATGTACCTCGGGGAGACCGATTATACGGAACTCAGCCGGGACCCCCTGCAGGACATGGTGACCAAGCAGCAGGATGACGGACACTTTCTCACCTATCACATCATGGGAACCCGGGGCGCCATTGAGGCCGATGTGTTCCGCCGCCGTATCCGCCGCTGGGAGTTCGGTGAAAATGAAACCGGATTCACCAGTTCGATCGTGGAAACGCAGACATACTCCAGGGAGCAGGATCAGGAGTACATGCACAATGTTTACGGTCAGACGCAGAAGGTGCTGGAGAACTTTGCCGGAGGAAAACCTTCGGAAATGACGGCCGCAAATGCCTACGAAACCATGAAAATGTGCTTTGCCGCGGAACTTTCCGAGGATTCCGGAAAAGTGATCGAAAGCTCCGATCCCCGCTTCTGACCGGGGAAAGCCAGAGGGCACGGCGGAAAGTGGTTGGAAGATGCCGCGGGGGAAAACTGAAAAATATATGGATATTGCCCGGCGGATACACAGGTATATCCATCTGCACGCGATCCCCCATGGAGGGCGGCTGCCGTCGGAGCGATCACTGGCGGAAGAGTATGCCTGCAATCACCTGACCATCCGCAAAGCCTTGCGGACGCTTGAGCAGAACGGGCTGATCTACAAGGTTCCGTCGGTGGGCAGTTTTGCAGGTCCATGTCCGGAAGAGCCGGATGCCTCAGGTCTGGTGGGCATCATTTTCCCGGATGGCGAACTCTATTATTACCGTCTGCTGATACAGCTTGAAGTTGTGTTTGCGAGATTTCATCTTTACCCCATCGTCAAACTGACCGGCAGCAATGCCGGACGGGAAGACGAAACGCTGCAGTTTTTTCAGAAGAAGAAGGTCCGGGCGGTTATTTCCGCACCGAATATTCTCTGCATAAAACAGTATGAAAAAATGCACTGTCCTGTGATTTTCTTTGATCTCTATCCGGGAAAAACGCAAATCCCCCATGTTATATCGGACGATTTTTCCGGTGCCTTTGCGGCGGCGGATTATTTGTGTTCCCTCGGCCATGAGAGAATCGCATACATCGGGAGCCGCCTGGATCCTGCTTCGGAAAAAAGGTGCGAGGGATATCTTGCCGCACTGAATAAGAACGGGATAAAAGTCGAAAAAAGATACATCAAAAAAAAGGTGCTGACCAGGGAGTGGGGAATGCAGGCGTCCGCAAGGCTTCTGGGGATGAAAAAGCGCCCCAGCGCCATCCTCTGCGGCAATGATACCGCTGCCGCAGGGGTGATCCGCTATTGTTCGGCCAAAGGGATCCGCATACCGGAAAATCTTTCTCTCATCGGCTTCGGCAACACGGAAATCGCCGAGGATCTTTCCCTGACCAGCGTGAGTCAGAATTCCGATCAGATCGCCGAAGCCATTGCCGGAAGTCTGGCCATGATGTTTGACGGCAAAGAGGTTCCGCAGGAAATCAAGATCCCGGAAAAGATCCTTCACCGGAATTCCACTGCAAAACCGAGAGCCTGAAGCAATATCCGGACGAAATCTTCTGCAATTTCTTTACTTCACCTGTTTCCGGAAAACTCCGTCTGCCATATTCATATAGTGGGACCAGTCAGCCGGCAGAAGATCATGGGCACCGGTCCGCAGATAGTAGCTTATATCGCTTCCCACGGCAGTATCCGGCGGCGGCGGGGTGCTGTCCGGCAGCGGTTCTTTGCCGAAAAGCCGGAATGCGGGTCCGGCGTAAAAGGCGGAAAGAAATTCGCTTTTCGGATCCGCCCACTGATCCAATGTGGCGCTGTGGACCGCGATCCGCCGGGGTGCGGCAAGGGCAATCAGTTCATGCTGTTCAACGGGGAGGAGCGATGGCGTTTCCGCAACGGCTTCCAGAGGATCGTTGAACCAGTACCTGCCCAGTCCGGAGTGGACAAACATGGAATAAAGCGTTTCACCGTAAAGTCTCCGGTTCAGTGCAGCTCCGCCGCACCCGGAACAGTTGACGCACACCAGTTTGAAGCGTTCGTCATTGGCTCCCGCCCACAACGATGCCTTTCCAAGCCTGGATTGACCGTAACAGGCCATTTTTGAAGCATCGATTTCCGGAACATTTTCCAATGCGTCCGCCATGCGGGAGAGTCCCCATGCCCACGCTCCGATGGCGGAATGACCTTTCAGCCTCGTCTTCAGTTTTTCCTCCGGATAAAAAAGCCGGTAAATGCTTTGGTCCCATTTGTCCGGCGAGTCGGGAAAGAAGTCATCATAAGATGCCAGGGCGAGCCCGTAGCCACGCTTCAGGATGTCCCCGACCGGATAACGCCGCGCCTGCGCGCCCGGGGCGAAGAAAGGGTCATCGTTCCTCCCCTGGAATCCGGTGTGCATGATGTCCGGTTCCACGGTGGCCACCTGGTTCCCGCCGAAAGCAAGACCGGCAAATACCGGGACTTTGTTCGTTTCCGAGGCGGATACGGGAAAATAGAGAAGCATCACCACCGAATGACTTTTTTCGTTTTTCATCCGGAATTCCATGCGGATCTCCCGGCGGATCGCCGAGCCGCCCCGGGCATCTTTTTTTTCGGAAACCACGGTGCAGCGCGTTTCATCCGGAAGCGGTGCAAAATCTCCGTAGAGCCATTGCCGGAAGAGCGCCAAAAGTTCCGGACGGCGTTTTTCCCGCCAGTCCTGCTGTGTCCTGACGGGGGTCCCGTCAAGGCAGGTCATCAGCGGGGGAAGTGAATACGGCGGGATCTTACGCTCATCGTAATTCGGCTTCCACGGGATCGTCTGCTGATACATGATGAACTCCTGAAATACACGGTATGCACTGGAATTTTCACGCGCATACTATAGCATGAAGCAGTTTTTTTTCCAGCCGGAAGAGCCGATTTCGGAAGTCTCAAAAAAAGTTTTCCAGCAGGATGCAGGAGGCGTGTACAGTCCGGTATCCGCATCTCCGGGGGAGCCGTTCAAACACGTTTGCAATTTCATACCGGCATGATATATTATTGTTCAACATATTGTTGAGGGAATGATGGCAAAAGAAGGCAAACCTGAGATCACTTTGGCCGACAGCGTTGAAAACCGGCTGCTGGAGTATTTGCGGGTGAATCATCTTCATTTCGGAGACCTTCTGCCGAAGGAAACGGAACTGGCCGGACGACTGCAGATCAGCCGCCATATCGTCCGGGAAGGGCTCAGCCGGCTGAAAGCGCTGGGACTTCTGGAGGCGAAAAAACGGCGGGGAACCGTTTTGTGTCACCCGAAACCTTTTGCCGGATTTCAGAAACTTGCCGATGCAAATCTTTTTACCGAAAGGGACCGGCGGAATTTCATGGAACTGCGTGTTGCCATGGAGCTGGGCATGTGCGGTTTCATTTACGCCCGGCGGTCGCCGGAAAAGCTGGCGGTCCTGCGGAAAGCGGCCGGAGAATCCGGATCCCCGGTCCGGCGGATCTCCGCCGAAGTGGATTTTCATTCCGCATTGATGGCCTTTGCGGAAAACCCGGCGGCAAACGATTTCCGGAAGGTGCTGATGCTGGCCTTCGGTTCCATCCGGAAGAACGCGGCGGTCCCGGCAATCCTTCCGCCCTCCCACAAAGATATCTGCGACGTCCTGGAAACCGGGTCGGCCGACGATTTTCATGAGGTGATGCAGCAGCATTTTCAACCGTATTTGAGTTCGATCTGATTTTTTCAGTAAAAATATGTTCAACATGAACCGGAAAGGAAAACATCATGAACAAAAAAGTCATCAGTGCCACCGTAACTCCGCTTCTGGCGGATGGCTCCCTCGACAAGGAGGGCCTCTGCAACATTCTCAACCGGAATATCCGTCATGGTCTTGACGGCGTATTTCTGTTCGGTTCCATGGGCGAGTGGGGGAGTTTTTCCAACGCATTCAAGGAAGAAGGTGTGGAAGTCGCATCCGACTGCATCCGGAAGCGGATGGAGCTGCTGGCCGGGATCAATGCGACCAGTCTGCCGCTCTCGCTGGAGATCATGAAGAGCTATCGGAAATACGATCTGGACGCCTATGTTTTCATGCCTCCTGCGAGGACTTCGTCCCTGAACCCGGTAAGATCGGTCCTGAAAGTCCTGGATGCGGCGGACCGTCCGGTCTATCTTTATCACTGCCCCCCGAACAACGGGATCAATTTCTCCCTCAATGATTTCGCGGAAATGATGCGTCACCCGAACCTGAAGGGGATCAAGAACTCCTCCTCCAACATGTGGCTCCGCCGGGAACTTCTGCTGATGCGGGAGGAACAGGGGTTCAAAACGCTGTTCTTCGAGGGGCAGGAATGGGCGGCGGACGAGGCGCTTTTTGCCGGATACGACGGCATGATCTGCGGCATGGGGGCATTGTGCTCCAAAATGATGAAGAAACTGGCCTCCTGCGCGGACCGCGGCGATGTGAAAGGTGCCACTGCCGCGCAGAACAATATGATCCGTCTCTTCCACGGCGTTTACGGCATCAACATCGAGAACTGCTGGAACGGGCAGAAGTATGCTCTGCAGAAGCTTGGGTTGATCGCCACGCCCTTCACCATCGCCCAGGAGATGGATTCCCTGACGGACGCGGCCAAGGCGCGGATCGAAAAATGCCTTGCGGATATGAAGGAGGAGCTGGACTGAAAATGCTGCGTTATCAGGAAAACAATGAGCTGCACCGGGATTTTCACGGGACCACCAACACCACGCTGAATTATATCGCGGAACACTACGGCGTGGAAGATCTGAAGGAGATCCTCCGGAAGACCGGGCACGACGTCTATAAATCCATCCGGGAAAAACTGGCGAAGGACGATGTTTCGGAACTCATTGAACACCTGAACTGGTTCTATCACCGGGAGGGGGCCCCCTATCAGCTGACCGTTTCCGAAAACGAGATCCGGTTCGAGTGTTTCGAGTGTCCGGCGCAGAAACATCTGAAGAAACTGGGGCTGCCCGTTTCCGAGTACAGCTGTCTCCAGACCAGCGAGGTCAATGCGGGGATGTGCGAAGGGACTTTCTGGGAGAGTTCCGTGGAGCATATCGCGCCCGGTCACTGCGTCCAGATCTTCCGGAAGAAGGCGCTGCAGAAATGATCCCCAGCGACCATTTTGTCCGTTTTTACAACGAAGTCTTCAAGTTTCTGGACCGGAAAGGCGGCCTCGCGGAATACTATGAAGAGATCAGCCGCCATCAGGAACTGCACTGTCTGAAGCTTTTTCAGGAAAAGGGCCTTCAAGGGATGGAAGAATACTGGGGGCACATCCGCAAGGAGGAAAACTGCGTTTCCGAGTCGTGGATCGCCGGAGACATCCGTTTTTCCCACATGAAAGTCTGTCCGAGTCTCTCCAAGGTCCTGGACAGCGATGCGGAACCCTGCGGCAAGTATTGCGAGCATTGTCCCGGCTGGGTCGGGCCGCTTTTTGCAAAATGCGGGTTCTATTTTGTGGACAACATCATGGGCGAACGGGAGCCGGAGTGCCGTTCTTTTGCGACCCGGAATGCGGCAAAGGCAAAGCAGCTGCTGGAGGAGTGGAAAAAGCAGTATCCAAACGGGCGTTTCCGCACCAATTTTGATCTGCTGGAGAAGTGAGCATGATCCCCAGTGACCATTTCGTCCGTTTCTACAATGAAGTTTTCAAGTTTCTGGATGCGAGGAACGGCCTGACGGAATTTTATCACGAGATCAGCCGTCATCAAGAGTTCCATTGTCTGGAATTATACCGCAGACTTGGAATCCGCGGACTGTATGAGTATTATCAGAAGATTCGCAAGGAGGAAAACTGCGATTTGGAGACAGTATTGCTGAACAGTGGACATGGTTTCCATTTGAATTTCAAATTCTGTCAGAGTCTGGACAAGGCGATTGACAATGATGCCGGTATCTGCAAAAAATACTGCGATCATTGTCCCGGGTGGTCCGGTCCGCTGGCAAGAAAAGCTGGATTTTATTACGTCAAGGATATCGGGGACCCGATGAAACCAGAATGCAGGACATGGTATTATGATGAGGCTCCTCCGGCCATGGAAAAATATCGTGAATTGTGTGGACTTGGTATTGGAAAACAGCTTCGTGTGAATTTTCCCGTACCTGAAAAGGAAAGGATGGTTTAAAAATGATCCCCAGCGATCACTTTGTCCGTTTTTACAATGAGGTCTTCAAGTTTCTGGACCGGAAAGACGGCCTTGCAAAATACTATGAGGAGATCAGCCGCCATCAGGATTTTCACTGTCTTGAAAATTTCCGGAAGAACGGGCTCCGGGGTGTTTACGACTACTATGTGAAGATCCGGAAAGAGGAAAACTGTGACCTGGAACTTGAGCTCAATGGCCACGAACTGGTCCTGATGATGAACAAGTGTCCCAGTCTGTCCAAAGCGCTGAACAACGATGCCGGAGCGTGTCCGAAATACTGTCTCCACTGTCCCGGCTGGACCATGGGGCTCTACCGGCGTGCGGGACTGTTGCAGATTTATGACGTGATGGGACTGGACAATCCGCAGTGCTGCGAGTGGATCTTTGACGATCTCGACTGTGCCAGCGCGAAGTATGCAGAACTGCGGAAAGCCCGGCCGGACACGATGCTTCTCAAAAATTTTGACTGAAGGTGTATGGAGATGAAGATCCGTGATTTCATGGAGCAGTTGTACCGGGAGACCGATCCGGTGCAGGAGCATTATGCGAAAAGCTGCGACACCCTGAAACTGGGGGACCCGGAACAGGGGATCTCCAGGGTGGGCATTACCATGTTTCCCACCCGGGACGTTCTGCAGCAGGCGGCGGACTGGGGGGCAAATCTGCTGATCGTCCACGAACCGACCTTTTACAACGGTACGGATGACCCGGAAAAGCGCCGCCGGGCCACGGGGCTCCGCCGGACCCTGATTGACACCAAGGAGAAATTCATCCGGGAGCACGGGATCACGATCTACCGGTTTCACGACCACCCCCATCTTTGCGAAAAGGACATGATCTCCCTCGGGGTGGTCAAATACGGGAAGCTGGAGGGGACGTGGAAAAAAGGGGAGCTCTTCGGGATCAATGAGCTGGACTCGGAAAAGCCGGTGACGGCCTTGGAACTGGCGAAGATGCTGGAGAAAAATCTGCGGATCAGCCACATCCGGATCTGCGGTTCCCCCCGGGCGCTGGGACGGAGGATCGGACTCTGTTTCGGTGCCACCGGCAATCTGGATCTGGCGCTTGAGCGGTATGATGTGGTTCTGTCGGGGGAGTTCTGCGAGTGGGCCGACGGGGAATTCGCCCGGGATTACGCCGATTTCATCGCCCCGGACAAGGCGCTGCTGGTGCTGGGACACTGTCCATCGGAGCGGGACGGGATGCGTTTTCTGGCCGACAGGCTTGCGGCGCAGTACCGGGACATCCCGGTCCGCTATTTCGAGACGCAGGAAGTCTATACCTACACCGACTGACCGTCCCGGGCTCCTATGATGGTCCATCCTCCGATCTGAAGCCGGGGCCGTGTGCCGGCAATCCGTGCCGCCGCCCAGGATCATGTCCGGCAGCTGTACAGAAGGTCTGATTTCAAATCCGCCTGCCGCCGGCTTCTTCAATCGGCTCAGACTGTTGGAAAACAATTTTTTATGCAACCGCTTGCAAAATGATTTTTCCATGCTATATTGGGAACAGAGTCAGGAGAAATGTAATGCCATGAAAAAAATGACGATTGCGGAAATAGCGAAGCTGGCTGGATGCAATTCCTCGACGGTTTCGCGTGCCTTGAATCCGGCAACCGCCTCGCTGATCAGCGCACCGTGCAGAGAAAAAATCATCCGTTTGTGCGATCGGCTGAATTATCGGCCGAGAATCACTGCACGGGGGTGTGCAACGGGAAAGACCTATACCATCGGATTCATATCCTGCCAGCTTGCTTACGATCTCTCTTCCCCATTCCTCGGGACTTATCTTGCAGCCATCGGCGAAGAATTGCAGAACAGGGGATACGCCCTGACCCTTATTTCTGTCCCCGGTGTGGATCAGCGGCTTCAAAGCAGTGTGCGGGACATTCTGCTTTCCGAGCGGGCGGATGGTTATATCCTCGGTGCCGGTCTATTGAAAAAACAGACTCAAGATATGTTTCGTTTTACAGGAAGACCGATTGTGACGCATGCTTATCACAATATGCCCCGGGTTGGCGGCTTTCCTGCGGTCGAGATCAATATTGACCATGCCGTTGCGGAAGCGTGGAAAAACGTTCCTGACAGATTGCTGAAGAAGAAGATCTGTTTTTTCGGTCACGAGGACAGTTCTGCAGATTCCAAGCTGGCGAAAATACGGGAATATGCTCCCCGGGGAATCAAAGTGGATGTGCAGCACATTCCTGAATTTTCGCGTTATCTGGCGGTGAATCATGCCGAAGCAGTTCGTGCATCGGAACTCTTGTGGCCGCAACTGTCACAATATGCGCTGGTCTGGTGCGCATCGGATATGGCTGCAATGGGGGTCATGGATACCATGAGACGGCATGGCATGGAACCGGGACGGGAAATCAACTTGATTTCTTATGACCATTTGAGCGTCCTTATTCCCAATTTCCCCGATGATTTTGCAACCATAGATCCCTGCTGGCACGATGCGGGTACCGCTATTGCGCAGAAAGTTCTTGAGTTTATTGAATCACCGGACAAGAGGCGCCTGTCTGTAAAAATTGATGCCCGGTTCATCCCTGGAAAATCTCTGGCCTGCGAAAAGAAGACTGCAGAGAATGATTTTTCGGAATAAAACATGTCTGTGTTTTTTCCGTTTCATACCCGGATATTTTTCAGATTGATTGAACTGCCTGGAAAATGCCGCCAGTGGTATAGAAAATTGAATTCTTAAGGTTTGAAGTTGAAAATTTAAGAATGAACAGGAGTTCAGAATGCAGAAGAAATGTTGCGTATCCCCCGGTCTTCCTATTTCCCATTTCCCATTTCCTGTTTCGTATCTGAAGCGAAGATCAAAGTTCACTTTGATCGAACTCCTGGTGGTAATCGCTATCATTGCTATTCTTGCCGGGATATTGCTTCCCGCTCTGCAACAAGCCCGGGCCCGGGGATTATCCGTGAAATGCGTCAATAATTTGAAATTTTTGGGCCAGTGCATGACTTTTTATGCAGATGACAACAGAGAGCATGTTGTATTTTGTTCCGGTTCCGACAAAAAAAATGCATACGGCAGTTTTTCTTTTGAAGATCAGCGTAATTTTTACGTTTATGTCGGAGCGAAGATCAGTGCAAATACAAAAACGTCAACCGGCAGGGCGTTGTTTTACAAGTGTCCGTCTCCCGCCGTTTATAACGGTGCATACCCGGCATACAGTTACGGATTAAATTATTATATGGGGTATTTCGCGGAATCCAATAATCTGAAGAAACACAGGTATCCGTCTCAGACCATATTGTTCCGCGAAACTTCCGACAAAAATGACTCTGGCGGCTCGGATTCAACGACCCATTATCCATGGTATTTTTTGATCATGAATACTTCGGGATACAATAATTTCATCCGGGCCCGCCGTCATAACGGAAGCGTGAACGCCGTTCATATTGATCTGCATACCTCTGCGCTGAACAAGCCTCCTGCAGATCTTTCGACCGACCCCATGTACGGCGATTTAAGGCAATAGAATGCACAGTTATGGAACCTTCACTTGAGTACTTGGCATATTTTATGGGTACTTCTAAAAATTCATTCCGGCGGATTGCAGCCTCTGGTGAAGGTCCGCAAAGCGTGATTTTTCAGCTGTCATCGCTGTGGGTAGCAACCTCAAACTCCCCATTTGCGTCTTTTTCCCCATTGTCCTGTAAATCCATCCGTTTGGATTTTTAGAGGTCTCTTTACGGCGGTCGCAATGTTAGAGTAAAAGGACATTTGAATGTCCTTTGTCATCGGATGTTCGGCATTCCCGCAATAACGGTTAAACAACAATTAACATGATCAATAGAAAGGATTAGAATGAATAAAAAACAGTATTCAGCACGATCTCGATTTTATCGGGAGGGAGGTCAGCGTACAAAAACATGAGCTTTCGCATTTTTTCAAGAAAAAGCCGCAAGTAAAGTGTCAAAACGGTTTTGGCACGCAAAAAAACTTTTGAAATTGGCTCTTATGACTTTCGTGCGTACACTATGAGGATGTTGCTGAATATTCAGATGCCGGAGCAAGAACCGATTGGAAATGGAAATATGAAAAAATTACTCTCCGCATTCCTGTTTCTTCCGTTGAGCATTGTTTTTGCGTGGGAACCTCCTTTTTACGGGAATACCCGTCCGGCGCGGAGTTTGGAGATCTCGCAGGAAATCGCGTTCGTTTCATCTCCGGGGAACGATCCGGTGATTGTTGTCCAGAAAGACTCTTCTGCAGTGGTTCGTTTTGCCGCTGCCGAACTGCAGAAATATCTGATCCGGAAAATCGGACGCCGGATCGAAATCGTACCGGATGTCATCAAAGGCAGATACCCGATCATTCTCGGATTGAACTCCTGTTCCGAAAAGGCAGGGCTGGATGCGAAAAAACTTTGCCGCGATGCGTTTTACATAAAGATAACACCGCAGGCAACTTTTATCGCCGGACGCGATGACAGGAAGGCAAATCCTGCGGCACTGCTCAAAACAGGGGATCATTTGGCGAAACAGCATTGCTATGAGCGTGCAACCTACTTCGGCGTTTTGGACTTTTTGGAGCGTTTCGCCGGGGTGCGATTCTATTTCCCGCATGAAGATTTCATCATTGTTCCCCAAGGCGAGCTGAAACTTCCTCAGACAATGATTTTCGATCGTCCGGATTTTGAACAGCGCTGGCATTCTCCCTATAACGGGTTCTATGATGATCCGGCAAAACCGAATTCAAAAGCCGGAGATCCGTTGCCTGTCAAAAATCTGAACTGGTACCGCAACCGGATGCAGACGGCATACACCCCAAACAATCACGGGCTGCATCATCTGGCGATCTATAAACGCTTTGCAAAAACTCACCCGGAATATTTGGCGGACACCCCCATGCGTGATGGAAACGGAAAAACCATTCCCAGCAAGGAGCATTTCTGTTATTCACGCGGGCTGACACAGGTGGTCGCGGAGGATGCACTGGCATTTTTCCGCGGACAGAGCGCCGCTTCGCGTGGCCTGAAGAGCTGGTCCACTACGCAGGCGCAGAACGGGACGTTTTCCGTAATGCCCAGCGACAGCATGTACGGATGCCACTGTCCCGGATGTCAGAAACAGCTCAAAGAAGGTGACCTTGGTGCATCCAATATGATCTGGAACTTCACCTGCGATATCGCCGATGCACTGACGAAGGCAGGAGTCAAAGGCTGGATCTCGCAGGATGCCTACGCTCAGTACGTCACAATTCCGGATCGGGAGATCCCTGACAATGTTCTGGTCACGCTGTGTACTTACGGACCGTGGAGCGTAGGGGATGCCGACAGCCTGAAAAAAGACTGCCAAAAAATCCGCAGCTGGCGCAAAAAAGCCGGCAAGCCGCTGATCCTGTGGAACTACGCACTGAAATATTCCGGACGCAACATTCCGTGGATCCCCGACTCCACTCCGCGTGCCACCGCGCAGTACTACAAAGACAATGCCCCCTATACCTATGGAATGTTCATAGAAAGCGGAACGGATTTTTATATCTTCCACTACCTGACTTACTACATTCTCGGGAAAGTCGCATGGGACAACAAGGCTGATACGGACAAAATATTGGAAGAACATTTCCAGCTGATGTACGGTCCTGCCGCCAAAGAGATGATGCAGTTCTTCGACCGGCTTGAGTATCTGTGGCTTCACAAGATCAACGGCAAAGTCGTGCAGACCGCCATCGGGCCGACTCAGGGGACCGTCAGTAAAAAGGAACTTTACGAAAAGATCTACCATGCCGGCGAGCTTAAAAATTTAAAAAAGCACCTGGATACGTCGGAAAAGCAGTGTGCGGAATCACCGGAACAGCTGCGCCGCATTGCTTTTGTACGCAAGAATTTCTACGGTGCAATAGAAAAGGGACTGGAGGAGTACACCAATTTCGGCAGCGCCCGCAGCGAGTTCGGGATCAACGTTCCGCAGTTGAAGGGTGAGATTACCATCGACGGAAAAACGGACGATGCAGCATGGGAAAATGTTCCTGCCCAATATCTGCAGAAAGCGGCCGTGGTCAGAACCAATCCGAAATTCCTTCCGGAAACTAAGTTCCGTGTCGGCAGGGATGACCGGAACCTTTATATTCGCTTTGACTGTGTTGAACCGGAGTATGATAAGCGAGTGACATCTCAGCCGGGAACCAAAGGGCACGATCCGTTCTTTGATGACGGCATTGAGGTATTCCTTGTGAGCTCTCCGATGCACATCCGCTACTATCAGCTGGTCGTGAACTCCGCCGGGGCCACCTTTGCCCGTCGCTGGAAGATCATGGGCGGACGCTTTTACAACGATCCCCCGTGGCCGGTTCAGTGGAAAGCTGCTGTGGGGCGTACTGCAGACGGCTGGTGTGCAGAAATTTCCGTTCCTCTCAAGTACCTCGAGGATTTTGACGGCAAGATGCTGCGCGCCAACTTCTGCCGTCATCGTCATGTCGAGCAGGAAAGCTATGCCGCATGGAGCCCGTTCCTTGAACATAAATTTCATGAACCCGACAATTTCGGACAGCTTTTCATGATTCCCCGTGAGCAGAAAAATCTGGTGAAGAACCCAGATTTTCTCGGCGCGAAAAAGGGCCCGCGTTCCCTGACCGGCGGAGGCTGGGGCATCACGGTTCCAGATGCAAAGGCCGGATTCATTGCGCTGGATAAGGAACATTTCGTTTACGGCGGACAATCCATTTACTTCGGCGGCTTGAAGAAGGGAGAGCGTACCGGCGTGGTGCAGGATCTCAATGGACTGCTGAAACCCGATACGACCTATCGCATCGGATACTACATCCGTTGCGAAAATGTCCTGCCTTACGACCAAAAGCGGATGGCCGGGGCATGGGTGAGCGTTTTCCTTCACGACAAGAATCACCAGTGTCCGCTGGTTGGTTTTTCCGGGACATTTCCGTGGCGTTACTTCTCCATGACCTTCCGGACCCCGAAGATTCTGAAGAAATGTTTTCTCTCGGTACGCCTCAACAATGCGTCCGGGCGGGCATACTTCGACCATATTCTGATTGAAGAAGTCAAATAAAGAACAGGAGGAGCCCATGATTCAAAAGTATCTGCTGGAGCTGTGTCAGGTCGGACATTGTACAGAATGGATCGGGTATAATGTTGTGGACAGCGGCAAGCCCGGCCCGGTAGTGTCCGAAGTTATGCGCACATTTGATTCTGATTGATCACAGATTCAACTGTGCTTTTCAAACCTTAGCCGGAGCAAATCCGGCCCGGCCTGCAGCTCCGGAGGAACAGTGGCCGGATTTGCGGAGGCGTGCCCGAGTTTCCCGTACTATACACAGACCGGTTTTCTCGCGCGCGGCCTCTTTATCTTCCTGTGCGTGAATCGCTTTCAGCATAGCCACCTCCTCACGTGCATGTTTCCTGGGACACTTGCTGAACGCATTGCGATACCAGTGAACAATACAGCGCTGCCACTTTGCTTCAGGGTAAAAATCGCCGATCACATCGTGAAGCCCACGATTTTTATCGGAGATGATCAGCCGTACTCCCTTCAATCCTCGTTCTTTCAGATACCGCAGGAAACTGCTCCACGCTTCTTTATCCTCATGACTGCCTTCTGCTATGCCCAGGATTTCCCGATAGCCATCCTCATTGATGCCCACGGCGACCAGTACCGATACATTCTGTACCTCGCCGCTCCAGCTGCGCTTGAGAAAAATACCATCCATGAAAACATACGGATGTTCGCCAACAATCGGCTGTTTTCGTCATTCTTCGATTTTTTCGTAAATCTTCTGATTGAGGTCGCTGAACGTACTCGGACTTACCTTTGCGTCCCACAATGCCTCGGTGATGTCTTCTGCACTGCGTGTCTTCTCCGGACTTGCGGACCAGACCGTCAAGATGGTCCAGTACCTCTTTTTCGTTGATTTTGATGGCTCCGGGGATTGATAACGTCCGGAAAATTACGATTTCCCGGACGTCATCGTTGCAACTGATACAAGACGGCAATATTAACCGTTTCGGCAGTTCAATGAAAAATAATGCCTTATTGAGCAGACCCTACCTGCACCGACTGACCGTCCCGGACCTCAGAGATTGCCGATCTTCTTCAGCTCTTCGGCACACAGATAGAGACACCTGGGCAGGTGGAAGAAGGTCTTCCATTTGCCGCCCTTCAGACTGTGGGTGGGTTCCCCCCGGCGGTTGAGATATGCGTACCACTCCGGATACTCCGTGTCCCGGAAATGCCCCCAGCTCCACGCGTCGATCTCCCGGAATTTCTCCATGAACCACCCGTCTCCGGTGAGGCGGTAAGCCACCAGTGTGGCGATCAGGGCCTCGCAGTGGGGCCACCAGAGTTTCATATCCCACTGAAGTTCCAGATGGGGTTTCCCGGCTGCGTCCATAAAATAATAGAGCCCGCCGTATTCCCGGTCGGTACCGTAGGCGAAGATGGACTTGATGATCTCCGCCGCTCGGGCGATGATGTCCGGGCGGTGCTTCCTTTCGCCGTATTTCAACATGAACCACATGGATTCCAGTCCGTGGCCGGGATTGACGAAACGCCCTTCGCAGGAATCCAGATCGAAACTCCCGTCCGGATTGACGTTCTCAAAGAGGATGTGCATCTCCCGGTTGTAGAACCTGTTCAGCACCGTTTCCACAGCAATGTCCGCCTGTTCCTCATATTCTTCCGTCCCGAGAAATTCCCGCATGACGGCGGCCAGATTGGCCAGCATCATGAAGTGCCCGTGGGAGAGCCGGGGAGGACGCCCGGAAAGGGTCTTTTCCCACTTGCCTTTGGGGTTGTCCATCCGGCGGATGTAGCTGTGCATGGCGCTGTTCGCCTCGTCGGAATAACGCTGTTCGCCGGTGGCCTTGTAAAGTGCCGCCGCCCCCATGGCCGCAAAGCAGTCGGAAAAGATGTTGTAAGGCGCGACCGACGGCACGCCCCGGCGGTTCAGGGCAAAATAGTAGCTTCCGTCCTCCGATTTGCCGTGCCGGGTGAGGAAATCAAAGCCCTGTTCCGCTTCCGGCAGAAGCTCCGGCCGTGCAAGGTCCGTCATGGCGAACCACGCGAACATATAGACGATGCGCCACTGCATCCACATGTATTTCTCAGTGTCATAAACGCTGCCGTCCCGGTCGAGGCAGGTGAAGTACGCTCCGCACTCGTGATCCATGGCGTGATCCAGCCAGAAGGGGATTACCCGGTCTTTCAGTTCGCCGTAATAACGCTGATAATCACTTTTGAAATCGCTCATTCTGCACCTCGCTGCATTCATTTTCCGTAGATCTCATCAATTATGGCGGGATCTTTGCCGATCATTTCCAGATACCTTGCCAGCAGCCGCCGGGAGGACCCCCATTCCGTATTGGGGCTCATGCAGCTGAAATACTCATAGGTGATGATCCTTTCCACCAGAGGCGATGCTTCCTGTAGTTTCATGTAAAGCGTCCGGTAATCTGCCTGACGGAACACTGCCTGGGGTTCCCCGTGGCCGGGGAAGGGCCGCTGAAAGGTCTCGATATTGCTCCAGAGTTCGATCCCGTTTTTCCGGAAAAGTCTGCCCGCTTCCTCATACCAGTGGGCGAGACCGTTGTCCCCCATCACCCCCAGCTGACACTCCGGATTGGCGATCTTGTCCTGCGGGGCGCAGTAATCCAGCAGTCCCGCCACGTTGTCGAAGAAATAGCGGCCGTAAATATCCACCCACTCTTCGGCGGAATAGGCGGATTTCATATTTCCCTTCGGCCCCCGGAAACAGGGGGACATAAAGGTCTTTTTGTCCGGAAAATTCCGGCGGATGAACTGCAGTACTCCGGTGCAGATGTCCAGAAAATTGAAGTGCCATGGCAAGGCTTCCAAACTGACGTACAGTCCCTTGAAACAGGGGTGATCCGCATATCTTGCCACGGTCCGCTCGTAGTAGCGGATATTGTCCTCCACCTCCTTTTTCCAGTCCCCCAAATGCAGATTGGAGATCCCCACCGGCCCCCCAAGATAGACCGTCATGCCGTATTTGTCCCCAAGACGGAAGATCATGTCCAGAAGGCACTTGTCCTCTTTCCAGGTGGTGGAGCGGGGGTCCTCGGCGGAGAGATGGGTCCCGCCGTCCTCCACTTCGGTGCGGATGATGAAGAGCTGATCCATTCCGATCAGCTTCATCATCTGAAAATCTTGTTCCCACTCCCGGAGACCGGCATTGATGATCCCGGTGTCCGAAATGAGAAGATTGACGAATGTACCGGTGATCGGCTTGAGATTGACAGAGTCCAGCATGGTCAAAAACTCCTTTCTGTCCCTTGAATAAGACAAGGATGATTACGCAATATCCAGCACGCGGATCTTGCTGTCCTGCAGCATGGCACCGCCGTTCAGACCGCTGCCGCAGCAGTATTCCAGATAGAGCTTCGAGCGGTCGAAGAACATGGCAATATAGGCAAATCCGTGATCTGCGGCGTCTTCGAGGACAACGTGATCTTTCCAGCTCTTTCCATTGTCGCTGCTCCGGGCCAGCACCAGCGGGGTGCGCCCCCAGGAGCCCTCCGGGTCAAATTTAACGGCATACTGCGGATGATGATTGTTCCAGACGGCAAAAAGGTCCCCGGACACCGGGTCCCGCTTCATGGACAACGGCGATTCCGGAGACGGGAATTCCGGCGCGGGCTGTGCGTGGCTCCACGTTTCAGCGTTGTCGTAAGAAAAGGCCGTATACTGGCACCCCCCGTTGGTGCGGAACCACGCCATCAGGTGAGCGGGAGCAAGTTCGATCACCCCCGGTTCCATCAGCCCTCCCCGGAGGCCTTCCGGCGGGTAACAGCCGTTCCGTGCCGCCGTCCAGGTTTTTCCTCCGTCGTCGGAGTAAAAAAAGAGCCCGATCCCCGGCAGAAATCCGTCCCGGGATGTGCATACATGCATCGTTACCGGGCAGATCAGCCGTCCCCCGGAGGTCTGGAGAAGCCGGTCGTTGTGCATGACCAGATACACCGGCTGCATCTTTGTGATATCGGCGGGTTCACTCCAGGCTGCGGCCCCGTCTTCCGAAAAACGGATCTTCGGACGGCAGTCCACAAAATGCTCTCTCTGCCACAGGACATCGCTTTTTTCCAGATAAACCATGGCGATCCGTCCGTCCTGCAGCCGGAGCAGGGAGACGCTCATGACATTCAGCGCCCGGTTTTTCAGCAGAACGGGTCCATTTTGCCAAGTCCTCCCTTCGTCATCCGAAATCACACTGGCAATATCGGCGGTGCAGTGGTCGTGCCAGTCTTTCCCGCTGTATCGGGTGTACGCCAGCAGGATTCGACCGTCCCGCAGTTTTACGAAACTCCCTTCGGAGTTCCGGGGGTTGTCCGGGCCGTGATTGAGGAAGTGTTCCGAAATAATTTTCATGACTCCACCGTGGTGATTTTCAGGGGTTGAAGGGTGATCTTTCCATGTCCCGAGCGGTCCGGCAGCGAGAAACGCCATTCCGTGGTGACCGACTTGCTGCTGAAATTGGCCAGCACGACCAGAACTTTTTCGTCATTCCAGTAGAGAGCACACCCTACTTCCGGGGAGGAGGCGGTGCATTTGCCCGTTCCCGGCGCGGCATGACGGGTGTATCTGCTTACGGTATCCAGCCAGTCCTGATGATAAAACGCCGGATCCGCTGCCGCATAGTTCCAGATGACAGCATGGTTGAGCAGCGCGCACATGGCCATCGCTTTCCGCATTTCCGGCGTGGCTTTGGCTGTCAGGAGACTGCAGCTCATCCGGGGGGCGAGGTTCATAAAGGACACATGGGGGGTAAACATTTGGGGCGAAACGGCGGATTCGCTCCGCTCGTCCGTCAGAACGACCGTGGCCAGGTTCTCCAGGGCCAGCGAGGGATGGGCCGTCATGTGGAGATAGACTTCCCCGTCTTCTCCCACCCGTTTCCGGGTCCACTCCAGAAATTCAAGGAGTTTGTCGTTGTCCCAGTGGCGGCCGGGGGCGTGGGCGCGGTTTTCGCACTCCAGCCCGAAACACCAGTCGTAATAGACGCCCTTGAAGGGGAGTGCCGTCAGCATCCGGTCGATGGTCTCCCTGCGCTTTTCGAACCAGGGGCTTTCCAGACACATCATCCCGCCGTAACAGCCGCAGGCACATTGATTGAGGATGATGTCGTCTCCCGGCCCCGGCAGCCGTGCCCATGATTCTGCATTTCCCTGATAATCCGGCGCTTCCGGGTGAAATTCCTTCAGCGAACAGTAGGGGGCGACTTTGATGCCCAGTTCACCGGCATCGGCCAGACACTGGCGCATTTTCGCCATTTCCTCCGGGGGGTAAGGCGGAAAAAGGGTATTGCGCCAGAAAATGCCGTTCCCCTCGTCGCCCTCGTCATGGAGGCCAAGAAATTCGAAGCCTTCCGCTTTTTTCTGCATCAGCTCCTCCCGGGAGGGCCAGCGGTGTTCAAAATCCCCGTCCTGTTTCAGCAGGCGGCCTACAAAAGGCCGGACCGGGGTGATGTTTTTCCGGACGTAGGGCAGGGTCAGCCGGTAGCCGAAGTCGTAACTTCCTTCCAGATAAAGCCCCTCCATGGTGCAGTCCAGCGGGGCGAAGCGGATCTCGTACCCCTTCATCGCCGGGATATAGGAGACCCACGACTGCTGCATCCCCGGAATATCGGTCCCCACGCCGTCCCAGCGGTACAGATCGTCCGTCAACGCCATTTCGATCCCCTCCACCCCCTGCTGGTAAATCAGCACGGAAACGGGGAGAAACCGGGAATAGTACGCGGGACTGTCGGAGTATTTTCTTCCGTGAAAAAGCTCGTGACCCCCGTCGATGAGGTTGTTGGGCAGGAGGTAGTTGCGGGAGTTGGCAAAGGCGGGGCGGGTCATCAGCATATCCATGGAGCCGGCCACATCCAGCGTCCCCACCTGCATCTGGCACACGTCCGTGATCCGCCGGGAAAGTTCCAGCCGGACACGGTGGACCCCGTACCCCCACGGATGATACTCCACCATATGACATAAAGTCACATCCGGAAGCCGGTTTCCTTCGCCGTCAAAAAGGCCGCCTTCAAAGACAAGACAAGAGATCTTGCCATCGTTTTCCAAACGGAAACGGTCCGCAGGCTGGAGATTGGAAGCAAAAACGTGATAGCCCCCGGCGTCCCTGACCGTAATGGAAGTTTTCTGGGGCTTCAGCAGGAGATTCTCTCCGGAGCCGTTTCTGACTGCGGCTCCGGTCAGTTCGCCGCCGAGGTCAAGATCATGGACCCACCGGGTGTATTCGTTCTCCACCGTGATGCGGGACCCTTCCTGATGAACGCAATACGGAAAACCGCAGGTCCGCCCGCCTGATTTCTCCATTATCGGAGCTCCTCGAGACAAATGTCATCGAACCAGACCGTTCCCGAACTCTGGAGCAGAAAGAGGTTGATGACGGAATTCTTTCCGGCTTTGGCGGGGGTCGTGAATTCAAACTGCTGGAAGGTCCAGTTGTTGTCTCCGGTGAAGCCCTGTTTCGGGAACCAGCGGTTGTCCGTATCCCAGATATTGACCACTCCGCCGCCGGTGCGGATGCCGGAAACGATCTTTTCCGTTTTGATGAAATAGCTCAGACGGTACTTCTGACCGGGCTTCAGCTGCGGCAGAAACTGTTTGGCGCAGAAATACCCCTTGAAGATGCTCTTTCCGGAGAGGCGCAGACTTCGGGGACCGGAGATGAAGCACCGGGTGTCCCCGGCAAATTCCCCGTCCTTCGGGGGCTGGCTGGACCATTTCCCCGTATAGTAAATGCCGGACTTCAGCGGGATCGTGAAATCGCCGTTTCTCAGGATGTTTTTCCGGGGGTCTCTGCCGAAGATGACGGTCCCATAGTGGTCCGCATCCTGGAAGGGACTGGTGCGTTCCGCAGTCAGAAAGGGCGACCAGCTGTAGCGCATGGAGAAGGTGCCTTTGGCCTGATGGCGGGTGAAATTGGCCGTCATCTTATCCAGTTTTCGGACTTTGAGTTCGCTCAGGGGAATGGCGGCTTCGCCGGTCCAGCCTTTGTCTGTGCAGCGAACCTTGTACTGCCACTTGGGGGCCCAGTTCCGGTCCATCTGGTCGAAGCCGCTGATGTAGTCGTGGCGGATCATGCTGAAAGAACCGGACGAGGTGAGGATGAACTGGAAGTAGTTTCTCCGGTCGCCGCTGGGATTCAGGAAAAATTCCACGGCATTGTCGTTCCAGATGCCCCGATCGTCCCGTTTCCGGCGTGGGGCGTTCACGGACTTCATGTCCGGTTCGGCAAAATCGAAGGCGATGTAGAGATTCGCATTGTCTTTCGTCACACAGACTTTGGAGATATCGGGCTTCGACGCCGGATCCGCTTTCTTTCCGGGCAGAACAAATTCCTGAAGATACAGGGGGGTGACCCGCTTCCAGACCGGCTCATCCAGGACCCCGTCCACCGTTATTCTGTCTGCCGTTTCCAGGGGAGAAGTGTAGGCAATGAAGTGGTCAATGCACTTGGAGCGGCTGTCATACTTTGCCCCGTTTTCCAGCAGGGGATCAAGGATATTCCTGCGGATCAGCTTCACCCGGGCCAGAGACGCCGGGTCATTGGCGCACGCCTTTTCGGCAGTGTCAAAGAGACCGGTCATGGCCTTCCGTTCCGCCGGAGAATAGATCTGCGTCCAGATTTCGTGATCGGTGGCATCCCGGAAGAGCATCCCCAGACTGGTATTGACGGGCTCCTTCTTGACTTTTTCGAGCCAAAGGAATTCGATTTTTTCGTGGATCTTCTTCATGGCCGGTGCGGCATTCCCGAACATCCGCTGATAGTATTCGTCCAGCAAAGCATCCACGTCCGTCTGATTGTTCCACGCCACTTTGGTGAAGACATAGATGTTCAGGAGGCTGTTGTAATAGTAATCGCTGGTGGAATTGAGGTAGGTTCCCACCACATAGGGCGCCATTTCCCTGTAGTACTTTCCGACGGCATGGGGGGTGATGTGGGGGACTCCGGGGAGCTGTCCGGCGTATTTGCCGGGATAGTTCCACATGTAGAGTTTTTTGCCGGCGTATTCCGCCCAGTCGATGACCCGCTGTTTCTGCGTCTGATTGAACCTGCCATTGACCGCCCAGGGGCCCTGGGGGCAGATCATCAGTTCCACATTGGCGGGTTTTTTCCGGGAGGGGATGCAGTGTCCCGGGCGCCCGTAGGCCGCCGCCGTCACAATGCCCGTGATATTTTCTTTCTGAAGACGCTCCGCCAGATCAAAGACCTTGCCCCAGAAGAATTCGCAGAACGCCCTGTCGTCCTTCAGGAAAGCCCTGCACTTTTCGCAGTGGCATGGCTGAAGAGCATCGCCCTGAAACATGCCGAAGACCTTTCCCGGCGCATGACCGGAAGGATCCCAGCCGGAGGCCCCGGATCGGGTGCGGATCCCGCGTTTGGAAGCGGGTTCATTCAGAAGACAGGATCTTGCATCCTGATAGAGTTCCTCCCAGACCTTGCTTTTGTAACAGAACTGCCCGGGGTAGGGTCCGGGGGTGTTCAGCCGTTTCCCTGCACTGTCCATGGCGAAGTATTCCGGGTGGGTCTTTCCGAAGCGCTGTTCATAGCCCAGGAGGGACATGCCGTGGCAGTTGGGGACATATTCGGTCTCCGCGCGCCAGCGGCGGTGGTCGATATTTTTGTGATACTGCCCCCGGGTGCCGTCGAACCACCTGCCGTTATCCGTGTAGCGGCGGTTGGTGAAATCCGGGCGGTCGTAAATACGGATCTCCGGGATCTTCATGTCTCCGGGGGCCACCAGGGTTCCGGCACCGTCGAAGTAGAAGCGGATGTCGGCAAAGCGTTCCAGAAAATCATAGACGCCGAACAGGGTGCCGCACTCGTAATTGAACTGGAAGCCGTTGATCTGGTTCAGTGCCGGTCTGGGATCATAATGCGCGTCATCCCGGCCGGCGATGAAAATACTGCCGGGGGCCGTGCGGATGATGAAAGCGTCCCGGCAGAGGGTTCTGTCATCGATCCCGGCGGCTTTCGAAAGGGCATTGATCCCGAGGATGAACGAGGTTTTTCCGTGGGAGGGCTTTGTGACCACCGGCACCGTGATTTCCAGCTTCCGTTCCAGAAAAGTCTTCAATTCCTCCGCCGCATAGCTGCAGGCGGGGGCGCTTCCCCGGGGGACCACGATCTCCGCCAGTGCCTGACGGCGGACCAGAGTAAAGACCGGCTTGTTCCCGATCCTGATGGAACGGGGAGGGCGGTTGTCCGGCTGAATGGCCGCAGACAGGGGGATCCCGGCGAGCATGGTCAAAGCAAGTATCGCCGACGGCAGAAAACGGAAACGGGACATGGCGGAAACCTTTCTACACATTTACGGTCAGTACGTCGGACAGTCTTTGCTTCCCTTCTGGGCGCACCAGAAATAGGAAGAGTAGGCATTGGCCCAGTACCCGATGTATCCATCACACTTGTGGGGGAATGCTTTCTGGTTCAAATTGACAGCATGGCCGTCCGCAAACAGAACATTGATGGTCTTGTTGTGGAGGTAGCTTACATAGTCTTCCGGGGCTCCGGAAGTCATGTAGGTTATCTGGCTGTCGTTTTTGGCGGCCTGGGTGCTGGATTCCGTGGCCATCATGGTCCGGGAGGGGCGGTCGATGCGTTTCACATTTGCCGTGGTCCCCTGATCGTAGAGGAGGCCGTTATATACATAGGTCGGATGCTGCATGCCCACCTTGTAATTCCAGCTGGGACAGGCCAGTTTGGAACGCCGGTTCGGGTCCACATAGGCGACTTTGGGATAGCCGTTGTTGACCTGGTTGAGATAAGGCGCCAGCTGCAGCTGCTTTCCCTCCGCCCGTTTGGAGGACCAGACACTGGCGTAGTCGTCGTTTTTGACATCTTTGGGAAAATAGTCCCCGTAATCGCCGCGGTACAGGGTCACACTGTTGCCGATCTGTTTCTGATTGCTCAGGCATTTGATTTTCCGGGAAGATTCCCGGGCATTGTTCAATGCCGGCAGGAGCATGCTTGCCAGAATGGCGATGATGGCGATCACCACCAGGAGTTCAATGAGCGTGAAACGCCCCCTGAAGTGCCATGATGATGAGACGGGGAAGCCGGAGGGTACGCAAGGATTCTTCTGCATTTCGGGACTCCTTTTCGATCTGCAATATTGGACCTTAACTCTTCAGCATCAGGTCATAAAATAGCATCATCTTTGGAAAATTCAAGCCAGATGCTTCCGCATGGCTTCAATGCTGCACCACGAGGAACACGGATAATAGGGAAACTCCCCGGTTTCCCGCAAAATGGCGCCGAATTTGTCGTTAAAGCAGCCCCGGGCGTTGATGAACTGTCCCCAGAAGGCGTAGTGCCACTGCACATCCTTATCCGGCGCGGAGAGGTGCGCTTTCCACTCCGGCGGAAAAAGCGCCTGCCACCTGGGGACTGAATTGAGCCAGCTGGTGGTCCCGATCTTCTTCACTTCCATGGCTTCCGCCGCGTCCAGCAGTTTACGGAAACACGCCCGGATATGTTCGGGATCATCAAAGAAGGAGCGGGGCGCACAGTCGTTGGCGATGTGAAACCCCAGCATGTTTTTTTCCCTGTCCGCAGTCAGATTATGACGGAGAAACCCGCACTGGTACGGCGCCAGGGCGGAGCGGTCGCGAAAATCCCGGACGCACCTTTGATCCAGCTGGCTCTTCAGAATATCGAAGCCCCATTCTTCGAACAGCGCCGGATTGCCCCGGACGGACTTGAGACACTCCGCAAGGCGGGTTTCAAGCGCCAGCCATCCCGGCGTGTCGAAGTAATATCCGATGGGGTTCAGTCCTTCCGGGTTGATCTCAAGTTTCCGGAAAATGTCCACCCGTTCCGTCAGAATATGCCGGACGGATTCCTCCGGGTGATTCCGGTGCCATTTGGCGGCAAAAAAGAGTTTCAGCCGGACGATTCTGCAGAGATAGTCCCGGTGTTCTTCCAGAGTTTTAGGCAGGATTTCCATAAGACTGCAGGTCCCCTTCCACAAATTTCCGGAGGTTGTCTTCGTGGAGATTCCGGATCTCCTTCTGCGTGAGCCCGAGTTCCCGATAAAGCCCCGCGTCCCGGTTGAGGTACCAGGCCACCTGGCGGTCATCGTAATTCTCCGCGAGCTGGTCGGCGCCGAAATACATCCGCTCTTTGGGCTCGCAGACGGAGATGAGTTTTTCGAATACCGGCTTCCGGTAGATGTCCGGCGTGCCGACGGTATTGTCCACAAACATCTTACAGTTGTCCGGGTGTTTTTTCTCCTGAATTTTCAGCAGCAGAAAGAGGGCGGCATATTCATCGCACCACGGCCAGCCGATGTGGGCCATGGAGAAGCGGAGTTTTCTGACCCGGATCATGCACTCGAAATTCATGGGCCGGTTGAAGTTGCTGGAATCCCTGCCGTTGGCCAGACATCCGGAATGGAACACGATGGGGAACCCCATGTCGGCGATCCGCTGAAAGATCTGCATGGGGCGTTCTTCCCCGGGGAAAAAGTGGTCGCAGATGACCTTGAACCCCTTTACCCCCGCCTCCGCCGCTTTTTCCAGCTGTTTTTCCGCATCTTTTTCCGTGGGATCCACCCAGAAGAAGGGCCACAGACCCGGCTGCAATGCGTGCCATGCAAAAAGGTGTTCAATCCGCACCGGAGCGGGCAGATTGACCTCGCTCCGGAAGGAGGGCGGCGGGAGCGACATCAGCAGTCCTCCGGAAACTCCGGCCTTTTTCAGGCGTTCCGGAAAGTCCTTGCAGGGAATACTGTTTTCATTCCACAGATGAATGTGACCATCAAAGCTCATCATCGATCCTTTTCATTTTTCTGTCTGCTTATCCGGGAATGAAATATAGCATAATCTCCGGAAAAAAAAAGAGAAAACAAGCCAGAACAACGCTCCTCCGGAAGCGATTCGGAAAAAAAACGGAATTTTTCTCCGACATCGCTTTGGTCGGCAGGGATTTGAATTTTCCCTCATGACATCTATATTAACACCGTTTTTTCCATTGATTTCTGAAACTTACGGGGTGAAAATGAAAAATCTGCAGAGATTGTTTCCCATGGAACGCCCTCATACGGGGATCCCGCTTTCCAATGGGAATCTGGGGGCTCTTGTCTGGGGAGTTGAGACGCTGAATGTCACGGTGAACCAGAACGACCTCTGGGACCACCGGGGCGGGGAACTGATCGATGAGCGGGACGACTATGCCGGCATCGTGGAATTTTCGCAAACGCACGGATGCACTCCTGAACTGGACAACCGGGTCCATCATCCGGAATGTGCTTTCAAAGGGCGTCCCAGCCGTCTGCCCGTGGGGCGCTTTGACTTCCGTTTCATGGATGGCATCCGTCCGGTGAGGGCTGTACTGGATTATCACACAGGGTCCCTTTTTGTGACCGCATCGGACGGTTCCGTGATCCGCCTCATTTCCGTGTTGAAGCAGAATATTCTGTATGTGATCGATCCGGCCGGCTGTATCGAAGATGTTTCCATGCATCCGGCATCGGAATTCCCGAAAGTGAAGGCCGCCAATGCCGCCCGGGGAATTGCCGATTATGAACGGATCCCCGACGGCTGGAAGATCTGTCCCCCGGAAGACCCGGAATTCAGCGTCCATGTTCAGAAGACGGAATACGGGTACAAGGTTTATACCAACGGTGACGGGGATGATTCGGCGATCCGCAGCCAGATCGCCTTTACGCAGAACTGGTGGGAATCTTTTTTTGAACGCACGGCAAAGATCACCACGCCGGACGGCTGGTGGAATGATTTTTTCACTTTCAGTCTGTATAAATTCGGTGCCATGACCTGCCCGTTCGGCAAGGCCGGCGGTCTCCAGGGGCCCTGGCACGAAGAGTATCAGGAATGCAAATGGAGCGGCGATTTTCACTTCAATGTGAATGTCCAGATGATTTATGGTCCGGCCTGTGCGCTGGGGGTGCCGGAGCATCTGCTGCCCCTCTTCGACATGATCGAATCCCCGGCTTTTCAGGCCAATATGAGGCATAATGCCCGGGCTTTGTTTCATGTGGAGGATGTTTTGTGGCAGACCCATGCCGTGGACGATACCGGCGTGCAGGTGGGTGGACTCGGGATGGGGGGTGTCCTGGATCCCGCCTGCGGGGCATGGACCGCGCTGCTGTATTTTGACTATTACCGTTATACTTGCGATGTGCAGTTTCTGCGGGACCGGGCATGGCCGTACATTTACGGGATCATGCGGGGATACGAGTGCATGCTGGATCCCGGATTCAACATCCCGGTTGCCATTTCGGCGGAATATGCCAGTTCCAACCGGAATGTAAACTCGGTTGCCGGCAGAAATCCCTCTTACCAGCTTGCGGCGATCCGCAAACTTGCCGCAATTCTGATCGAAGCGGCGGCGATCCTCGGAAAACCGGAACGCCCCGTGTGGCGCAGGATCCTGGAAAAAGTACCGTATTTCACTACCGCTTCCGGGTATGACTGCTATGCCGGAAATGATGAAAAAAGAATTGCCGTATGGGAAGGGCAGGACCTTGAGGTCTGCCACCGTCATCACTCCCATCTGGCATCGGTCTGGCCCTTTGATTCCCTGCCGGAACACCCGGATTCGTCCATGGAAAAGATCCTTGCCAATTCCATCGACCACTGGATCGACATGGGAATCGGCAAATGGAGCGAGTGGTGCATTCCCTGGGCCGCCATCATCCATACCCGCATGGGGCTCCACGAGGCGCCGATGCAGCTCTTCAACATCTGGAAAGAGGTCTTCGTCAACGAGGGGTTTGCAACGGTGTATCTTCCCCGCATGCTTTCGCTGATCGCCCACCGGCGGCACGAGATCTCCCTGCCGAAGGCTGACCACGAGATCATGCAGATGGACGGCACCTGCGGGTTCCTTTCCGCCTTTGCGGAAATGTGTGCCTATACCCGTTTCGACAAAGTGCATCTTTTTGACGGCATGCCGGAAAAGTGGCCGGATGTCCGGGTGGAAAACCTGATGCTGCCCGGCGGAGGGCGTCTTTTTGCCCGGCGGGGGGGAACCCCGGAGATCCGCGGCGGAAACCGTAAGATCGTTTTTGCATGACAGCCGGGGCCTGTCGCGGCTGTTTCGGGGATATTCCGGAAATATTTGATTTTTGAGCAGTCCGTGAATATATTATACAGAGTGAAATTCAGACAAAGCGAGAAGGAGGTTGGCTCATGAGCGAGAAAAAGTCCGGCGGAGATTTCCGCTATGCCGTCGGGGAGAGCAAAGTCCCGTGGCATGCCGTAGGGGAATATTACAACGGCTGCGATGCCGAGCGCATGGTGAAATTCCTGCTGCCGGATACCGGCAATCCGGACTACGCGGCGGCGCTGCAGGGGGTTTCCGCTGCACTGCAGAAACTTGCTTCTGTGAGCGGCCGGGCCACCAAACTGACTCTCGGAAGCAAGGTTGCCGAAGCCGAAGAGAGATCCAAAGCTTATTTCGGGAGCAAATACGCCTGCTTCGTGGACAACTGGACCGGCGGGATGGAGATGGCTTACAAACTTTCCGGCCTGAAAGCCGGGGACGAGGTCATCATGCCCGCCGTCACCTTCATTGCCACCATGGCCTATCCCCTGAGCATCGGGGCGAAGATCGTCTTTGCCGACATCGATCCCGAAACCATCAATCTGGATCCTGCCGATGTGGCGCGCAAGATCACGCCGAAGACGAAGATGATCGTCCCCGTCCATCTGGGGGGCTGCCCGGTGGATATGGACCCCATTATGGATCTGGCCGAAAAGCACGGTCTCTTTGTGATGGAAGATGCGGCCCACGGCATGGGGGGCGCATACAAGGGGCGCAAGCTGGGATCCATCGGCCATTTCGGCGGGTTCTCGCTTCATGAGGTGAAGAACATCAATTCTCTTGGGGAGGGCGGCATCCTTCTTTCCAGCGAAGATTTTGCGGGTCCCCAGCTCCCCGGAGCCCGGTTCCTCGGCCTTGACTTCACCCGCAGGATCAAGGACTGGCTCTACGACATCTCCCCCCTGACCGACCGTTTCGGGAACTTTCAGGTGGCGCCGAACCACTCCGCCACGGAAATTCAGGCCATCGGACTTCTCACCCAGATGGAGCGGCTGGATCAGATCATCGCCATCCGCCGGAAGGCTGCGGAGTACATGAATGCGGTCCTGGGCGAAGAAGACGGCATTCTGACCGAAAAGCCGGATACGGCGGAGACTTACGGGACCCACCACCTCTATCTCCTCCGGATCGACCCGAAGAAGATCGGCGGGGACATTCAGCTTCTGGCGAAGAAACTGGCGGCCAAGGGACTGACCAACATCACCCATTTCGGTCCCATGTACCGCTTCAAGATCATGCGGGACTTCGGCTATGACGAAAATGCTCTTGCCGCAGCCTGCCCGAAGACCGAAGAGATGTTCTATCACTGCTACACGCATCTGCCGCTGTATCCGCTTACGCAGGAACAGCTGGAATATCAGGCCCGGGCGGTGGTGGAAGCCGTCCGCGAGATGAAGCAGGGAAAGTAAGGGCGTTTCATCATGCTGGAAGTCACATTTCCCCGTCACGGGGCGGTGCTGAATCACAAGTACGGGACCGAAACGGCCGGAAGTCTTGAGCTTACGGTCAGCGGTATTTACGACGGCTCCGGCCGGATCACCGTGAACGGTCAGGAGGCGGAACGGGACGGGATGAATTTTTCCGGCAAAGCGAACCTCACTGAACAGTTCAACACGATCCGCATTGCATCGGATGACGAGTCCGGCATTTCCTCCAAAGAGATCAGGGTCGTATGGGACAAGGCCTCTTTTCCCCGTTACGAATTCTTTGTGGATGACCACATCTTTTTCCTCCGGGATCTGGCCCGGGACCGCAGAAAGTCGATCTTTGACCAGTTCTACCTCGGTTTCTGGAAAAAGATGCACGAAAAGTACGGACAGAAGGTCTGCCTCAACTGCTTTTTTGAGGACTGCCACCATAAGGATTTCGATCTCTCGCAGATGCCTGACTGTTACAAGGCGGAGTTTGAGGACAATGCAGACTGGCTCCGGCTGGCGTTTCACGCAAGAGGGGAATTTCCGGACCGTCCCTATCAGAATTGCACGCCGGAGGTGCTGGCCGCCGATTACGATCTGGTGATGAACGAGCTGGTCCGGTTTGCCGGAAAGGCGTACATCCCGGCCCCGGTGAGCCACTGGGCCATGGCCCGGCCGGAGTCCCTGAAAGTCCTGACCGACCGGGGCATGAGGGCCTGCTACGGTCAGTTCTGCGACCCGCGGACGGCTGTGGGGGATGCCGGGAGCAATGCGGAAACCGTCTGCGACATCGGGTATTTCCGCAATGCCGCCGAGGCGCTGTATCTGCAGAAACACCATCTCTTGTACAATTTCCGTCACAACCTCTGTTTTCACACGGCGGAGTGCGTCTGCAATCTCTCCAGTCCGGAGGAAATCCGTGCCGCGCTGGAAGTGTTTGTGAAGGACCCCGTCCGGGAGGTCGGAAATGTGATGAGCCATGAACAGTATGCGTTCAGGGATTATTTCAACTATGAACCGGATCATTTTGAACGTCTGGAGACCGCCTGTTGTTTCCTGCATGAACGCGGGTACAGAAGCGTGTTTTTCCAGAATGGTTTTCTGGGGAATATGTCGTGGGAAAAATAGCCGCCGGTCTCCGGTGCGTCAAGAGTTAAAAAACAAGAGCGGTATTTATGGAAATCCTTGCTTCATTGCTTCGTGATATTTTCAAGTTTTTTTTCATTCTTACGCCTTTTTTCGTGCTGTCCATGTTTCTGTCCATGACCAATGGCTGGAACGAGGCAAAAACAAAAAAACTGGCATTTCGGGTTGCCCTGGCCGTATGGCTCTCCTGCCTTGCCCTGCTTTTCTTCGGACCGTGGATCTTCCAGATTTTCGGCATTACGGTGGATGCCTTCCGGATCGGCGGCGGGGCGCTGCTGTTTCTTTCTGCCGTGTCCCTGGTCAACCGGGTGCTCCAGAAGGACAATTCGTCTGAAGAACAATCCGATATTGCCGTTGTTCCTTTGGCGATCCCGGTGACCGTCGGCCCGGCCACAACTGCCGTGTTGTTTGTTGTGGGTGCGGAGAATCACACGCTGGGAGCGTGGATGTTGTCCGCCGGGGCGCTTACCATTGCCATCATGGCGCTGGGATTTCTGCTCGTGTCCGCCTCCAGGCTGGAGCGGCTTCTGGGCCAGCGGGGACTTGCCATTCTGAGCAAACTTACCGGACTGATCCTGGCGGCGCTGGCTGCGCAGATGATCTTTACCGGTGTCCGTGCCTTCCTGAAATAGCACCGGAAAACAGGAGCTTCTCCGCATGAACGTGTCAAACTATGAAAAGGTCCATCATTTCATCCTGGAGCTGATGAAGCAGATCAAGGTCCCGGCACAGGGGCTCTTCCCGTATCCCTCCCTCAGGACCACCTCCGGCCAGTTCTATTCCGCCGGGATCTTTTCCTGGGATACCCACCACATGACGCTGCGGTTTGCCATGGAACATGAACCGGAATACATGAAGTATTTTCTCATGAACATGTTTTCATTTCAGCGCTCCAGCGGTTTTGTTCCCTGCTGTGTCAGTTCGGTGAACGGTCCCGGTGCGGCATCCGGCTTCCATGCCCAGCCTTTTCTTGCCCAGAATGCGGCCGTATATCTTGCTGCAGACGGAGATCTTGAATCCATCCGGATCCTCTGTAAAAAGCTGGATGCGTATCTCCAGTACTGGCTGAAAAGTTCAGCGGCTCCTTTCGGTCTTTTCCGGTGGCATGAAACGTGGATGTCCGGGTTCGACAATGAGATCACCGGGACCCTTTTCCAGCCGGACACCATTCTGCCGCCGGATCTGCCGTCCCTGCTTTTTCTCGAATGCAGGGCTATGGCATATCTGCTCCGGAAACTGGACCTTGACGGAAGTATGTATGACCGGAAGGCTGACGAGATCAGAGAAGCGGTCAACCGCACACTCTGGGATGAAGAGATGGAGATTTACACTGCCTTCAACCTTGTGACCATGAAGCCGCAGACTTCATGGAGTGACGGCACCCTGACAGGCAATGTGGGAAAATATGCGTACATCAGCTGTCCCTCGCTTCTCACTCTTTTTTCCGGTACTGCAACGGCGGAGCGGGCGGAGCGGATGATCCGCAGATATGTCCTTTCTCCGGATCATTTCCGGAGCCGGTTCGGGATCCGTTCGCTTTCAAAATCCAGCGAATACTACAACAATGCCCGCTGGGGAAATCCTCCCCGTTTCGGGGATCACCGGCGTCTGACCAACTCCAACTGGCAGGGCCCGGTATGGATCCCTCTGACATGGTTTGTGTTCCACGGGCTGAGACGGTACGGCTTTGCGGAGGATGCAGGACGCCTTGCCGGAGATACGGTCGATCTGATCGCCGGGGAAATTGATCGTATCGGCTTTATGCGGGAAAATTTCCATGCCGAGACAGGCGAGGGCCTTTATGCGGATAATTTTGCCTCATGGAATTTGTTGTGCGATGTCATGCCGCTGTATTCAGAGGGCAAAGACCCCCTTCTGCTGTTTCCGTGGGAAAATGCGGAATGAAGGGACACGCACTGTGTGACAGGATCCTTCCGGCAGCTTCGGCGGCATGCACGGTTTGAGAATCCCCGAAAGGACAGGTTCAGAGAGTGAGAGAGAAGAGTGCAATCATCATTTTTCAGGATGATGCAGACTCTTCCACGGAGCGGATCTCCGGTCCCGTGCCGCAGGACGGGACCGGGATATGGGGGGGGAAAGAGATTACTTCTCGATCAGACGGACGTTTTTGACTTCCATTTTAGGATTCTCGCCTTTTTCCGGAGCATTCCAGTTGCCGAGGATGACGATCCGGATCCCTGCGGCACCCGGATAGTCTATGACGGCCGTATGTTCCGGATCCACGAAGCCGCGGCCGGTCTTGCCGAAGACGGTATAGAGATACCCCCCGTGCCGGTGTTCCCGGACGAATTCCCCGGCCTTGGCTTCAAACCCGCATGGCTTCGAGAGGGTGACTTCCCAGGAGTTCCCCTTCTTTTCGACCTTGAGAACGTTGCCCTGGGTGACATTCCTGTTGGGCAGATCGGACTCGTCCTTCGCCGCCTTCAGCGCCACGCGGAACGCCCCTTTCTGGATCCATTTTGATGCATCTTCCACCTTGAGAACCGTATCGGAGGTCTTCACGTCCTGCACCAGTGTGGTCAGCGTATTGGGCACGGTTTTTGCATGGGCCATCGCGATGGATTTGCCGTTTTTGTCATAGATCTCAAACCCGATATAGACGAAGTTGTCCGGGGTGCCGGGCAGGGCCTTGAAGGTTCCTTTGATGCCGTATTTCTTTCCTGCGGTGCAGGGGAACGTCTTTTTCGACACCATGAAAACGCTGCCGGAAAGAGTTGCCGCGCCGTCCTTCAGCGTCACCTTCTTGGCATTGAAGTTGAAGTCTTCCACCTTGACGGGGGTTTCCGTGGCGGCATGGGCGCAGGTCCACCCCATTACGGTCAGTGCAAGACTGAATGCGATTTTCTTGAACATTTTTCATTTTCCTTTCGTTTGACTGTTTTCCGGTGTATCCGGAGATTTCAGAGAAAATAGCACATATACCGGCGTTATGCAAGCCGAAAACATTTTTAATTCCGGGTTTTTGTTTAAAAAACAGTGCATGCGGTTCCCGTATTCCGCCTTGACCCGCGGTGATGGCGACCATTTTTGAGCGTATGATTCTTGCTTTCCACTCTTTTGCATTTTCTGCTGGGAATTGTCGGGAACTGTGCTACAGTATGGACCGGAAACAGGAGAGGATGATATGGCGGACGATCAGCAGGAGGAGTTGTACCGGACCGATCCGGCACCGCAGTTGGCGGCGGACGGGAACTGCACTATTTTCTGCCGGATGATCCCCATGCGGGACCGTGTCCGGCTTCATACGGTGATTTATCTGCCGGGTGAGGGTTCGGGAAAATACCCGGTGCTTCTCTTCCGCACCCCCTACGCCTCCGGGGAAAATATTTTGCTTCCTGACGAGCGTTGTCTCAAAAGGCGGACTGCTTATATTCAGCAGTCCTGCCGGGGTACCGGACTCAGTGAAGGGGTGTTCGATCCGGCGGAAAAAGATACGGAGATCCGGGATGCCGAAGACTTTTCCGAGTGGCTTGCGGAACAGCCGTGGTATGCCGGAAGATGTGTGATGGAGGGCGGGAGTTACCTCGGATGGTGCCAGTGGGCCGCCGCCGCCGGCAGTTTTTCGGGGCTGCTTGGGGTTACGCCCCGAATCGCGCCGTTGTACGGCTGTCTCGGCTGTGCCGTTCCCGGCGGGGGGAGCCGCCTGGGGTTCACCGTGGGCTGGCTTTTCACCCAGACCCTGAAACGGATGCACCGGGATGATTTTGATGAAGGCTGTTTTCATCACCTGCCCTCAAGTTCGATGGATGCCGCCGCAGGACTTCCGGGACTGGCTCCGTACCGGAAATTCATGGTTTCGGCCTCTGATCCGGCCCTGCTGTTGTGCGGATGGGAGCATTTTTTCAAAAAAATCGCAGTTCCGGCGCTGGTTTCCGGCGGGTGGTTCGATCATTTCAAGGGTGAGACCATTGCGTCTTTTCAGATGATGAAGCGCTGTGCGGCGACCCCGGCGGCGCGGAATTTCACCCGGCTTCATATCGGTCCATGGACCCATAACGGGCTCAAAAATCCGGAACTTTTCGGGGGAGAACATACCCTTGACCCGCTGGTGGAACGGATGGACCGGTTCATGTTTCATCTGCTTGAAGATCCGGAGAGAGATCCCCTGGAGGGGGAACCGCAGGTCCGGTATTTCATTCTGTTCGAGAACCGGTGGTATTCTGCTTCAGACTGGCCGCCCCCGGAGAGCGGGGCGGTGTCGTGGTACCTTCATTCCGGAGGACACGCCAATACCCTGTACGGGGACGGCGTTCTGAATCAGCTTGAGCCGGGAGACGAGTGTCCGGATACATTCGTCAGCGATCCGTCGCATCCGGTTCCGGCTCACCGCGGCGACCGCCACAGTCTGGGGTGTTATGACCGGAGCGTGGAGGAGGAGCGGGAGGATGTTCTGGTCTTCAGCTCAGACCCGCTGACTCAAAAACTGAAGATCGCAGGGGAGGTGATGCTGTACTTTTTTGCGGAAGTCTCCACGCCGGACACGGATATCTTTGCCCACCTGACATGCGTTCTTCCTGACGGCGGCTCTTATCGCCTGACAGGAGGGATGGTCCGGGCACGTTTCCGGGAATCTCTGGAGGAAGAAAAGCTGCTTTCTCCAGGGGAAGTCTGCAGATACACCATTTCTCTTTCGCATATCGCGGCCTCTTTTCCGGCTGGGAGCCAGTTGAGGCTGGAACTCTGCGGTCAGGATTTTCCGATGTACGACCGGAATGCCAATACCGGCGGCCGGATCGGGGAGGATGAGATTCTCCGGCAGTCCCGGATTCGGATTCTGCACGATGGTGAGCATCCGGCAGTTCTGGAGCTGCCGCAGCTCCGTGGGGGTATTCATGAGTGAATCCTTTTCGAACGCATATCTCAAACTGGAGGAGAAGCGGAAAAGTCTGAATGCACTGCTTCTTTCCGTTCTGAAGCACGTTCCCTCCTTCAAGTTTCGCGGGCTTACCCTGAGCGTTCCCTCCATGATGTTCGATTTGATGCAGCCCTACACCGTGGGAGAGCATCAGCATGGTGAATTTGAGGTGACGATCTGTGAATGGGGGGAATATCTCAACACCTCCGACGGAGTGGTCAGCATTTTCCGGAAAGATGCTCATTCGGTTCTGGTGATGCCTCCCGCAACACTGCACCGGCGGGAATATACGAAAAGACTGACCCTCAATCTGACTTTTCACATCAATGTCCCGGTGGTTGAACTTCATGAGAAGAGGCTGCTGGAAGAGATCCAGAACCTGTGTGCGCAGAAGAAATTCAAATTTCCGCTGGACGGGTTGAGTGCGATTCTTTTCCGGCAGTTCCGGAATCAGCTTCCGCTTTGGGGGGGCCGGGATCCGGCGACAGTGGGGCTCCTTGCCGCGGCGTTTCTTTCAGCGTTCTTTCACTCGATTTTCGGAGAAATCGAACCCCCTCCCTTAACGCACTTTGATTCCCAGGACTTTCTGGTGGAACAGATCAAACTCCGGGTCCAGAAGTATCTGAACGGAAAATATTTCTCCGAGGAGTATCTTCAGAGCAATTTCAATCTCAGCGCCAATTATCTCAACCGGATCTTCCGGGACCGGACGGGGATGTCCATCCGCCGCTACTGGCAGCAGCAGCGGCTCCTTCTGCTCCGTTCCCTGATCGAAAATACGGACACCAAATTCTGCGAGATCGCGAGGATCCTGGGGTTCTGCAATCCGGCTCAGTTTTCCGCGTACACTCGCCATCACACCGGGAAATCCCCTTCGGAACTGCGTCAGGCAACCCTCAGGTAATTCGGGGGGGATCCGGACCGGGAGCGTTATGCTGACCGCCGTGCGAACATCACTTTTCCGGTCAATTCATCCGGAGAAAAACCGTTTTTGATTGACAAAAAGCCAAATCCATGCTAATTTTACCAGGAATGTGCTCCATCAGCAGTTTTTTGGGAGGGTGAAATCAGAATGGATACGCAGATGCGCTTTTTCAAACAATACGTTCCGGCAGAAGATTTGGGACATGGATCTTAAATAACGCTGCATGGATAAAACGCGGACATGGACCGGGTATTGGATCTCCGGCGGAAGCGATCCTGCACCCTGGTTGAGAAAATCCTTCCGGGTCGAAAAAGTCCCGGCGAAAGCGGTGTGCTTTCTTTGCGGCCTCGGCTGGCACGAACTTTATGTGAATGGCACGAAGGCCGATGACCGTGTTCTTGTGCCGACCGTCTCCCAGTTTGACAGACACGTTTCCTACGTCACATACGACATCACCCCCTTTCTGAAAACCGGGGAGAACGTGATCGCCGTTCTTCTGGGAAACGGCTGGTACAACTGCCGGACACAGTTACACTGGAATTTCTTCAATGCCCCCTGGCTGGACCGGCCGAAGATGATCTGCGACGTGCTGTTTGACGGCAGGGTCGTGCTCTTTTCCGATGACAGCTGGAAGATCGTCCCCAGTCCGATCCTCATGAATCAGCTGCGCAACGGGGAGTCTTATGATGCAGTCAGGGAGATCGAAAGCCGGAAAGATTCTCTTTTCCTGCACGATCCCGGAGAGATGCACTGCCGACATTGAACTTTCGGAACATGTTTTTGAGGCGAAGACCGGCTCGTTTTCCTGTAAAATCTGATCCCGTCCCCGGAGCGGTGATCCGCAATTAATCCTTATTTTGACAATAGATGCATATTTTTGACAACAGGTAACCGCTTGCCTTTTTTCAACTGCCGCTGTAGTGTACCTGCAACGTCACTGCAATCAAGGAGAATCTCTATGCGGTATGTGGAGCTGCGCCACCAGGACGAACGGACAGGGGTTTACCTGGGATCCCCATCCATTGTGCGCCTGAGCGACGGGGCGCTTCTGGCGTCTCATGACTATTTCGGAAATCTCAAGAATCTGAACGGCGAAGCTGGTCTGAGTACGGTTTACCGTTCGGAGGACAACGGGAAAACGTGGAATGAAATCACCCATATCATCGGCGCATTCTGGATGCAGATGTTTGTCTGCGGCGGGGCCGTTTACGGTATTGCATGCACTCAGGAATACGGGGATGTGGTCATCCGCCGGAGCCTGGACGGCGGTTTTACCTGGAGCATCCCCCGGGATGAAGAGACCGGGCTTCTCCTGAAGAGCGGACCCGGGCGGGAGAATCCCAATTTTCAGGTCACGCCCCGACCGACGATCCTGAACAGAAGGGTCTATCTTCCTCTGGACGATATGCATGTGATTCCCGGCGGGCCGGCGTGGGCTCCGCAGTATTTCCATACGGCGGTACTGAGCGCTCCGGCGGATGCGGATCTTCTCCGGAAAGAAAGCTGGACCCTCAGCAATGAGGTGGCCTTTGATTACCGGAAAGTCCCCGTTCCGGGCCTGGCGGATGAACATTCCGGCTGGCTGGAGGGGAATGTGATCGCCGCTCCCGACGGGAAACTTGTCAATATTGTCCGCATGCATTTGAATCAGCGGAACAAGGCCGCCATTCTGACCCTGTCACCTGACGGAAAAAAACTTTCCTTTGACTGCAATGACATTATCGGCTTTCTCGGCGGCAGCACCAATTTCAAGATCAGTCAGGATCCGGAAACCGGGGTTTATTTCACCATGGCAAATGAGATCATTGGCGATTACGAGACCATCCGCAATTTTCTGGTCCTGAGCGTCTCCCGGGACCTGCGGCACTGGAAGCGGGCCTGCGTTCTGATGCGGGATGATTCCGGTCTTGACCCGGAGGCTTCCAAGCATTACACCGGATTTCAGTATGCATCGCATCTGATGGACGGGGGGGACCTCATTTACCTTGTGCGCGCAGCTTATCGGGGAGCGCACAATTTTCATGATTCCAACCGGATCGTGTTCCGGCGGCTGAAAAATTTCCGCCGTTTTCTGAAGGATGTACCGCAATGAAACACAATGTCCGGGATTTCGGTGCCCTGGGGGACGGGATCCATCTGGATACCGCCGCGATCCAGCGTGCGGTGGATGCAGGAGGCTGTGTCTATTTCCCTGCCGGAACGTATCTTACCGGGACCGTCTATTTGAAATCCGGCGGAGGACTGGAACTGGATGTCGGCGCGGTGATTCTGGGGAGCCCCGATCCCGCCGACTACAACCGGGACGACTTCTGTCCCCAGAACGAAACCTGCCCGGAGGAACATGTTTCCGGGGCCCATTTGATCGTGGCGGTGGAGCAGGAGGATATTTTCATTACCGGGCACGGGCGGATCGACGGCAACCGGAAAGCCTTTACGGACACGGTGCGGGCGGATGCGCCTTTTCTTTTCCGGTACGCCCCCTGGCGGCCGGCACAGATGATCTATTTCTGCGAGTGCCGGCAGGTGGAATTGAGGGGGGTGGCCTTTGATCATGCCCCCTACTGGACAATTCTGCTGCACGGGTGCGAAGAGGTGAATGTCCATGATATCCGCATCCGGAATGACCGCCGGACGCTGAACGGCGACGGGTTGGATATCGACTGCTGTTCCCGGGTCACGGTCCGGGGGTGCGATATTGATACCGGAGACGACTGCATCACTCTGCGGGCCAATTCCGCACCCCTGAAGCATCCCCGGGCGTGTGAATATGTCACCGTTTCCGACTGTATTCTGAGGACCCGCTGCAACGGGCTCCGGATCGGAGTGGGGGACGGGCTCATCCGGAACTGTCTCTTTTCCAATCTGATTGTCCGGGATACCATGTGCGGAGTCTGCATTGTTTCCTCCTACAGCGATGGTGCTGCAGTGGAGATCCGGGATCTCCGATTCGACAATCTCCTGATCGATGCGGGACGGGCGCTGGCGGTAAAGGTCTGGCACCTGGGACCCGATCCCGCCAGAAGCGGAAAGGTGATCGAAAATATTTTCTTCAGTCATCTGACGGCCCACGGGGACCACGGTTCTTTCATTGCGGGACTTCCGGACGTAAAAATCAGCGGGGTTACAATGGAGGATGCCCGGTTCTCCCTCCGGGGCGGAGAACACCTGCTGGAAAAGTCGGAGTGGCGGGAAATGGCGCCAGTGGAGTTCACCCCGTCGGCAATCCATGTGGAGAATGCAGACCATGTCGCGCTGATCAACTCCCAGGTGACGTGGGAACCCGGATGCCGGAACTGGGAGACTGCCCTGTCCACACGGAATACCGCAGATGTTTCCATTTCCGGTTCCCGGCTTCCCGAGCCGGATTGTGCCGGAAAGAATAAAACGCCTTGCCATAACACCAAACCGAGAAAGGATTGAAAATGAACGGAAAAAAACAGCTTCCGGTATCGCGGTGTCTTTCATGTCCCGGTAAAAAGATGAGAGATGAAAGCCTGTTCTTCTGTTTCCCCTGTTCCCCATTGCAGTTCAGGGAGTGTTTCACCCTCATTGAATTGCTGGTGGTCATCGCCATCATCGCCATTCTGGCGGGGATGCTGCTGCCGGCGCTGAACAAGGCCCGGGATGCCGCCAGACTGGCCTCCTGTCAGGGCAATCTCCGGCAGATCGGGACCGCCATGGCCGTTTACGAAAGCGAAAACAACTGCTATCCGGTGGGGAGTCAGCCCGGGACGCCCTTCCGGGCGTGGCATCTGCTGCTCTTTTCCAGAATCGGGAGCGATAATGCATGGGATTACGGGCCTTTCAGGAAAAGTTCCAGTGTCATTGCCTGTCCCGGAGATAACCTCACCCGTACCGGGAATTACCCCAAAATGAGTTACAGCGCCAACTCCAGTTCCCTTGCCACCTACAAGGACGACGGCGTTTCAGCGGACACCCAGTATCCCACCAAGTGCAATCCGCTGATGGGACGGCTGGTCAAAAGCTACAAGTCTCCTTCCAAGATCATGGTGATCTGTGATTTTCCCTTCAACCAGAAACGTGCGGATGTCCGGGCATCCGCCTGTACGGAGGAGATCCCCTCGAACTGGTCTATTGTCATCGGGAAAAATCCCAATCTTTCCCACGGTCTTGTCAAGGCCAATTACCTGATGTGGGACGGCCATGTGGAAGGGCTGGACTGGAGGAGTTACGGCCTTGCCGCCTTCAACGGACGGTATTTCTACAATGGCAAGGCATACGCATGGTAAGCGGCAGGGAGATGTTGATCTGATGAAGAGCGTGTTTGTTTTTACATTTCTCTTTTCGTGTGTTCTTCTGCTGCACGGATATGAGTTTGCCGTAAAGGGGAAGGCCCAATGCGTGATCGCTTATCCGGATCAGCCGGCCGGATTTGAAAAGCAGGCTGCGGAGGAGCTGGGACTTTTTCTCGGAAAAATGTCCGGAGCAAAATTTCAGATCGTTCCCGAATCCGGCGTAAAGAACCGTCCGGCAGTTTATGTGGGACAGAGTGCCTTCGCTGCCCGGAAAGGCACGGATTTTGCAAAACTGGGCAAAGAAGAGTGGCTCATCCGTGATTTCGGGCGGGATCTGGCCGTAACCGGCGGCCGCCCTGTGGGGAGTTTCTACGGGGTCTGGAATATCCTCAATAAACTTGGCTGCTGGAGCCTCACTCCCCGGCAGATGGCCATTCCGGAAAAACCGACGCTAAGACTTGCTTTTGAGGGCAAGGTACAGCGGCCCTTCATGCCCGGACGAATGATCTACGACTCCATTCCCGGATTTCTGCTGGAGTTCGGGACGAGGCATGCACTGGAGCAGTATCTGACCCATCTGCTCCGCAGCGGAAGCAACGGCGGGTATCAGGGGCCGAAAGCGAAGCCGTATTACAGCGGCGACCTCTTCAATTTCACCCTGCCACAGGCGTGGCATACCCTCTGTTTCTATGTGGATCCTGATATTTATTTCAAGGATCACCCCGAATATTTTGCCATGGATGAATCCGGAAAGCGGGTGCGTCCCCGGACGAAGATCACCGCCGGGTGTCTCTGTATGACCAATCCCGATGTGAGGCGGATCACGCTGGAGAGTCTGCGGAAGTTCATCCAAAAAGACCGGAAAACTCTGTCGGCGGAAAAACAGCCGGTCTATTACGATATTTCCATTCTGGACGTTTCCCCGAAAATGTGTCTCTGCCCGGTGTGCAAAGCGTTTGCGGAGAAGCACGGCCCCACGGGGCTTCTGATCGACTACATCAATTCTGTTGCGAAGCCCCTTGCAAAGGAATATCCGGGCATCAGGATCCGGACGGCCGCCTATTCTGCGGCGGCCTCCTTTCCCCGGAATATCACGCCGGAACCCAATGTGCTGATCCAGATCGTGGACCAGTTCCCCACCGGGGACTGTTTCCGTCCCCTGACGTCAAAGTTCAACGATCAGAACCGCAAGTACGCCGAGGCGTGGGGAGCACGCTTTCAGGAGCTGGCGCTGTGGGATTACTGGAATATCGGAAACACTTACTTCAATCCCCCCCGGGTGGAGACAATTCTGGATACGCTGAAGGAAGACATCCTTTTTTTCCGGAAAATCAGGGTCCGCTCCATGTTCATCGAGGCGGAACTGGACCGCATCTCGCCGCAGAACTTTATGATGCTGAACTATTTTGTCGCCTCGGCGCTGATGATGGATCCCGGCTGGGATGTGGAGCTTCTGGTCAGGACATTCATGGAATCCTACTACGGTCCCTGTGCCCCTGTCATGACCGATTTTCTGAACGGCATCCGGGACGGCATCCGGAAGCACCCCAAAAAACAGACCATGCTGACTGCCGGAAACTGGGATTTCTTCACGCCGGAGTTTGCGGTGAAACACTATCTGGCCATTCATAAAGTCATTGACAATCTGCCGGAAGACAACATTTACCGTCTGCGGGCGGAGATGGAACTCATTACCCCCGTCTGGGCGGCGCTGATCCGCCGTGTCAGTTTCGCATCCGCTTTCAAAAAAGCCGGGATCTCCATGGATCAGCTGAAGCTTGAGTGTGAGAAACTGGTCCGGAACAACAACGCGAAACACCTTCAGCTGCGCTGGACCCGCCGGATCGAAGAGATGTTTCAGAAGAAATTCTCCGCCATTGCGGTGGATGTGGCCACGCCGGAAAAATTCAAGGATCTCCCGGCTGAAAAGATCCGGGTCCTTGCCTGGCCCCAGGCATTTGCCGCGAAGCAGCTGGGGGCGGCCATTGTTGCCGACCCGGAATCCGCTTCCGGCAAGGCGGTGAAATCCAGCCGCCCTGATCCCAAACAGCACGGAGCCCGTGGGATGTTTGTCTATAAGCCTCACATTCTTTGTCCCGCCACCCGTTTCACCCTGAGCAATGTGGGTTATCCCGGTTCCATGTATCTGGAAGTGACCCAATTCCCTGCGGACGAGAAATACCGTTGGTACAAACTGCCCAGACCCATCGATCTGCAGGAGCGTTCCTGTTTCTGGGCCCACGGCTGGGCGATCCAGTTTGATACGACACCGCTCTATGTTCGTTCGGACGGGATTGCGGACAATAATGTCTGGGAGTGCTTCTTCCATGCCAAATTCACGGGGCCTGCTTATGTACCCGGTTCCAGCCGGGAGAATGCCATCTATGTGGACTATGTGGTGATGGTCCGTCCCGGACTGGTGAAGTGAGCCGTCCGCGTTACATGCATCCAGAATTGAAACCGTCAACAGGAGATGACCGATGAAATACAATCAGTTTGAGACTTTCATGAAATCCATCCGGTCCGGGAAGCTGTGTATCGGCTGCTGCATTACCTTTGCCGATCCGGTAGTGACTGAAATGGCGGCGGAGTCCGGTTTCGATTTCTGCTGGATCGATGGCGAACACGGCGAAATGGACCGCAACAATGCCATGCTCCACATGATGGCGCTGAAGGGGACGGACTGCGCACCTTTTTTCCGGGTTCCCGCCTGCAGCCACACCGAGATCAAGAAGATCATCGACTTCGCTCCAGCAGGGATCATTGTTCCCATGATCATGAATGCAGAGGACGCTCTTTATGCCGTCCGTGCGTGCCGCTACCCCCCTGCCGGAAACCGGGGCTGCGGGATGCGGAGGGGAAACTGTTACGGAAACATTCCTCCGGAGGTCTATTTCAAAGAGTCCTGCCGGGAACCTCTGGTGATCCTTCAGATCGAGCACATCAATGCATACCGCGATCTGGACCGGATCCTTGCCGTGCCGGGGGTGGACAGTATCATGATCGGGCCTTACGATTTGAGCTGCAGCATGGGGAAGCCCGGTCAGTGGGAGGACCCGGAGGTCCGGCAGGTTCTGGATGACATTTGTGTCCGGACCCGGAAGGCGGGGATGATCCTCGGGACCTATGCGGAATGCGAATTTCAAAGATGGAGGGACAGGGGGGTGCAGTACATCAGCTGCATCAACGATACCGGAGCACTGATCCAGGGCTTCCGTGCCATGATCGGCTCGGTGAAGCAGGGATTTCACGCAGAAAAATAAACGGAGGCCGCCTGTGAGTCAAAGATTTGTATTCGGGATCGGGGAACTTCTTTTCGATCTTCTGCCGGACGGGAAGCATGCCGGCGGCGCACCGGTCAATTTTGTCTATCACATGAATTTATGCGGGTTTCACGCCATTGCGGTAAGTGCAGTTGGACGGGATGAAAACGGAAAAGAACTTCTGGATGCCGTCCGAGCCAAAGGCCTTTCCATTGAGGGGATTTCTCAGAACGATCTCCCTACCGGGACCGCCGGAGTGCAGATCGTGAACGGACGCAATGTGTTTGCCATTGCCGAACCTGCGGCATGGGATCGGATCAGCCTCGGGGAGGAACTGCTTGCCAGGGCGGAATGTGCCGCTGCGGTCTGTTTCGGGACTCTGGCACAGCGGGGAGCCTGGAATCAGCATGAGATCCGGACTTTCCTGAACCGGATACCGGAAAACGCCCTGAAAATACTGGACGTGAATTTCCGGCAGAGATATTACTCCGAAGCGGTGGTACGCCGGTCTTTGGAACTTTGCAATACATTAAAGGTAAGTGAAGAGGAGTATCCGGTTCTGGCGGGGCTCCTGGGGCTTCCGGAGGATCCCATGACGGCACTGCCGCGTCTTGCAGAGATGTATCAGCTGAGAAATGTCCTTTTTACCCGCGGGGGGGAGGGGGCGTCCATGCTTTCCGGAGCGGAATGGATCCACCACCCGTGCGTTCCGTGTCCTGCAGTTGCCGACACCGTGGGCTGCGGCGACGGTTTCACAAGCTACTGGGCCGCTGCTATTCTGAGGGGAAAAAGCGATGAAGAAGCCCTTGCCATAGCCGGGAAAGCCGCCTCCGTGATTGCCGGAAAACCCGGTGCCATGCCGGAAATGCCGGAAGAACTGTTGAGACTCTGCGGTCCATCAACCTCGTTTTGCTGAAAAAAGTCTCAAACTTGATTTGACAAAAGGGGAAAGCGGTCTATATTATATCTCACGCGCCTCAAAGGGCGGGGCTGATTGAGTATGGTGAAAGTGATTTTCCCGGGAAAATTCAAAAAAAGTTTCAAACTTGATTTGACAAGGGGAAAAATTGAGCTATATTATATCCCACGCCTCCGAAAGGCAGACGAAGCTGATTCATAAAGCCTGATAAGATTTTTGAAAAAAGTTTGAATTTCGATTTGACAATTCAAGAATCGATGCTAAATTAATGAAACGTTGCGCTTCTTGTGGGCGCGGCTGTTTGAAAACTGAATCGTGCGATGGAACCGAAAATGACTTTGAGCAGTAGAAACTACTGAATCAAATCAACAAGACTTCGGTCACCGGCGACGGTGATTGAAGCGAACAAAAGCTAAGTCAGATTCTTCTGATAAAATTTTTATTTTACGGAGAGTTTGATCCTGGCTCAGAACGAACGCTGGCGGCATGGATTAGGCATGCAAGTCGAACGAGGCAGCAATGCCGAGTGGCGGAAGGGTGAGGAACGCGTGAATAATCTGCCCTCCAGTTGGGAATAACAGTTGGAAACGACTGCTAATACCGAATGTGGCTCCTGGACCGCATGGTCTATGGGCTAAAGATTTATCGCTGGAGGATGAGTTCGCGTCCCATTAGCTAGTTGGTGAGGCAATGGCTCACCAAGGCGACGATGGGTAG
>DCGO01000132.1:25501-67029 GCA_002314605.1 Lentisphaeria bacterium UBA1776 | reverse complement strand
ATAATTTGAATCTGCTGCGTGTTTTTTTCAAGTACCAAAAATTAAAAACTTTTGAAATTACCTCTTAAGTTCAGGAATGCGTCAGAACGAATGTCCGGCGCAGACACCGTACTGAAAATTTTCTGGAGAGATCAGCGATGACACGGTTGAATGAGTGGACAAAAAATATAATCCGGGAGCTTTTATCTCCGGATCCTTCTGCATCTGAACCGGAGCCGCATTTTTTTTTCTCGCCGCAAAAAGTGTTTCTTTTTGCTTTGTTTTCCGGGATCGTGATCTCGTTTTTGTCCTTTTTTTTCATTCAGGATATTTTTCGGGACTGTGCCAATGTTTACGCCTATTACAGCAGAGAACTTGCCCATGACGGAATAGCGGCGGGATGGGTCGGCCGGGTCCCCATGCTTTTCATTCTGCTTTCCGGCGGACTGGCAAAAACAGGGATCGATGCCTATTCCGCAACGATTCTTGTTGCCTCCGCATTTTATGTCTGCACCATTTTCCCGCTGCGTCGATTTCTGGAGCGTTATCTGTCTCCTTTTTGGGCGGCATGGGGATGCGTTCTGTTTATCTATGCGCCGAAAGTCATCCGTTTTTCGGTGACAGGTCTGCTGGATCCGCTTCGTATTTTTTTCCTGATTGCCGCACTCCTTTTTCTTTTCCGGCTGGTTGATCACGGAAAAATGCGGGATGCTCTGCTTCTGGGGGGTGCATTGGGCCTGCTTTCCGTTTCCCGCGGCGAAGGGTTTCCCATTGCGGTATGTCTTCTTTTCGGCGTTCCCGTACTCATGGTGCTGAAAAAAAGTGTTTTTCCTCTTTTCCGCAAAGGACTGGTCTTTCTGGTGACAGCAGTATTTTTCTTCCTGACTTTATTTCCGTTCTGTCTCGGCAACCGGATCCATTATCATGCATTTGTCCCGGATGTGCGTGTGATGTTCATCAGGCAGGCACATACAATTCAGCCCTTTGAAGAGATCATTGCGCGGGCGGCGGCAGAATCCCGGCTGGATGCCGTACTGAACGCCCTCAATAACACGCTGCGCGGCGCGTATGAAGTCTATCTGATCCTTGCCGTCATCGGAATGTTTCTGCTGCTGTTCCGGAAAAAATGGAACTGGGAACATACCGTTTTCCTTGGGCTTTATCTCGCTCATACGTTCATGTATATGAAAATATCCGCCGCATACCGGTACAGCATCTATTTGGTTCCGCTGTTCATGCCGTTCACCATGACAGGGGTTTCTTTTGCGCGGAAACTTTTCTGTCTGCTGACGGAAAATTTTCCATCCGGCCCAAGGAAGCTCATTCATGCGGCCTGTTTGTGCGGATTATGCATGTTTTTTCTGTTTCAGGCCAAAAACGGGCTGGATTTTTCATTCAGCCGGAAAAAGTCTTTATGGGAGAATCGTGCCGCAGCCGCATTTCTGCGGCAGGCAGCGATGACAGCCGGAATCAAAGGGCGTGCCCGCCTTGCGGCGCCAGGGCATGTGGAAATCATGTACTGGAGCGGAATGGAAGCGGTACTCAATTACCAATCTGCCGCGCCCGAACCGGATCTGGCCGTTTACAGGGACTATGATTTCCTCCTGCTGGGAAAGGAGAAAAAGATTCAAAACGGCAAATGTCCGTGGCTGGAAAAACTTTCCCTTCCGGCGGAAATAGCGGATAAGTATCAGATTTACAAAGTGAACAGGGAGTAATATGACGGAAAAAGTATTTGTCATCATTCCTTGCTACAATGAGGAATCCTGCATCCGGGAGACCATAGCTGAACTGCGGCGGCAGATGCCGGAAGTTTTCATCGTGGCAGTCAACGATGGATCGGCGGACCAGACCTTGAACTGTCTCCGTTCCATTTCGGATGAACGCCTGACCGTGCTGGATCTGCCGTTCAACTCCGGGGTGGGCACAGCGGTTCAGACCGGCTTTCTTTTTGCAGTGCGGCACAATGCGGATTATGCCGTAAAATTTGATGCGGACGGTCAGCACCCCGCAGAAGAAATAAGCGATCTCCTGGCTCCCCTGCAGGGCGGGGAGGCTGATCTTGTGATCGGATCAAGATTTCTGAAGAAAACAGGGGGATTCCGTTCTTCCTTTTCCCGCCGCACCGGGATCCGGCTGTTCCGTTTTCTGTCCCTGATCTTGACAGGAACCGGGATCACCGATGCCACCTCCGGATTTCGGGCATACGGCAGAGATGGTTTGAAATTCGCGTCCCTTTATTACCCGGTTTTTGATTATCCGGAACCGGAGGAATGCATTCTCTTCCTGCGGAACGGCTACCGGATAAAAGAGATCCCGTGCACCATGAGGGAACGTCAGGGGGGGTGTTCGTCCATAGGAACGTTGAAAGCGTTTTATTTTATGCCCAAAGTGGCTTTTGCCATGATCATGGAGCGTTTCCGTTCTCCGAAGGGAAGGAAATAAAAAATGACTTGGGTCCAGATATGTTCTTTGAGCGGGTCTCTGTTTTTTCTGGCGCTGATTCTTTTTGCTGTCCGCAAAGAAAAACTGCAGGAAGCGTATGCCCTGATCTGGCTTTTTACCGGATGTCTGCTGATAGTTCTTTCCATATTTACCCGTCTGCTGAATCTTCTGGCGGGAATCATGGGGATCCAGACCCCGGCCTTTGCGCTGCTGCTGTTTCTGGTGGGAGGAATGCTGCTCATGCTCTTCCAGTGCTCCATCATCATCTCTTCGCTGCGTACCAAAATCACCCGGCTCACCGAAGAATCCACCCTGCTCAAGGAAGAGTTGGAGCAGATGCGGAAAAACAGTCCAGGTGCAGCAAATGACAAGTAATTTTTTTCCCTCTGCCGTGCACCTCTTTCTGAAAGGGGTCGCGGTCTCCTTTTCCGGTATCATCCTGCTGGGAATCATCAACTATCTGATCCGCCGTCATCTGGCTCTGACTCTTTCCCGTGTTGATTTCGGTTTTTTTTACAGCATGTTTGCTTTTTACGGACTATTGACCACATGCTGTCAATTCGGGATCAAACAGGCAGGCGCCATATTGACCGCCTCGTACATTGCAAAACATCAGGAACGCCGCATCGGACTGCTGCTCTCCGTTCTTATAGAACTTACGCTCTGTTCCGGCATCGTGGTCATGCTTTTTTTGATTTTCGGGCGCAGTTTTTTAGCCGAATCTTTTTTCAAATATCCAACGGTCTCTGCAGCAATTGCAATTTTTTCCCCCTATATCGTGATAACATCCGTATGGAACATCTTTCTCAGTGTGCCGCATGGAAAAATGGAGTTCGCGGTCTACAATGGGATTTCCGTTTTTCAGATGCTGCTGGTTTTTCTAGGGGTATTATCTTGCGCCAAGAGGGGAATACTTTTTCTGACTGTCGCCTGGTGTATGGCACTGTTCATTTCGATGCTGACAACCATTTGTCTGGTCTGTTCCCGATACAGACTTTTCCTGTCATGGAAAGCGGTTTGCTGTATTCCGCTGTGGCGAAAAATCCGGTCCCTGTGCGGATGGATATCTGTTTCCTCCTCCGGGATTGTGTTGCTTTCCTATCTGGACTCCATCTGCTTGACATGGCTTTCTGATTTGCAGCAGGTGGCTGCCTACAACATTGCACTTCCAGTCATGCAGATTCTTCAGTCGCTGATGGTACTGCCTCTGGTCTTTCTTCCATTGGCCACCAAAATGTGGGAGGAAAGGAAACTCCATGATCTGAAGATCATTTTAATCGCGGTTAATGCGGGACTCACCATCTGTACCGTTCCGCTGGTAATTCTCATACACTATTTCGGACCGTGGATTATTACAATCATGTTCGGACGACAGTTTCTCTCTTCGGCTCCGGCATTGACTCTTTTATCAGCGGGAATACTGTTTTCTGTAGCCGGACAATTCAATATAAATTTTTTGAATTCATCCGGATGCCCTCAAAAAGGTATGATCGCCGTAATTGTCGTATTTCTTGCAAATCTGACCTTGAATTTCTTTTTTATTCCCCGATACGGATTTTATGCGGCCGCATTTTCTCTGAGTACGGCAAATTTTTGTTTTGCAGTACTAACAGCACTCTTTGCGTTCAATCATTTGCGGGGCAAAGACTGGAAAGGGAAATCACTCATGATTCATTAAAGAAGAACGGATGCATCAATATCCGATTCATTTCAATCCAATTTCATTTATCGACAGGATACAGGGAAATGGTAAAAATCAGAAAACTTTTTCTTGCGGCAACCAGCGGCGGACATCTGACCCAGATTTTAACTCTGATGAAAGGAATGCCGGAGTGCGAATTCATTGTCTTTTCCGAACACAGTCCCAGGTTGCAGACCTTGAACTGCCGCTGCTATTCCTATTATCGACCGCGTAGTCCCTTCTGGACTCTTGTGATTTCTTTTTTTCCAGCCTTTTACGCGATTCTGAAGGAACGGCCGGAGTGGGTGATCTCAACGGGAGCGGAGTGCGGAACCGCTGCAATTATCGCAGGAAAACTGCTGTTCCGGAAGACCATGTTCATTGAGACTGCATCGCGCTACCGGACCAAAACCATGTCCGCAAAAATATGCTATCCTCTTGTGAACAGATTCTATGTTCAATACGAAGAATCTTTAGCCATTTACGGAAAAAAAGCTGAATATATCGGAGGAATCCTGTGATCTACGTAACTTTTGGCACGGCAGGACCGTTCCCGAGGCTTTTGCAGCGCCTGGATGAACTGGCGGAAGAAACCGGATTGGAGATCATCATCCAGACCGGCACAACGCCGCAGACGGCAAAACACTGTTCGATGCTCGCCTATCTGCCGTCGCAAAAAGATTATTTTCAACGGGCAGATCTGGTCATCGCCCACGCAGGATTGGGGACCCAGCTGGAACTTCTGGAGATGCACCGTCCCTTCGTGGTCGTTCCGCGCAGGGCGGAGTATGGGGAACACAACGACAACCACCAGATCGAAACCTGCGAAATCCTTCACCGGAAGTACGGGATCCTCTTCTTCCCAGATTTGAAGGATCTGACAGCGGAAATTCTGCGGGATCCGCCGGCTCCGTATCCTTATTCGGGAGAATCTCTGCGACAATTCCGGCAGAAAATTGCACTTGTACTTGCAGGAGATGAATTATGAACTCGGATCTGACCTTTGCAGTCTGTGCCTACAAGGACAGTCCCTTTCTGGAAGAAGCCGTCAAATCGGCCGCCAATCAGACATACCCGGTGAAACTGCTTATTGCAACATCCACCCCATCCGCTTATATTGAGGAGATCGCCCGGCGCCATCATGCGGAATACTGCGTGAATCCGGTAAAAGCTGGCATTGCATCCGATTGGAATTTTGCCCTTTCATGTGCTCATACGCCCTTCGTCACGATCATTCACCAGGATGATGTCTATCTGCCGAAGTACGCACAGCAGGTCTGCGAACTGCTGCAGAAACACCCGGAAACACTGATCGTCTTCACCGATTACGGAGATCTGCTTCCTGACGGGAAGATTCATCCAGACCGATTCTATCTCAGAATCAAGCGCCTGCTGCTCTGGGCGTTTTATCTCAAACACATCCACACTTCCCGGCTTTGGAAACGCTCAGCGGTCGCATTCGGAAACGCTGTCAGCTGTCCGACAGTCACTTATAACATGAACATGCTGGGAAACGAGAAATTCAGCAGGGAATATTCCGTCAATCTGGACTGGGATATGTGGCTCCGTCTGACCGATCTGAAAGGCGCCTTCGCCTTTATTCCGCAGGTTCTGATGGCGCACCGGATCGCAGATGCCATGGAAACTGCGGCGGCCATCGCCGATCACCGGCGGGAAAACGAAGATCACGCCCTCTTTACCAGAATATGGGGCGGGAAACTTGCTTCTCTTCTGATGAAATTCTACCGGTATTCGTATCAGGGCAATAAGAACAACACATAACCCGGACCGCAGAACCCCTGTTGGAGGTGCCGGTTTTCTCTTCGCATCCGCACATCGAAAGTCCGCATGCTCCGGAAAAAAAAGCCGGAGAACTTACCGCTGTTGCTGCGTATTCCGCTGGATCGGCCGGGGAGAACTCTTCGCCGCCTGACGGTGCAAACCGGAAAGCTCTACCGGTTCCTGGCGGACATGACGTATCAGGATCCAGTCGGTGGCCTTGATCTCAGACCAGTAAACCTGGTAGGAATGCCCGTGGAATGTCTCCGGGAAATTGGAAGAAACCCTTCCGCTGCGGATCTTGTGGATCACCTGCGGGAAACGGTAGAAAATATCCTTCCGGGCCATATCCTCCGGCTTCTTGACCCGCCCGTCCCTCAGCATGTCCTGATAAGCCAGCGAGGAGAAAATAACCCGCTCCTCCTTGTTGACAAGAGCATACATGCTCCCGTCCGTATCCTTTTTCATCTGTTCCAGGATCGGCTCTATCAGAAGCCGGTAGTTGATCTCAAATCCAAGCAGTCCGACCTTTCTGTTCAGTTTCCCGTACAAGGTCTGCCAGCAGGAGATCCGCATCTGCCCGTGCCGGTTGATATGCGGCGGAGCCCAGAAATTCTCCAGACCGCCGCGGTACTTCCGACGGACAAATTCCGGCATCAGATCCTCCGGTTTCTTTTCATCCCCGTACATGCCGGGATAACAGCTGGCAAGTTTATCCTTGTAGATGAAGATGACCCTGCTGATCAGCAAACGGTTCATATTGAACACACGGTTCTGATCCCGCTGAACGGCATCTTTTTCCTCAAAGGGAACTGCGAACATCGCCGCCAGACTCTGACTGCGGATGGTCCGCAGAAGATCCACCAGAAACTGCAGATCCCGGGACTTCATCGAACTGTCAAAGAGATAGAACGAACCATAGTCCAGCGAAATGGGATACGGGTACTGCCGCGTGTGCACCAGATCCGGCGGCTGGTGTCCCGAGTCGCGGCGGTAATCGCTGGCCAGATAGAAGGAAACGTGGCGATCTCCCGCCGGAAGCTCGTTCTCCGACTCCATCTGCAGGGAAATTGCCAGACTGCGCAGCTGTTCCCGGAGCAGCAGCACACGGCTGCGGAGATTGGCCGCCAGTTTCTCCGTCTCGTCCTGATAATGAAGACGACTGTACATGGCGTGCTGGAGGTCCCGGACCGTCCTGTTCCGGACGAAATAGTTCCACCCGGCCAGGAACAGCGACCCCGTCACCACGCACAGCAGAAGAGCCAGAGAGATATTCCGGTGCCGGAGGAAAAAGCGGCCGAGACCGGTCGCCAAATTGTCCGGTTTGGCGGCGATCTCTTCGCGGAAAAGATAATGACGCACATCATCGGCCAGATCCCGGACACTTTGATAACGGTCTGCAGGACGGGGACTGCGGGCTTTTTCAATAATGGCTCGCAGCCCTGCATCAATCCGGTACCGGGGCAGAATACAGGTGGACGGCTCAAAATCCCCGGTGCAGATCCGCTCAAGGACCTTTCCGGTATTGGTCTCCTGGATCGGTCCGCGGAGCGTCACCATTTCATTCAGAATCATGCCCAGGGAAAAAATGTCCGTCAGCGGGTTGGAGACCCGGCTGGTGATCCGCTCCGGCGCCATATAGCTTCCGGTCCCCTGAAGCTCTTCCTCCCGGTTGATGGTCACATTGCCGGAAGCCGCACCCCAGTCCATAATGTGGATCTGGTTCAGATCTCCAATCATGATATTGCCGGGTTTCAGGTCATTGTGAATGACATTCCGGTCATGGCAGTAGGTGACCGCATCGCAGACGCAGAGAAATACGGACAGCCTCGCCTTCATGAGACGCAGATATCCGTGTTTCGATATATGCCTGGTCCGGCAGTACTCCAGCGACCGCTCAAGGTACGTTTTCAGGGTAATGCCGGGAACCTGAGGCATGGCGATATGGAGACCGTCCTGACTGTCCCGGGTGAGACTGTAAACCGGAACGATGGCCGGGTGGTTCAGCTGGGCACAGAGTTTTGCCTCGGTAATGAAGTGCTGGACCGCGGAATCCTTGTTCAGCAGTGTCCGCTTGAGAGATTTGATGACTGCCTTGCGCCCCAATACCCGGTCATGGGCCAGAAAAATCTGCCCGAATCCGCCGGAAGCGAGCATCTTTTCCAGCCGGTAGTTTTCCCCGGTCCGGTCAAGCCGCTTCCGCAGATCCGGCGGCACCGACAGATCCACCTTGGCACGAAGAAGTTCTTCCTGACGGAAAATCGCCAGATGAAAATCCGATCCGCTTCCGGTATGGTCTTTTCTGGCGGTTTTTTTCTGTCCCCCCTCCTGATTTTCTGGAGGAAACTCCACATAACACTCCGCTTCATCGATCTGGAGCTCCGGCAGAAACTCAGTTGCTGTCGTTTCCGGTCCCTGCTGATTGTTCTGCATTCCCCTTAAACTCCTCAATAACTACCCTCGATGGCCCTGCGGCAGATGCGGCGGATCTCGCCCTCGTCAATCATCCTCGACAATATTTTGTTGATCTTTGCCAGCAATTCGGGGTTTCCCTTGTGTACCGCATATGCCAGTTCTTCTGTAAACAGCACCTTGGGATAACATGTGACTCCCTCAATATTCCGGGTCATGACGATGCCGCTGGGCTCATCGATGACAATACCGTCAACAGCACCTTTTCTGAGGGCGTCCACCAGCAGCACCGCATCGCTGAAACTCTCCCTCGTCCCCGGGAAGTTTTTCTGGACGTACTCATCTCCGGTCGTCTTGTAAACCGTCCCGATCCTCAGCTTTTTAAGCTCCCCGTCGGTCCTGACGGAGACACCCTTGCCCAGATAGAGACGCTGTCTGCTTGAGTAATACGGAACCGAGAAATCAACGATTTTCTGACGCTCCGGCGTCACGGTGATCCCGCTGGCTCCGAGGAGGATGGTGTTGTCGCTGGCCACGGCGTTGATGACCGAATCGCTGTTGGCCGCCACAAAGACAACATTCATGTTCAGCTCATCGGCAATATTTGCAAGGATGACCGCATCGGTCCCGGACGGGCGGTCGCCTTTCATGCAGAAGAAGGGGGGGAAATTCATATCCACAACCACCTTCAGGTCCGGGCGCGTCCCGCCGGAAACGACCGGCTGGAAGTCTTGTACCGACGCATGTTTGTCGATCAGACGCTGGATCTCGCCGTTCTGTTTGAGCCTCCGGATGGTGCTGTTGATCTTTTTCAGCAGATCCAGCTGGCCTTTCCGCACGGCAATCCCGTAATCTTCGTGGGTAAGAACCGGTGTCAGCATCCGGAGATTTTTGTTCTGGAATACGATTCTGCGGGCCACGCCGCAATCCACAACCAGAGCATCCAGCTGCCCCACCAGCAGACTGTTCAACGCCGTGCTGATATTCTGAAACCGCGACGGCTTCTGGAATTTCTTTTCCACAAAGGCCTCGCCGGAGGTCCCCCTCTGAACACCGATGATCTTGCCCTTCAGATCCTCACTGCTTTTGATCGGGGATGCATACGGAACCACCGCCACCTGACCGGAGCAGTAATAAGGTTCCGAGAAATCCACCATCTCACGCCGTTCCGGCGTAATGGTTATGGCGGAAATGGCAATATCCGCCCGTCCCTGCTTCAGCGTGGGCAGAAGATACTCAAACGACAAGTCGTCCATTACCAGTTCCATCCCCAGGTCTTTGGCGATTATGGCTGCAAGCTCCGGGTCGATCCCCGCCAGACGGCCGTCACGGTAGTATTCAAAAGGGGGAAAATCCGCCTGGGTTGCAACAACCAGTTTGTTCGGGGCGCGTTTGCCGCACCCGCCGACAAGAACCAGCGAAACGATACAAAGCGCAAGGGTCACCGCGCCGCAGAGAATCCGACCGATCTTCATTTTCGACGACATCCTTCCATAATGTTCGCAAAGCAATATAACCTGTATTCTCCGATAATGCAAATCTTTTTCAGATCATTTCACCAAACACTTTTGAAATCCGCCCTATTTCAGCAGTCCGGTAGCCCGCAGAAGCACCACCAGAAGGCAGGGGATCACCACAACACACATGCAAAGCTGGAAAAGAAACTCTCTCCGCCACCGGGAATTCTGCCGGATCTCCTGCGAAAACTTTTCCAGCCCCACCACCGCCACCGCCAGGATCGTCGTGAAGATCGCCGCAACGGGCATCATCACACTGTTGCTGATGAAATCCAGGGAATCCAGGATGTCCTTGTCCCGGTATGCCTCGATGAATGCCAGCGGATGGACCCGGGAAAAGACACTGTACCCCAGTACCGTGATCACGCCGATGCCGATGATCTCCGCAACGCAGATGAAAATCGCCTTTTTCCGGGGAAGATGCAGTTCCTGCCCGATGGTGTGGACATTGGTCTCCAGAAGCGAAATGGCGCTGGTGGCCGCAGCAAACAGTACCAGCAGAAAAAAAACCAGCCCCACCCACTGCCCGCAGGGGAAACAGGCGAAAACCTGGGGCATGGTCACAAAAACCAGCCCCACCGTCGCCGCTTCCGCCGCTTCCCTGCCGCCGAAGGCCACCACCGCCGGAATGATCATCAGTCCCGCCAGAAATGCCGCCAGCGTGTCAAAAAATTCCACCTGATTGACACTGGAAACCAGATCGTCTTCCTTGCGCATGTAGGCTCCGTATGTGATCATGATCCCCATGGCGATGGAGAGGGAAAAGAAGAGCTGCCCCATGGCCTCCACCACCGTCATGTAACTGAATTTGGACGGATCCGGCTTGAGGTAATAGACAAACCCGTCTCCGGAATTCGGCAGAAAGGCACAGTAAACACAGATGCCCACGATCATGATGAAGAGGATCGGCATCAGGATCTTGTTGGAGCGCTCCACCCCCTTCTGCACGCCCAGCGCCACCACCGCCACCAGGATCACCATGAAAAGGAGGAAAAAGATCATCGGTTCCCAGGTGGAAGTGATGAAATTCTGAAAATATGCAGCAGAAGCGGAAACCGGGGCGCCGGCCGGAACCGGGTGCCGGGCAGCATCTCCGGCAAACTTGCCGACCGGCGTGGTCGCCATGGCAAAACAGTATTTGGCCACCCAGCCGCCGATCACACAGTAATAGGGGACAATGATGAGGGGCACCAGAGCATTGATCCACCCGCCGATGCGGACAAATCCCAGAAATCCCCGGCGACCGGCGCACAGCTCCCGGAAGGCCCCGATGGGACCTTTGCCGGTCATGCGTCCGACGCAGTTTTCCGAAATCAGCAGCGCGTAGCCGAAAGTAAGCACCAGTATGAAATACGTCAGAAGAAAGATCCCGCCGCCGTATTTGGCCGCCAGATAGGGAAAGCGCCAGATATTGCCCAACCCCACGGCAGAGCCTGCGGCAGCCAGAACAAAGCCGATCCGGCTGGTGAATCCTTCCTGAGACCGCATGAATTATTCGCCCTGTTCCTCGTATTTGGTCACGATTTCCCGAAGGCGTCCGGATTTCCGCATGGCAAGAAACTCTTTGTCAAAAGCCTTCTGCAGTGTTGTCTCTCCCTGGGGAAAAATAAAGGCATATTCTTCATAGGTCAGAGGAATCGGCAGGATCTTCAGCATACTGTTTCCATTCACCCGGTCCTCCGCCTCCAGGGAATCGCAGATAACCGCCTCGATCTTTTTTTCGGCCAAAGCCGCGATCGCCAGTTTGACACTCTCGAAACGCACCGGTTCATGCAGATTGCGAACCGCATACTGATCCCCCGTCGTAGTCTGCTGAACACCGATCCTGTATTTCGGATTCGCGAGATCCACCGCCCGCTTGACAGGAGAATCAACGGGAACCACAAGCACCTGGCCGGAAGTCACATAGGGCAGCGAAAAGAGCACCTTTTTACGGCGTTCTTCCGTAATGGTGATGGAACCGGCGCCGATCCGGTATTTTCCCTTCTGCACAGCGGGGATGATGTCACCGAAATTCATGGGATGCAGTTCAAGCCGGCAATTGAGCCGCAAAGCGATCTCTTTCAGAAGTTCCGCGTCAATCCCGCGCACTTTGCCGTCTTCCACATATGAGAATGGCGGAGAATTGCGTTCAATGGCCACATGCAGGACTTTGCCTCCCGCTTTGCCGCATCCGGCAAGCGGCAGAACCAAACACAGCACGGCAGCCGCGCTTTTCAGCAGATTTTTCATTTTGCACCCTTTTTTGTCATGCCGGAAAATTTTCCGGTTTTTCCCCGAACTGGTGCGCGGCACGGGGGTCGAACCCGTACATCTTTCGATACAGGAACCTAAATCCTGCGTGTCTGCCAATTTCACCAGCCGCGCCCAACACGATAAGCCAAGAGAATATATCACGTTTTCCGTTTTTTTCAATGGAGAAGGGTCTCCAGCGCGGTAAAGATACTGCCCAGATCGGCGCAGCGGAGAACCGCATAACGGTCGAACTGCGTGGGCTGGTCGTTCACGATCACCAGCTTCCCGCCGCGGCGGCAGACAATCTCGGGGAGCCCCGCCGCCGGATAGACCGTCAGACTGCTCCCCAATGTGAGCAGGAGATCGCACTTTTCCATGAATTCCTGTGCGTGCAAAAGCACATCTTCCCGGAGATTTTCGCCGTAGAAAATAATGTCCGGCTTGATGGAGCCCCCGCAGGTGCATACGGGGGTTTCCCCGGCCATGACCCGGGGAGCAATCTCGCTGTAGGTATAAGATTTCCAGCAGTCCAAACAATGGTGCAGAGCCGGACTTCCGTGGAGTTCCCGGACATTTTTGCTTCCGGCCCGCTGGTGGAGAAGGTCGATATTCTGCGTGAAGACCTCTTTTACAAGGCCCATGGCCTCCAGCTTTGCCACCGCCCGGTGGACCGGGCCCGGCTGAAAGGTGTCGAGTTTGTACACAAATTCCCGGGCCCATCCGTAAAAGAGCGAGGGATCCCGCTCAAAAACATCCAGCGAGAGAAGCGCCTCCACCGGCATCCCCCGCCAGGGCTCCTTGTAAACGCCGTTTTTACCACGGAAATCCCGGATGCCGGACAAAGTGGAAATCCCGGCGCCGGTAAAGACCGCGCAGTTCTGCGCTTCTTCCAAAAGTTTCATGAGAGGTGCAAGTTCTTTTGGCTCCATAGTCAGACCTCCTTGTCCGCCGCCTGTTTCCGGCTGTGAAAATGCAGCTGGCAGGCGTTCCAGAAATTGTGGAAAAAGATATAGAATACCGGCCCCAGCGCCGATGCCGGGGAGGAGTAGGTCATGGCCAGATAAATGGAAAGCGTGGTGTTTTTCTGTCCCAGGGACTGACTGCATTCCCGCCCCAGACCGGCTCTCCGGCCGATCGCATATCCCAGAAGAAACTGGATGGCGCACAAGATCCCCGCCAGCACCGCCATGGCCGCCGGCAGCCGGAACCCCGCCTGACTTGACCGCAGAAAGAGCCCCGCTTTGGAGGAAAGAAGAAAGAGGGTGAGTGTCCAAAGGTAAAAGGTGCATTTCCCGAGTTTCCTGCCAAGAAACTCCGCTTTGTCCGGCACGAAACGCCGCATCACTTCTGCCGCCGCCGCCGGCAGGAGGACGATCTCCGCCACGCGGCCCGCTGCGTCAAAAAAAATCTCTCCGTGAAAGGCCCCGTTCAGGACCACCAGGATCACCGGGAAAAACACCGCCGCCGCCAGATTGGTGAGTACCGTGGAAGCGGTCACGAATTTCACGTTGCCATCCAGCATGCTCATGATGACCGGAGCCGCCGCCGCCGTGGGAGTGAAGGCGATGTAGAATCCCCCTTCCGCCAGAGTCTGCGGCGCCCCGCAGAGTTTCAGGAGAAAATAGACGGCAAATGCAAGTGCCGGCATGACGGCCAGCAGAATCCCGTGCAGGGGGGCGATCTCCTTCCACGACACGCCGCTCTTCAGAAAAGAGACCGTCAGCATCACCATAATGAGACCGGGGACAATGGAGGCCAGAGATGCCGCCCGGGGAATCAGGATCCCGGCAAGGAAGGCTCCCCCAAGAAGCCCGGTGCGAAGATAGATCTTCCACATCCTTTCAGTCTCCCGTCAACTTCCGCAGGAGTTCCTGCATCAGCGCATCCAGCTCCGCATCCGGCGGCAGAAATTCCCGGATCTGCGGATAAATATCCTCTCCGGCAATGATCCTGCGGGAAGTGGTGAAATTGATGTCGTTGACCCAGCAGAAGAGGTTCAGAAGAAAATCATTGACACAGGAGAGCTCTTTCATGGATATGGAGCCGCCTGAGCGGACCACTTCCAGCAAATGGTGATGGACCACCGGAATATCCGGCAGATCGAGCGTCACAAAGTCTTCCCCGGCATACCGGTCCCGGTGGCGCAAAAATTCCAGCACCACATGATAGATGGAAATTTTGTCCGCATCCCGCACCAGTTTTGCCGTAAAGAGATACGCCCGGGGGAGATCCCCGGGGAGAGCACGCTTGTTATGGAACCGCACCGCCTGAATGACTTCCTGACGCAGATTTTCTTCCGCACCTTCCAGCCATGTCCCGGTCTCCAGCATCTCCGCTGAACGGCTCCCGTGGTCAAAGGAACGGCTGTCCAGAAAGGTATGAAATTTTCTGAACTGCTCGAAACGGGCCAGATCATGATACAGCGCCGCCAGTTCTCCCGCCAGCACCCGGTCCGAAGCCGTCACCCCCTCCCCCGCCATGATCCTCCGGGCGACAGCAAGAACATCCATGGTGTGATCCAGCTTCAGCCGACAACCGAATCCGGCAGGGCCTTCCGTAAATCCCGCCGCGTATTCTCTGAACCGGCGGACATTTTCAGCGATATCCATTCCGCTTTCCACAGATCAAAAAACGGGCCCCCGCACGCGGAGGCCCGTCATTCACTTCAGAAGACCGCAGTTCCTTAGCGGTAGAGCGGCCCGAAGTTGGCACAGGCGCGGTAATCCGCACCCTCAGGATCCATGCCGAATGCGGCCCAGGCCGACGGACGGAAAATATCCTCTTCCGGCACGTTGTGCATGCAGACCGGAATGCGGAGCATGGAGGCCAGTGTGATCAGGTCGGCGCCGATGTGACCGTAGTTGAAGGCCCCGTGATTGGCGCCCCAGTTGGCCATGACGCTGTACACATCCTTGAAGGCCCCCTTGCCGGTCAGGTTCGGCACGAAGTAGGTGGTGGGCCAGCCCGGATCGGTACGGTTGTCGATGATGGCGTGCGCTTTGGCGGGAAGCTCGGTGGTGTATCCTTCCGCCAGCTGCAGCACCGGTCCCAGACCCTTGATCATATTGATGCGGCTCATGGTGATGGGCATACCGCCTTTGGTGTAGAAGTTGCTGGAGAACCCGCCGCCGCGGAAATACCCGAGATTGGCCGGGACCCACTTGGTGGCGTCCAGACAGGCCTGAACCTCATCTTTGGTGATGTCGGCGAAATTCTTCATGCAGGGCTTGCCCTTGGCGTCTTTGCAGCAGCCGGTGGCGTCCAGCGTGGTGGCACCGGAGTTGATGAGGTGGATGATCCCCGGATCCTTCATCTTGTACCCGGTGACCCGCTTCACCGCCTCGGGGCTCCAGTAGGTCCGCACGTCGGAGAAGCCGGAGGCCATGCCGGTCAGAAGGTGGCCGAAGAGCATGGCCATACCGTTCAGAGAATCGTTTTCCGTAGCCAGAACCATGGGTTCCCGGGTGCCGTTCCAGTCAAAGGAACTGCAGAGGATCGCTTCCATGAAATCGCCGTTGGGCATGAAATCGGTCCACTGGCGCTGTCCCTGGAAGCCGCCGGCAATGGCGTTGCGACCGCAGGATTCCTCCACAAAGCCCATTTTCGCCAGCACCGGGTTGCCCTGCATCAGATCCCGGCCGATCATGGCCATCTTGACGCAGTATTCAAATTTCTCTTCGGTGACCTTTTTGCTCAGGCCTTTTTTGCCGTTATAGATGTCGGCACCGATTTTGCAGTTCTTTTTGGCCCACGCCAGAGCTTTCTTGAACTCCTTCTGGTCGTAGATCCCTTCGTTCACACGGCGGATGATCTCCACCATGGAGACGTATTCACAGCGCATGTTGAGGTAATCTTCCCAGAGATCCGGATTGACCATGGCGCCGCCGATACCCATGGCGCAGTTGCCGAGAGACATGTAGGATTTTCCCCGCATCCAGCCGGCGGCCACGGCGGCCCGGCCGAAACGCAGGATCTTTTCGGCCACATCCTCCGGAATTTTGCTGTCTTTGGCGTCCTTGACGTCATGACCGTAAATCCCGAAGGCGGGGATGCCCTTCTGGCTGTGGGTGGCCAGGACGCTGGCCAGATACACCGCGCCGGGGCGCTCGGTGCCGTTGAAACCCCACACCGCCTTCTGGGTCAGGGGATTCATGTCCATGGTCTCGCCGCCGTAGCACCAGCAGGGAGTGACGGTCAGTGTGGCGGTGACATTGGCAGCGTTGAATTTCGCCTCGCAGGCGGCGGCTTCCGCCACACCGCCGATGGTGGTGTCGGCAATGACGCACTCCACAGGTCGGCCGTCCGGATAACGGAGGGTGGAAAGAAGTTTTGCGGCCGCTTTGGCCATGGCCATGGTCTGGACCTCCAGACTCTCGCGGATGCCTTTGCGCCGGCCGTCGATGGTCGGGCGGATACCGATACGGGGAGTGACTTTGTTCATAAAATTACCTCATTTTTTGGGTTTGAAACATTATAACACATCCTTGAAGAAATGCAAGTTTTTTTGCAAAAATAAATGCAGGAGGAGTTTCTTTATTCTGCAGCCAGCGCCCGGTAGCGCTTCGGGGTAAAACCGGAAGTCCGGCGGATCGCGGCGCAGAAGCGGTCCGTTTTACCGAACCCGGTATCTGATGCGATCTCCTTGACACTCCGGGAGGTTTCCCGGAGGAGCGACAGGGCCTTTTGTACCCGGAAATGCTGAAGATACTGCTTGGGAGAGCAGAGAAGGTCTTTTTCGACGATCCGATACAAAGTGGTCCGGTGCATGCCGAGGATTGCCGCCGCGTCCTCCACGGTAAAAGTGTTTTCCCGGTAGTGTTTTTCCACCAGATCCAGAAATTCCCGCATCACGTCATGCTCCATCCGGCCCGAATCGCAGCCGAAAAGAGCGAGGATCTCCGCTGCAACAGAAAGGGCATGTCGCTGGGCGTAAAGGGTCCGCCGCACCACCAGATTTTCCAGTTCGGAAAAGAGTGCCGACGGGCACGGTCCGGAGTGATAGGGACGCTGTTCATAGCCGTAGGAAAGAAGAAAATCCCGGGCCCCCGGGCCGTCAAAGGTGAACCAGCAGTAGTGCCACGGGACTTTCGGGTCCGCCGCCCGGTGGCAGTGCAGTTCCCCCGGCAGGCGGTAGATGGCCTCATCCGGGTGCAGCAGAAAGGTTTTTTCCCCGATCTTGAATTCCCCGGTACCCTGAATGCACCAGAAGATCTGGACAAAGGGTTTTTCCTCCGGCGGCTCCGATTCGGTCCACCCAGGACGGGCCTCGTTGTAGCCGGCGGACCGGACGTGGATCGGCAGCGGCACCGAGGGGATGATATAAGGATCCGGACGACTGACGATTCTGCGCATGAAAATCCTTTCTCTTCAAAACGGGTATAAATGCAACAAAAAAGGTATTGCAGGAAACAATATAGCATGCTATTTTATGAGTGTCAACACGAAATGGAGGAAAATAATGACAAGAGTTGAACGCAGAGATGAGGTGCGCCGGATCCTGGCGCTCTCCACCGAAGAACTGGTCAAAGAGGCCCGTGGCCAGCTGAAACTTTTTGAAACACTGGACGAGGTCTATGATTTTCTGGCGGAAGAAATGGTCCGCGAATTTGCCAGGGCCGCCGCCGGGGACCGGATCAGGTCGTACATCATGCCGGTGGGCCCCACTCAGCCGTACCGGCTCATGGCCGAAAAGATCAACTTCCGGAGCCTTTCGCTCAAAAATGTGCGATTTTTCTTTATGGACGAGTACGTGGATGACGAAAAGGACGAACTGATCCCGAAGACGAATCCCCTGAGTTTCCGGGGACAGATCGGGCCGCTGCTTTTTGACCGTATCCGGCCGGAACTTATGATGCCGGAGGATCAGATCATTTTCCCGACGCCGGAAAATCTGAAGGCTCTCCCGCAGATGATCGAAGATGCCGGCGGCATTGAGGTCTGTTACGGCGGTATCGGCATCCACGGGCATGTGGCCTTTAACGAGCCCGGTCCCGGGGTGGCGGAGAGCGATCCCAGGATCCTGGAGATCAATGAATTCACCCGGACCATCGACGCCACCCGCCACCGGGGCGTGGGGGGCAATCTGGAGAATTTCCCGCGGCGTGCCATCACCATGGGCATGAAACAGTGTCTGGCCGCCCGGCGCATGCTCCTGATGACCCGCAACGAATCCACCGAATTTCTCTGGGCCAATACGATCCTCCGCATTGCCGCATTGGGGCAGCCCGGAGACGATTACCCGGTGACCCACGCCCGGAACCACCGGAATCTGCTGATTGTTTCCGATGTCAATACCGCCCGGAAACCCAAGTTCAACATTTAGGCGTCACGATGAAAGTCATTGACGCCCACGCCCATCTGGTCCACAATCCGGCAGGACTGGACCAAATCGCGGAGTCCGGAGAATTTGAAGAGATCTGGATCATGGACCTTTCCGGCATCGGAGAACTGGCCGGATACCAATTTGCCGATCAGGCGGAAGTGCTGGAGATCACCCGGCGCTATCCGGGATTTTTCCGGGCCTACGGATTTATCGACCTGGACCGCGATCCGCCGGAACAGGTCCGGAAACTCCGGGATCTGGGGTTCATCGGCCTCAAGCCCTACAAGCAGCTGAAGCCCTACAGCGATCCCGGGTATTTCCCTTTGTACGCCGAGGCGGAAAAGCTGGGAATGCCCATCCTTTTTCACACCGGACTCATCGCTCAAAGCCGGAGGTACAGCGGGGAAGTCACCCGCGGATTCGGGCCGGAAAACATGCATCCGGCGTATCTGGCATCCATTGCCGAAGCGTTTCCCGGCCTTTCCATCGTGGCGGGACATCTGGGCTGGCCCTTCTGGGAGGAGATGGAAGAAAATTACTACTATTACGCCAACATCACCGGGGATATTTCCGGCTACCGGAAGTGCATTGACCGTCTGCCCGCTCTCCTGGACCGGCGTGCCCACGACGGCACGGACCGTTATTTCAACGAGAAACTGCATTTCGCCACGGATGAATTTTACGGCACGCCGGAATCCAATGCACGGGCGCTGAAGATCAAGCATTTCTGGGAACTCTACTTTGAGCTGATCGGATCCGTGTATTACCGCTGGGGAGCCCCGGAGGAAAGAGAGAAATTCTTCCGCGGCAATGCGCTGAAGCTGCTGAAAGAAAGTTTGAAGGAGTCATGATGAAAGTCAGATTTGGTGTCATCGGTGTCGATCCGACCCTGCGGGCCGGATTTGTGTTCCGTTATTTTGACCGGGAAGCCGGGGAAATCACCGCTCTCTGCGACCGGGATCCGGCATCGCTGGAAGCCGTCAAACAGGCCTATCCCGAGCTGGAAAAGACCAGAACGTACAGCGACTACCGTCAGCTTCTGGCGGACCCGGAGGTGGAAGCGGTCTTCATTCTGGTCCGGGATCAGTATCACGAGGAAATGGCCGTTGCGGCGCTGGAGGCGGGAAAGCACGTCTATCTTGAAAAGCCCATGGCCATAACCATTGATGGGTGCGACCGCATTCTTGAGACCGCTTTCCGGACCGGCAGCAAACTGATGGTGGGGCACAACATGCGCTATATGGACTTTGTGCTCAAAATGAAGGAGATCATCGACTCCGGCATCATCGGCGAGATCCAGAGCGTGTGGTGCCGCCACTTCATCAGTTACGGCAGCTGTTATTTCCGCCATTTCTGCGCCGAACAGAAGACCTGCACGGGACTGCTGCTGCAAAAGGGCTCCCACGATATCGACGTCATTCACTGGCTTGCCGGAGGCTATTCAAAGCGCGTTGTGGCCATGGGGCGGCTGTCGGTCTATAACCGGACCCGGGACCGCCTGAAACCCGGGGAGAAGCCGGACCGGATGGCGTCGTTCAAGAGTGAATGCTGGCCGCCCCTTGAGCTCAAAGGGCTGAGCCCTGTCATGGATGTGGAGGACCACTCCATGATCCTGATGCAGCTTGACAACGGGGTGCAGGCTTCCTACGAACAGTGCATGTACGCGCCGGATACCGAGCGCAACTACACCTTTATCGGCACCCGGGGCCGGCTGGAGAATATCGGCGAAAATCAGGAGGGAAGCTGTATCCATGTATGGACTCAGCGGGGGAGCCGCCAGAAGCCCGACATTGTCTATTGCATGCATCCCAAAGACGGCTCTCACGGCGGTTCGGACATTCCCATTGTGAAAGCCTTTTTCGACTTCATCCGGGACGGGAAACAGCCTGCCGTATCGCCGGTGGCGGCGCGGAATGCGGTGGCCGCCGGCGTTATGGGACACCGTTCCATGCGGAACGGCAATATCCCCATGGACATCCCTCCCCTCCGGGAGGAGCTGATCCGTTATTTTGAGAACGGACAGAAGAAGTGATGCGTGATGTGCGGCGGAGACGGCGTTCCTTCCCCGCTTTGCTCCGCCGGGGCGCTTGCAAAAATATCCCTTGATCAAACTGAGTCGCGAACCACAGGCGGACAGCCGGCGCGACACATCGCAGCGGCATGTTTGCCGCTTTTTTTTATTCCGGTACCGGGAGCAAGGTTGAAAAGCCGCCGCAGGGTGCTATAGTAGCACACCGCCGCATCCGCCGCGCGGCAAAGAAAATCAAGGAAGAAAGAACCACGAAAAACACGAAATGCACGAAAAGATATGAAAGAAAAAACACGGATGAACACGATTGAACACAAATTTAATTTCGTGTATTTCGTGTGTTTCGTGGTTTCATGGTTTCATAGTTTCATCTTTCATTTTACGATGCAGCGGCAGCCGACGATGTTCCCGTCCAGATCACGGCAGAACCGGATGCTGCCGATTTCCAGTTCTCTTCCGTTCCGGATGATCCGGGATCCCGGTACGGGAAGAACCGGACCTGGGAGCAGGATTTCGCTGTGTTCCTGAACCCGGTCCGGATGATCCGGGAGAGCATCGGTCCGGACAAGAAAAGTACCCCGGACAGCCACCCGCCGGAACTGCGGGATCCCGTTTGAGCATCCGCCGGGAAGAAGAAGGATCAGCTTTTCTTTTGCTTTCAGTTCAAACATGACGGCCTCCCCGGATCTCCTCCGTCATTTTCCGTCGGGATTCCGGGTCGATCCTGCGGACTTTTTCCAGCAGGAAGAGGGCCGTTTCCGCCAGCTGACGGCGGAATTCCGGTCCGTCGCAAAGCTCCTTCATCCCCAGCAGAGACTCCACTGAACTTTGCAGATCCGGTATCGAAAAATCCCGGTTGTAGGCAATTTTCGGCACTGGTACCGCCGGGTCGAAGGCGCTCATAAGCTCCCACGCCCGGGTCTCCGCCTGCTCCAGCAGATCCACCCGGCTGGTCAGAAACTGCCGCACAGCGTGGAAATCCCACGCCTTGGATTCCGCCGTCTGAGCCTGATGGAGATCCCGGGCCCACGCCATGCCCACCAGGTCAAAAAGTTCCCGTTTGAGCATGGCGTTTTCCTCCCGGATGGCGGCACAGTCGGTGCCGGAAGGAGAGATGTAGCGGCTGATGCCCCGTTCTTCCGGCGTTTCCCAGATGGCGGCGGAACGGGCCAGCACATGGCTGAAACGCCCCGTCGAAGATTCATCATGCCCGGCAAACTCCCGTCTGGCCCCCCGGGCAAAGCCTTCGGAAATGACCAGAAGACCGAACATCTGCTTGACGAGGTTCATCTGCGCCTCGGACTGGTTGTTCAAAATGGCGTCGCTGATGCGGACCACATCTTCAAAATAGTGTCCGGAACCCAGCCGGAAGCCGTCCGCCTCGGTGCGGTAAACAATGGGGACTTCGCCGATGGGATTGGCGCCGTGGGCCGGCATGGCGATCCGTCCGGTCACACTGTCCCGCTCAAAAATATAATATTCCTCCCGGGTCCAGAGTTTGCGGCGGCGGACATCCACGGCAGGGAGAAAGGGTCCGGCATCCAGCCGGTCGGATTCCTCGATGATGACCCAGTTCAGCCGCCCGTCGGCGCCTTCCCCCCAATCCACGACGTCCAATGGAGAAAGGGCCCGGACGGCAGGGCGGAGACGCTCTTCGTTTTTGCGCTCAAGGTCGATCTCGCCGTCAAAAAAAGGCATTTCCACCCACAGCGCCGCAGCTCCGAAGAGATTGAGGAGAGTCGAGAACTGCCGCATGACCTCGATAGTGCGCATGCCATCCCGGGAAAAATCCTCTTCCAGTACCGGATCCGCACCGTCACGCCGGGCATCGGAAGACAGGACAAACTGGGTGATGAGGCGGGCGATCTTCCGGGGATAGTTGAAATAACACGCCCGCCGGAGCCGTTCCTCAAATTCAAGATCGATCTCGGAAACGTGTTTCACCAGAGCCCGGCGGATATAGTCGGCGCCGCCGGAATACGCCTCCATGGAACGGCTCCATACTTCGCGGTTCAGCCGGTACAGGGGATGGGTCCGGCGAAAAACGGCATCGCAGTCAACGTGAGTCATGGAAATCTCCTTTTTTGTGGATTTTTGAAAATCTCTGAAACAAGGAGGATTTGTCAACCATTTCATCTTGAAAATACCGGAAAACATGCTATTTTTCACATACGAAAGAAACGTTTGAATTCAAGGAGCATCTATGAACATGAAGTGGATCCGGGTCGGTGCCGCCGTGGTATGCGCGGCAATGTTGTGCAGCTGTACCATGCCCGGAGAACGGAACAGGAACGATCCGGCGAGGATCGGCGTGATCCTCCCCCTGACCGGACCTTACGGGGAATACGGCAAAAAGCTGCTGAGCGGGATCCGCTGCGGCCGGAGTGCGCTCCTGATGCAGCCGGGGGCGCAGCAGATGCCGGAACTCCTGATCGGCGACAGCCGGGGACTCCCGGAAGACACCCGCAAGGCGGCGCAGAGCATGATCCGGCAGGGGGCCTCCATCCTGCTGGTGGGGCACCTCTCCTCGGAAGCGCTGGCGGTGAAGAGTCTGGCGACGGAAAACCGGATCCCGGTCATTACCCCCGCCGGAAGCAACGACCGCATCACTCAGGACAATCCCTTCATGTTCCGCACCAATTTCAGCGACCGTCAGCAGGCGGAGGCCATTGCCTCCTATATTTTCCACACCCGCCGGATCCGGACCATGGCCGTCATGCTCAATCTGGATGAAAATGCCGTGTATTCCCGGGATCTGGGGAGACAGACCGGCCAGGCATTCTCTGATCTGGGGGGAAAAATCACCGCTATGGTGGGATTCCGCGAAAGCGACAAGGACTTTTCCACGGCCATCAATACCATGCTGGAAAGTGTGCCGGATGCCATTTTCGTTCCCGCTTACGCCGAATGTGCGGCCCGGATCGTCGCTGCCCTGCGGCAAACAGGTTTCAAGGGGCTCATCATGGGGGGAGACAGCTGGAACGGTCCAGAATTCTGCAAAAAATGTCAGGACCCCGGCGATGCGGCCTTTTCCACCTGTTACGCGCCGGATGCCCCGGGTATGCATGAGAGCGGCTTCTATCGGCTCTTTGTCGAACAGACCAAGACTCCTCCCTCGGTACACGAAGTTCTGGGGTACGATGCCATCCTGCTGGCCGCCACCGCAGCGAAAAACACCACCACTTCTGAAGAAATTCTGGAAAATTTCTCCCGGATCCGCCAGTTCAACGGCGCCACCGGCGTAGTCTATATGGTTCCGGGAGGCGATGTCTCCCGCAAAGTTTACATCAACCGGGTCATCCACCGCAAAGACGGAACCAACATCTTCAGATTTGAAACGGTGATCAATCCGAAGGCATCCCCGGTCAAGATCGAGGGGGAAAAGAAGAACGGCGCTTCATGGACCATGTGATCCGCGGTTTCTGAAGCAGCCGGGCCCACCCCGGCTCCCCTTCCGCCGGGAAGCTCCGCCTTCCCTTCCACCCATGATCACGGTTGAAAAAATCCGAAAAAGTGCTATTGTATGAGAACATGCTTATCACATACTAACAGAAGGATGACGTGATATGATTGATGTATTGAACACTCCCAATCTGATGGAAAAAATCGTCAGTTTGTGCAAACGGCGCGGCTTCGTTTTCCCCAGTTCCGAGATCTACGGCGGAATCAACGGCTTCTGGGATTATGGTCCCTACGGCTCCCGCATGAAGCGGGCCATTGAAGCCTTGTGGTGGCACGAAATGGTGGAGACCCGTGACAATATCGAAGGGCTGGATTCCACCATCATCTGCCACCCGAAAGTCTGGAAAGCCAGCGGCCATCTGGATCAGTTCAGCGACGATATGACCGACTGCAAGGACTGCAAATCCCGCTTCCGGGTCGATCAGATGGAGGATCCCCATACCTGCCCGAACTGCGGCTCCAAAAATATGACCCCGCCCAGGGCCTTCAATCTGATGATGAAGACCTTTGTGGGACCGGTGTCCGATGAGGACCACACCGCCTATCTCCGGGCGGAGACCTGCCAGCCTATTTTCGTGGATTTCCAGAGTGTCCGGATCGCCGCCCGCCAGAAGCTGCCCTTCGGCATCGCCCAGATCGGCAAAGCCTTCCGCAACGAGATCTGCCCCCGGAATTTCACCTTCCGATCCCGGGAATTCACCCAGATGGAAATGGAATTCTTCTGCGACAGCGAAGAAAGCATGCAGTGGTTCGAGTACTGGAAAGCCCAGCGGATCAAATTCTACACCGACAAGCTGGGCTTCAAGGAAGGGGACTACCGGATCTACGTTCACGAAAAACTGGCCCACTATGCCAAGGCGGCCATTGATATCGAAGTCAAGTTCCCCTTCGGCTGGGGCGAACTCGAAGGCGTCCATCACCGCGGTCAGTGGGACCTGTCGCGGCACTCGGAATTTTCCGGCGAGGATCTGCAGTACATGGACCACGACAACGGCCGCAAGCTCATGCCCACCTGCGTGGAAACTTCCGTGGGCCTCGACCGCATGTTTCTGGCGATTCTGGCCAAAAGCTACGACGAGGAAAATGTTTCCACCGCCAAGGACGGCGAGGAAGATGTCCGCATCATCCTGCACCTTCCCCGGCTGGTGGCCCCCATCCAGGTGGCCGTGCTGCCCCTCTCCAAGAAACTCAACGAAAATGCCGAGGCCCTCTACAAGGACATCAACCGCCATTTCCGCAGCGAACTGGACGTCACCGGCTCCATCGGCAAGCGCTACCGCCGCCAGGATGAGATCGGGACCCCCTTCTGCATCACTTACGATTTCGACTCTGTAAACGACAATGCCGTCACAGTCCGCGAACGCGATACCATGAAACAGGAACGTGTCAATATTTCCCAGCTCCGGGATTATCTGGAAGCCCAGATCGGGGGGTAGCACCCCCGGACAGGTGGTCGACTGTCGGCCTCCGGCCTCTCGAGCCTCCGGCGGGCAGCACCCGCCAGCAAATGTCGAATGCCGGCATCTCGAGCCTCCGGGAAAGATCGGACAAGGCCGGCCGGACCGGAGTGATTTGAAGGACAGGGTATGGACGACTGGATTGAGATTGAACGTGACGAGACGCATATCCGCCGGGAACGGGCCAAGGCCCGGGAACTGCGGAACACCCCCTATTTCCGCAATCTCTTCAAAGCAGGCATCTGTCACTACTGCGGGAAGAAATTTCCAGAAAATGAACTCACTCTGGACCATATCGTCCCCGTAGCCCGGGGCGGTCGCAGCACCCGGGGAAACCTGGTCGTCTGCTGCAGGGCCTGCAATCAGGCGAAAAAATATTTCACCCCGGCGGAGATGATCCTGCGGAAGATGGAAAATTCTGGCGATGCTGACCTATCTCGGAATTGACAACCTTGCCCTGATCGAACACGGCGAGATCGAGTTTGCGCCCGGCTTCAATGTGGTAACCGGCGAGACCGGCGCCGGAAAGTCGGTGCTGCTGGGGGCCGTTTCCCTGCTCCTCGGGGGCCGCGGAGACCGATCGATCATCCGCACCGGCGCCGCCCGGTGCAGCATCTGCGGGATCTTCCGTCTGAAAGATGCCATTCTCTCGGAACTGGCCCCCATTCTCGAGAAAGCGGGGGTGCCCCACTGCGAAAACGGCGAACTCCAGCTGAAGCGCGTCATCACGGAAAATTCCGGTCGCTGTTACCTCAATGATTCCCCCGTGACCGTTCATCTGCTGCGTACTGTGGGAGAACTGCTGATCGACATCCATGCCGCCAATGAGCACCAGTCCCTGATCCACCCTCAGATCCAGCTGGAACTGCTGGACCGCTTCGCCAATGCAGGGGAATTGAAAAATCAATGTGCCGACTGCTGCACCCGGATGCGGGCACTGCATGCCGAGCGGGAGTCGTTCGAAAAAGACATGCCCTCCGCCGCCGAGGCCGCACACTTCCAGATGCTTGCAGAGGAAATCCGCGAAGTCGATCCCAAACTCCATGAAGATGAAGAACTTGGTGCAAAACATGAACTGGCCTCCCACGCCCGGGTCATCAAGGAAGACGCAGGGTCTTTGAATGCACTGCTTTCTGATGGCGAAGATTCCGTGGCCGACCGGCTTTCCGAAGCCTACCGGATGCTGCAGGAACTGGCGAAACTGGCCCCCGACGAGGGAACACGCCTCCTTGAGACCTGCGGGGTTCTGAGCGAAAATGTCCTGGAACTGGCGGATGCCATTGTACGCTTCGGGGATTCCGTGGAGCTGGACGGGGAAGCTCTGGCCGCCATTGAGACCCGTCTGGATGCTCTTTACACCCTGAAGCGCCGTTACGGCCCCACCCTGGAACAGGTGCTGACTGCCGCCGAAGAGGCGGGACAAAAAGCCGAAGCCTACCGGACGGGGGATGCCAGGCGGCGGGAATTTGACGAAAAAGAAAAGGTTCTGACGGCGGAACTGGCCGGATATGCAAAAAAACTGACTGCACTCCGGAAAACGGCAGCGGAAAAATTTGCCGCCGAAACCGGAAAGAAACTGGCGGCGCTGGGCTTTGCCGCAGGACTGCTGGAAGCGGAATGGGATGTGACGGAACCCGGGCCCAACGGACAGGACCGTTTCGAGTGGCTCTTTTCCCCCAACCCCGGAGAACCGCCGCGGCCTCTGCGGAAGATCGCCAGCAGCGGAGAACTCTCCCGCATCATGCTGGCCCTGAAAACGGTTCTCGCAGATGCCGACCGGGTCCCGGTCTCCATTTTTGACGAAATCGATGTGAATATCGGCGGAGAGACCGCCGTCCAAGTGGGGGAGGAACTCCGTCATTTGGGGAAAAGACGGCAGATCCTCTGTATTTCCCACCTGGCACAGGTGGCGGTCCAGGCGGACCGTCACTTTGTTGTGACGAAGCATGTGACGGATAATCGGACCTCAACTTCGGTGGCCGTTCTGGACAAAAACGGCAGAAAACAGGAGATCGCCCGGATGCTGGGCGGCGGGGCGGCGGCGCTGGAACATGCGTGCAAACTGCTGAAAAAAACGGTGTCCCATGAGTGAATCGCTGAATCGCTTCCTCCAGTATCTGGAGATCGAACGGAACATGAGCCGTCATACCGTGGCCGCGTACTGCCGGGATATCCGCCAGTTTGCAGAATTGACGGCAGGCGACCCGGAATTTGACGGATGGGCGTCTGTGGATGCCGATCAGGCCAGGACCTTTATGTTCGAACTCTTTCAGCACGAGGAATCCAAACGGTCCATTCAGCGGAAACTCTCGGCCATGCGGAGTTTCTTCCGGTATCTGGAGCGGGAAAAACTTGTTCCCTCCAATCCTTTCCGGCAGGTGTCCCCGCCGAAACAGGACCGGAATCTGCCGCAGATCATGTCAGTGGAGGCAGTGGACCGTCTGGTCCGGGCGGTGGGGAACTTCTGGCAGACCGCTGCCGCCAACGGGACTGCCGCAAGTGACGATTCCGCCGCTTTTGCCATGGCACGGGACCGGGCCATGATCGAAACCATTTACAGTGCCGGCATGCGTATCAGCGAGGCGGTGGGGTTGAATTACGGCGATCTGGACCTGGGAGCCGGTATCGCCCGTCTCCGAGGCAAAGGCAAAAAAGAGCGCCTCGGCATGCTGGGCGGTTCCGCAGTCCGGGCCATCCGGGACTACTATCCCCTCCGTCATGCCGCAGGCGGAGAAAGGCTGCCGGAAAGTCCGCTTTTCCTGAACCGCTTCGGCGAACGGATCACTGCCAGGTCCTTTCAGCGGAATCTGAAGAACTACCTCCTGGAAGCCGGGCTGCCGCCGGACCTTACGCCCCACAAGCTCCGTCACTCTTTTGCCACCCACATGCTGGACGCCGGGGCGGACCTCCGGAGCATTCAGGAGCTTCTGGGACATGAAAATCTGAGTACGACCCAGATCTACACCCATGTAAGTTCCGCCCGGATGCGGGAAGTTTACGGTGCCGCCCATCCCCGTTCCGGCAGAAAACCGAAGCAGTCCTGATCCTCCGCCCCGCCGTCAGGAAAAGAGACCGGCGGTTCGCAAAACCCGCAGGGGGATGCTATATTATGAAAAGAGGAGGTGTCCATGGCTTCAAATACATTGTTTGCCGAAAAGCAGGGTCCGGGAAAAAAAGGTGCGGAAAACCGTTTATGCGAAGAAAACCGGCTTTTATCCGATTTTGTCCGGCCATGATGCTGCCGCTGATTCTGTGCGGAGCCGCTCCGCTGGAGGTTCTGCGGCGCCCGGACGGGGGGCAGGAGCGGTACGCCGGGCGCGTCGTTCCCGGCAAGGTGCTGATCCCCCGGACCTACCGCGACCCCGCTGCGGAAATGCGCGGAGCGTGGGTCGCCACGGTGGAAAATCTTGATATTCCGGTTTCTCCGAGTGCTGCCGGATTTCTGAATTCATTCCGGCGGGTTCTGACGGGACTGGCCGCCTACCGGATCAATGCGGTGTTTTTTCAGGTCCGCCCCTGCAATGACGCTTTTTACGCCTCCCGGTTCAATCCCTGGTCCCGCTATCTTTCCGGCCAGGAGGGTGTCCCCCCTTCCGGCGGCGGGGACCCGCTTCAGAGCGCCATTCAGGAAGCCCACCGGAGAGGCATGCAGTTCCACGCCTGGCTCAACCCCTACCGGGTGACCGGCAGGACCAAACTGACCAAACTCCGGTATCTCTCTACGCTCGCTCCGGCCAACTTTGCCCGGAAACATCCGCACCTGGTGCTGGAAAACCGGAATGCCGACGGCAGCCGTCTGCTTTTTCTGAATCCCGGCGAACCGGCGGTGATCCGCCATGTGGTGCAGACCGTCCGGGAGATCGCCGAAAAATATCCTGTGGACGGCATTGTCTTTGACGATTATTTTTATCCATACGAAGCCATGGGCAATATCGATGCGGCGACCTATGTCCGCAACAATCCCCGGCGCCTCTCCCGCGCTCAGTGGCGGACCGAAAACGTCACGCGCCTCATCCGGGAAATCCGGGCGACCCTGAACGATTATCAGCGGAAAAGCGGCCGCAAAATCCCCTTCGGAGTCAGCCCCTTCGGAATCTGGGCCAACCGGAAAGAACGCCCGGAAGGCTCCCTGACGGCTGGAAAATCTTCTCTTCTGATCCAGTATGCAGACACCCGCCTCTGGGTGAAAAATCAGTATGTGGACAGCATCATCCCCCAGCTTTACTGGCCCTTCGGGCACGACACCGCCGCCTACGCCGCGCTGACGGACTGGTGGGTACAGCAAGTCCGGGGGACCCGGGTGAAACTGTATATCGGCATGGCGCCCTACCGGATCGGCGAGAATCCCCAGTGGGACAATCCGGCGGAACTGGTCAATCAGCTGCGGTACAACAACCGTTATCCGGAAATCTCGGGGCAAGTTCTCTACCGGGCCGGCAGTCTGCTGAATCCCGGAAAACCCGCCTTGCGGCAGGCGCTGAAACAGCTGCAGAATCTGTGGAAAAAACGGATCCCGGCGGAACCGGGACCCATGCGGTACCCGAAACTCCGCTGAAGAGGAAAAAACACACTATTTGACCGGAGGCGGAGGGGTGACGGATAGGGGCTTTTCCTCCGCAGGAGCAGGCTTCGCCGGGGCAGGAGCAGGCTTCGCCGAAGCAGGGGCAGTTTTCTTCGAACCGGCGGCGGCCAGCTGATCCGCCACAACGGTCGCACTGTTTTTTCCGTCAGCGGGTTCGGAATTCTGTTTTTTCACCGCAGTCTTTTTGACTGCCGGAGCCTTCTTCGATGGCTTTCTGTTTTTCACGACCGGAGGATTTTTGGAGTAATAGAATTCCGCCCGGATGATCCGCTTGTAATCCCGGACCTGTGCAACACTCTTTTCCTTGGACTTGGCGTTCTTGCCGAAAAGCTCCGCCTGACCGTAGCCGCCGTCGAAATCCTTCTGGATCTGATTGAGGGAATACATGTTTCCGGGGTTTACCGTCTCCATGGTCTGGATCATGGGATCCACCCGTACCACCATGCTGCCGGGAATGACCTGATCCGCCGTGACGCACACCATATTGGCACCGCGGGCGGCGGCCTCCTCCTTGAGTTTCTCCTCCAGACGATCCAGCGAAACATCCTGATATCCGCCCCAGGCCACTGCCTTGCCCAGCATTCTGCCGTCCTTCAAGGGCAGATCCAGATTGCGGTAAACCCTGGCCTCCGCATTCAGTGCCGGTTCTTCCTTGCCTTCATATTCAAAATGCACACACCCGGCCAGCAGTGCCAGAAGGACCGCCGAACCCGCCAGAAACACCGTTTTCCTCATAAAAATCCCTTCGTTTCTAATTACTTTACCCCGCAAGGGGCATTTTTGCAAGTTTTCTGCATTTTTTTCATTGAAAAAGATGATTCTTGAGCTATTTTATTTCCTTGAAAAGGTGAACGACTTCAAGCAAGGAGATGAAATCATGGAAATCAAGGGTGTCTATACAGCACTGGTTACGCCGTTCCGGGATGGCAAAGTGGATCTGGAAACACTGGACCGTCTGGTGGATATGCAGATCGCCGGCGGCGTCGCCGGCATTGTGCCGGTGGGAACTACCGGAGAATCACCCACCCTCAGTTTCGAAGAGCATGAACAGGTGATCCGCCGGGTCATCGCCCGGGCGGATCACCGCTGTCAGATCATTGCCGGCACCGGCGCCAACTGCACCCGGGAAGCCATTGAAATGACCCGCCAGGCCAAGCTGGACGGAGCGGATGCGACTTTGCAGGTGACGCCGTATTACAACAAGCCGACTCAGGAAGGACTGTACCGCCATTTCAGCGAAGTCGCCGACAAGGGCGGTCTGCCGGTGATCCTGTACAATGTTCCCGGCCGGGTGGGAGTGCCCATCGCCGAAAACACCGTGGCCAGGCTGGCGGCCAATCCCATGATCGCCGCCGTCAAGGAAGCCGCCGGCAGCGTGGACCGTGTCTCGGCGATCAAAGATCTGTGCGACCTTACGGTCCTCTCCGGAGATGACTCTCTCACCCTTCCCATGATGTCCGTGGGAGCCAGCGGGGTCATCAGTGTTTCCAGCAACATCATTCCGGCGGAAATGACACGCATGGTCCAGGCATTTCAATCGGGGGATTTCGCCGCAGCAGCAGCGCTTCACCGCAAATACTACTGTCTCTTCCGGGATCAGTTTGTGGAAACCAACCCCATTCCCATCAAGGCCGCCATGGCCATGAAGGGACTGATCGCCGAAGAATACCGCCTCCCCCTCTGCGAACTCGGGGGTGCTTCCCGCGCCAAACTTGCCGCCACGCTGAAACGCTGCGGGATTCTGAACTGAAGGGGAGCAGCGGAACATGTTGTATCTTCTGGCGGACTTAAGCCGGTATTTCGGTCCTTTGCGGCTCTTTGACTATGTGACCTTCCGGGCCGCCGGAGCTTTTGTCACGGCATTCCTGCTGGTCGTGCTTGCGATCCCTCCCCTGCTGCCCTTTTTCCGGAAACACTGTGTTCAGCTTTCCGCCAGAACCGATGATGCCAAAGAGAAGCCGAAAACACCGCTCATGGGCGGGGTCGTCATCATCCTGGGCATCGTGATTTCCACCGTCTTCTGGGGACGGCTGCCGGAACGGACGCTGATCGTCTTTCTCCTGGCCACCATCGCATTGACCCTGCTTGGAATGGCGGACGACATCATCAAAACCCGCTATCTGCGTTCGGAAAAGGACGGGGTATCGGAGCGGACCAAAATGCTGATTCAGGCGGTGGTGGCCGTTCTGGCCATCTATGCCCTTTACAAAACCCACGGAGCCGTGACCATGCAGGTCTATTGTCCGCTGGCCAAACAGCCGTTCCAGTTTCTGCCCGGAGGGGAAGTGATTGCACTTTGGCTGCCCTTTATGGAGACACCATGCTGTTATCTGCCGCTGCAGGTCATGCCTCTCTGCCTTATCTTCATGCTCGGCTTCAACTATGCGGTGCTGGCAGGGACCAGCAACGGCGTCAACCTTACCGACGGCAAGGACGGTCTGGCCGCCGGATGCATGGTCTTTGCGGCTTTGGCTTTTGCCGCCGTAGCCTATCTCCACAGTCACCGGGTGTTCGCCGACTATCTGCGGGTACCCTACATCCAGCAGGCCGGTGAAGTGGGTGTCTATGCATGCGCCATTGCCGGCGGGTGTCTGGGATTTCTCTGGCACAACTGTGCGCCGGCAAGCATCATCATGGGAGATACCGGGAGCCTTGCGCTCGGGGGAGCACTCTCGCTGGTGGCCATTATGCTTGGGCAGCAGCTGCTGCTGCCGATCATCGGATTCGTCTTCTTCATCGAAGCGGCTTCCGTGCTGATCCAGCGGAAGAGTTACCGCTGGCGCCACGGGAAACGAGTTTTCCTGATGGCACCGCTGCATCATCATTACGAGAAGCTTGGCGTGCCGGATCCAAAGCTGACCATCCGGTTCTGGATTGTGGCCGGGCTTTGCGCTCTGGCGGGACTGGCGACCATGAAACTGCGCTGACACGCGCATCAACTAAAGTAAGGACTTTCGGAGAGGGATTATGCTTCGTCAAACTTTGGCATGGCGGCTCACCCGCTGGCTGTTGCTCTGTGCGATCGTTGTTCTCGGCGCCATCTGGGCAGTGGCGGTTTATTCGGTGCAGGAGCAGATGCGGATCCCCATCGACAGCTCCGCCATGGCGGAGGTCCGCAATGCCTCCAGCCAGATCGACCGGATTTTTCTGACGGTCCAGCGTTCCGTGGAGAATCTGGCGGAGGTCATGACCGTCCGCAGTGTCAATAACGATGAGATCCGGGATTTTCTGCAGCTCGTGCTGACAGACCTGCGCCAGACCAATCCTGCGGTCTGCGGCGGTTCCGCCGCTCCGGTGCCGCCGAACCTGCAGTCGCCCAGAAGCATGAGCTATTTCAGTCTGGAAAAGGATAAATTTGTCTGCAAACAGCTGGGAACGCCGGATTACCGCTACTGGACCATGCCGTGGTACACTGTTCCCCGGGACACCTGGACCGTGTACTGGTCGGAACCCTATTTTGACAAAGGCGGCGGCAATGTCCTGATGACCACCTGTTCCATTCCTTATTTCACCAAAAAGAACGGGAAGAAAAACTTTGCCGGTGTGGTGACGGTGGATCTGGATCTGCGGAAGCTCGACCGGATCATGCGCAATATCCAGCTGCACGGGATCGGTTATACGGTCCTGTTGTCCAAACAGGGGATCTATCTCTCCCACCCGGACCCCAGGATGATCTGCCGGGAAAACGTGCTTGCTGTGGCCAGAAAACTTGGAGCCACGGACCTCGATTACGCCGGACGGCGCATGATCGCCGGAGAGGAAGGGATGCTGGCCAATATTCCCTCCAGCACCACCGGCAGACCCACCCGGTTCTTCTACACGCCGGTGCGTTCCACTCAGTGGAGCATCGGTATCGGATTTCCCATCCGGGAGCTGATGCGTCCCCTTTATATCATGGAGCTTCAGCTGAGTTTGATCTGCATTGCCGGACTGCTGATCCTGGTCTGCGGCATGCTGGTGCTGTGCAAAAGAATCACCCGGCCATTGCTGCATCTGAGCGATGCGGCCAAGGCCATTGGAGCCGGCAATCTGCAGGCACCGCTCCCGGATTATCCCATGGAGGATGAGATCGGTGTTCTCAGCCGGTCCTTCCGGCAGATGCAGAGCGAACTTGCAAGGTTTATCCGGGAACTGAAAGCCAGTACGGAGGCGCGGCTGCACATGGAAGGCGAACTGCAGGCTGCAGGCGCAATCCAGAGGTCTCTGCTGCCGCCGACTGCGGGAAATCAGGATCCCCGGTTCCAGCTGGCGGCAACACTGCATCCGGCGAAAGGGATCGGGGGAGATCTGTACGACTTTGTGTTCCGGAACGACCGCTATGCGGTGCTGACCATCGGCGACGTTTCCGGCAAGGGGGTTCCGGCAGCACTCTTCATGGCCGTCATGCAGACCCTCCAGCGGAGCCGCATGCAGGATCACCCCATGCCCACGGAAATCGCCGATGCGGTAAATGCGTATCTCTGCAAAAACAACGATGCGCTGATGTTTGTGACCTGGTTCTGTGCAGTGGTTGACCTGACTAACGGAGATGTGCACTGCGTCAATGCCGGGCACAACGCGCCGCGGCTGATGCGGAAGGACGGAACGATGGAGATCCTGGAACAGGTGGACGGTGCGCCTTTCGGCATCATGGAGGCATCCTATACCGAAAGTCATCTGGTCATGAAGCCCGGCGACACGCTCTTCTGTTATACCGACGGCGTGACGGAAGCCATGGACAAGGATCATCAGCAGTACGGCGAAGAACGCATGGATGCGTGCCTCAAAAAACTTTCTCTTCAGGAGTCTCCGGACAACTGGATCTGGAATGTCAAAAAGGACATGGAAGGGTTCGTCAACGGCGCACCACAGTCCGATGATATTACCATGCTCTGTTTCCGTTACATGGGTCTTCAGAACGCAGAGCCGCCGGAAAAGTAACTGCGGAGTGTGGTATAGAGTTTCCTGTCAAAATCTGCGGGATTTTCCGGCGGGACGCGGCTCCATCTTTCCAGTTTTTTCCACAGTTCCGGAAGCCGGATCCGGTACGTTGCGGCAATTTCCACCGGTCCGGTAACCGGAGCCGGATCCTGCAGAAGTTCCATAAGACGAGCTGTCAATTCATCCACATAAAGAAGTTCCAGTTCCACATCCTGAATCACCTCCGGACAGCGGTGTTCTGCAGCCAGACGGCAGAACGTGGAGACCACTGAGTTGTAAAAGGGACGGCTCCCCGGACCGAATACATTGGCCATCCGGAGCGTGACGACAGGATAGCGGCCGGATCGCTCGAACAGCGCCCGGGCGTCCCGTTTGGAACGGTGATATTCCAGATCCTTGGCCCAATGGGTGGTGGAAGCAAAAAACAGCGGGACCGGATGCCGTTTCAAGGCGCTGTCCAGCGCCCGGGCAAGGGCCAGATTGGTGTCATACAGATACCGGCCGTCTTCGTGCCTGCTCAAGCCGGCGAAATGAACAATTTTCCGGCAAATGCCGACCTGTGAAGCAAGTTTCTCCGGATCGGCAAAAGCGTCCCGGTCCAAAAAGATCACCTGATGATCTGCCTTACGGCACGCTTCCGCCAAATGGAACCCGAGAAAACCCCGGCCGCCGGTGATACCGATTTCCATAGATGTTCCTTTCCGCTGAAATGACCGGGAGAAATCTATCACGGGATTTGTCCTTGTCAAGTTGCACTTTCGCAAAGGTGTATTATATTTCTGCTGAACATTTCGGAACGGCGGAAAAAAGATATGAAAAAGCATCACTCATTGATCTGGCAGCTTGTCGGCTGGCTGCTGCCCTGCGCGGCGGCAGTGCTGCTGGCGGTCTGGATCACGGCGGCCTGGACCATGCGGACCCGGATGGAGTATGCCATTGACCAGGCGGCGGTTTCGGAGGTCCGTCACGTCTCGACCAAGCTGGATGTGGTCGTCCATACCATCCAGGATCACATGCGGCACACAGCGGACATGATCACCCGCAAAGAGCCGGAATATGAGGACACGTGCCAGCTTCTGCTGCTGATGCTGAATACTCTCCGGCAGGATGATCCAACCGTTTACGGCGGTGCCGTGGTACCGGTTCCGCCGAATACGGTTTCGCCAAAAAGCGAGACCTATTTCTACTGGAAAGAGGGGCGTCTCATCCGCTGCACTCTGGGAACCCCGGATTACCGGTACTGGGAAATGCCGTGGTATACCATCCCCCGTGACACGGGCAAGGGACACTGGACGGAACCGTATTTTGATGCCGGCGCCGGCAATATCCTGATGACGACCTACTCGGTCCCCTACTACCGGATACGGAACGGGAAAAAGATTTTTGCGGGAGTTCTGACCCTTGATGCGAATATCCACGTACTGGCCCGGCTTCTGCAGAAAATCAATTTCCGGAAAGGGGGATACGCCATTCTGCTCTCGCAGAAAGGGGTCTGTCTGGGACACCCGGATCCGGATATGGTCGGGCGATGCAGTATTTTCTCCGAGGCCCGCAAACATGGCATCGCGGAGTTGGCGGACATCGGTAAAAACATGATCTCCGGCAAAGAAGGCAAATGTGCAAGTCTGCGCTCTACGATTACCGGCACCCCCGTCCGGTTCTATTATGCACCGGTACGGTCCAATGGCTGGAGCATCGGCACCGGGTCCCCGATCCGGGAACTTCTCCGCCCTCTGCGGATTATGGAGTTCAGCATGAGTATTCTGTGTATCAGCGGTCTGGGTCTTTTGACCTGCGGTATTGTGATCCTGTGCCGGAAGATCACCCGGCCGCTGCTGCGGCTGAGTACGGCGGCCAAGGCCATCGGCTCCGGCAATCTGCAAACTCCTCTGCCGAATTATCTTGTCGGTGACGAAATCGGCATTCTGACGGATTCTTTCCGGCAGATGCAGCGGGAACTGGACCGGTACGTCCGGGAATTGAAGAGCAGTACGGATTCCCGGCTCCAAATCGAGGGGGAACTGCAGGCGGCCGGAGCAATCCAGCGGTCCCTCCTGCCTCCGCCGCCGGAAGGAAAAGACCCGCGGTTTCAGCTGGCTGCATCTCTGCATCCGGCCAAAGAAGTCGGCGGGGATCTGTACGATTTCGCCATGCGCAACGACCGGTATGCGGTGCTGACCATCGGCGATGTTTCCGGCAAGGGGGCCCCGGCGGCATTCTTCATGGCGGTCATGCAGACCATCCAGCGGAGCCGCATGCAGGACCACCCCATGCCCACGGAGATCGCCGATGCAGTGAACGCCTATCTCTGCAAAAAAAATGATGCCATGATGTTTGTCACCTGGTACTGTGCCATTGCGGACCTGAAGACCGGAGATGTGCATGCCGTCAATGCCGGGCACAATGCGCCGCGTCTGGTGCGGGCGGACGGAACGCTTGAAATTCTCGCTCAGGTGGACGGTGCCCCCTTCGGCATCATGGAAATTCCCTATACGGAAAGCCACTTCGTCATGAAACCCGGCGATACCCTTTTCTGCTATACCGACGGCGTGACGGAAGCCATGGATAAAGACCGCCAGCAGTACGGCGAGGAACGTATGGACGCGTGTCTCCGGAAGCAGACGCTCCAGGCGTCTCCGGAAGCGTGGATCCGGGCGGTGGAACTGGATACGGCCGGATTTGTCGGCGGGGCACCCCAGTCAGATGATATAACCATGCTTTGTTTCCGTTATCTTGGCGCCTGACCGTCCTGCAACGGTTGAACTTTTGCAAAAGAAAGCTATATTTTCTCCTGTTGCAATCAAGGAGGATATCATGAGCGGAAACTGCAGCGGAAATTGCGCCGGCTGTGCGAATAAGGAAAAAGAAGAGTGTGCCCTGAATGAGTGCCTGGGACGGATCCGGCAGAAACTGGTGGTCATGTCCGGCAAGGGCGGTGTCGGCAAAAGCACCGTGGCGGCCAATCTGGCCTGTACCCTGGCCCGCTCCGGCCGCAAAGTCGGTCTGCTTGATGTGGATGTCCACGGTCCCAGCATCCCCCGGATGATGGGTCTCTCCGACGCCCGGCCGGAAGCGGATGAAAACGGCAGGATCATTCCCGCAGAAGCCTGCGGTGTCAAGGTGATCTCCATCGGTTTCATGCTGGACCACGCGGATGATCCGGTGGTCTGGCGCGGCCCGGTGAAGATCGGCGTGATCAAGCAGCTTCTGACGGATGTGTTGTGGGAGGATCTGGATATTCTGGTGGTGGATTGTCCTCCGGGGACCGGCGATGAACCGCTGACCGTCTGCCAGACGCTGGCCGGAACCGGTTCCAGCGCCGTCATTGTGACCACGCCCCAGCAGGTCTCGGCGGAGGATGTCTCAAAATCCATCAATTTCTGCAATCTGCTGAAATTCCAGGTGGCCGGAATCATTGAAAATATGAGCGGTTTTGTCTGCCCAAAATGCGGTGAAGTCACGGAAATCTTCGCCTCCGGGGCAGGGGAAAAACTGGCGGAAAAGTACGGCGTGAAATTTCTCGGGAAACTCCCCGTCGATCCCCGGATCTGTGCCAGCGGCGATGCGGGCAGTCCCTTCTCGCTGGAAAACGGCCCTGCGGCGGAGGCTTTCCGGAGTGCTGCCGCAGCGGTGCTGGAAGGGATGGACTGCTGAAAATGGGAAAAAGCGCCGTCGAATATTTTTCGGAAGTCCCGCGCCGCTGCAACTGCGCCCAGTCGGTCGCGGCGGGGGCGGGACGAGAAGACCTGATCCCGGAAATGGCCTCTATGGGCGGCGGCCGGGCGCCGGAGGGGCGCTGCGGAGCGCTTTATGCGGCATTGCAGCTTCTGCCGGAAGCCCGCCGGGACGCTGCGGTCGCGGCATTCTGTGCAAAAGTCGGTTCCGACAAGTGCAGGGAGATCAAAGCCGGCACCGGACCGAGTTGTTTGGATTGTGTACGTTTCGCCTCAGAACTGGTTTCCGGCCGGTTTTGATCAGTAGAATAATCCGCTGCCGGAGGAAGATCTCTGCGGCGGAATGAAACAGAAAGGATTCGTGGAAATGGAAATTTCCGTCCATCCGGCCATGGTGCCGGAACTTGATCCGGGATTCGTCCCCGCCGTGCTGTGGAACCGGGCCTACCGCAAGGCTGCTGAAACTTCCGGCAAAAGCCGTAAGATCGTCATTGCACTGTACCGACCCAACGGGACGGTTTCCACCTTCCCCACTGTGGTGATGGCCGATGAACCGGCCGGCCGGGAGCTGAATATCCGCTATGTGGAGCGGATCGTGAAGTTCCTCCTGTGGATGAAAGGCGGATACAAGGTCGGCATCTTCGGCGCTCCGGAGATCGCAGAGGCCCTGAGCAGAATTTACTCTGCCGGCGGCGCCCGGAAATTTGATTTTGAGATGATGGGTGAGCGCATTTACGGCCGGCCCTTTGAGGTCGTTGTCCTGCAGGACGCTCCGGAATCCAAAGAGATCCAGGTCCAGCTGGGAGGCCACATGGACGGCTGCCGCATCGGGTTCGATCTGGGCGGTTCCGACCGCAAGTGCGCCGCCGTGGTGGACGGCAAAGTCGTCCACACCGAGGAAGTGGTCTGGGATCCTTATTTCCAGAAGGATCCGGAATATCACCGCCAGGGGATCCTGGACTCCCTCCGGCGGGCGGCGGAAAAGATGCCCCGGGTGGACGCCATCGGCGGTTCGGCGGCAGGGGTCTATGTGGACAATCAGCCGCGCCTCGCGTCCCTCTTCCGGGGGGTCTCCGCCGAAGACTTCCGGAAACATGTGGTCCACATGTTTGAGGATATCCAGAAAGTTTACAACGTTCCCATGATCGTGGCCAATGACGGCGAAGTCACCGCCCTGGCCGGTGCCATGTCCATGGAATCCAACGGGGTCATCGGCATCTCCATGGGCACCAGCGTGGCCGGGGGCTATGTGAATATGAACGGCAACATCACCGACTGGCTCAATGAACTGGCTTTCGTCCCGGTGGATTACCGTGCGGACGCTCCGGCGGACGAGTGGAGCGGGGATCTGGGCTGCGGTGTCCAGTATTTCTGCCAGCAGGGGGTGGCACGTCTGGCCAGGGCCGCCAAACTGGGGTTCCCGGCGGACATGCCCTTCCCGAAACAGCTGGTGGAAGTACAGAACCTGATGCTGAAGGACGATCCGGGGGCGGCGGCCATCTACCGTACCATCGGGGTATGTTTCGGCTATACAGTGGCCCATTTCGCAGATTTCTATGAACTCAAAAATCTCCTGTTCCTGGGACGGGTCTCCTCCGGCAAAGGAGGAGAGATCATCATGGAAGAAGCGCAGAAGGTCCTTTCTGCGGAATTTCCGGAATACAAAGATATCCGCTTCCGGGTCCCGGATGAAAAGTTCAAACGCCACGGCCAGGCGGTGATCGCCGCCAGTCTCCCGGCCCTCGGAAAATAGGACATCCGGAACACAGGACCGGCAAAGGGAAATTCCCTCCCGTGAGGAGTTTCCCTTTTTTCATTCTTTCCGCGGGTTATTTTTCCGGCAGGACCCGGAGAAGGATGACCATATTCCGCGGGGTGGTCAGAAACCGGACCCACTTCCGGGCACTTTTCAGCCGGAAAACGGAAGAGTTTGCAAAGGAGAGATCGGCAAGCTGCACAGCATGAAGCATGTTCTCCCCGGAAACGGTCGGCCGGTCCGCCGACAATGCAAACGCCGCCGCCAGATGGCGGATCTGCACTCCTGCCGCCAGCAGGTGCCGCAGTCCCTCGCAATAAGTGTATCCATGGACCCTCCGACCCCAGAAATCCATGCCGTCAAATTTTCCGAACAGAAATTCGCCATGGATCCGGACGGCGTCCGGTTCGGCCGGAAAGGCTTCCTGAACCGGGAAAAAACTTCCCGGGAGCCCCGGCGCCGCCGGATTCATCCTGCGGATGGAGCCGGTGCCGAGGGCGATCCTGAACCGGGAGATACTGGCGGAGAGCCGGCCGGAAAATCCTTTTCCGAGCCCCGGCTCTTCGTGCTGCAGAAGACTGCAGAGGTGGTTTCTGAACATGGTCCGCAGCAGAGCATCCGGACGCCGGGCAGCGGCGAGTTCTTTCCTCAGGACCGGTTCGGCCTTGAGCAGAAAATCGCATGCGTCCGCAGCGAAGCTGTCGTCTGCGGAAGTGATAAATCCGGCCATCTCCTTCCGGTCATGGAAATCCAGCGTCCTGGCCAGGGCGTACAGCCGGAGTTTGAGCGGAATATCCGGCGCGTGAAGAATGGCGCTGAACCCTGCATGGATTTTTCTCACCCGGAAGAGATCCGCCGGGCTCCGGTCGGAAAAAACATCATCCGCCGGACGCACATCATCCAGTTCGCGGGCAAGAGTCTCCAGAGAGCCCTCGTTTTCCAGAAGCGCTCCCTCCGGATCCCCGACCTCGGGGCAGACCCAGCGGTAAGCTGCGGAGATCCGGCCATCCTTCCATCGGCGGATCTCCAGCGGAAAGACCCGGCAGGCGAGGGGTTTGGCATCATAGCCGAAATCCGACTGGATGCGGCAGGACCCGCCGCCGGAAAAAACGCAGTCGCCGGTACGGGGATCTTTCTGCAGGGTGAACCTGCCACCGGAAGCAGGCACAAAGCACTGTCCGGCTGAAGGAATGCCGAAAAGGTTCAGGGTACCTCTAAAAATTCAAACGGATGGATTTGCGGGACAATGGGGAAAAAGATGCAAAATGGGATTTTGAG
>DCGO01000132.1:0-25421 GCA_002314605.1 Lentisphaeria bacterium UBA1776 | reverse complement strand
TGAATTTTTAGAGGTACCCTTCAGCCGGAGCAGACGTTCACGCTCTTCGGCGGAAACGGTGATGGCGTAACGGGCGCAGCACCCGGCCCGGCACCGCCGGCAGCGGAAATGCTGGGACCCGTATCCGTCGATCCCGTCCATTACCAGTAGATCCGGATGATGGCTTTGCTGCGGAGCTCCCGGTAATATTCCGCCATGATCTTTTCCCGGTGTTCATTCTCCAGCCTCTTGCGGAGGGCAGGTTCCCGGGCGAGGAAATCCGCCTTTTCCGGGGGGACGATATTCAATACCTGCAGAAAATAATCAACCCCGTCGGCGTGAATGGGGCCAAGAATGTCTCCGGCTTTGGCATTTTTGCAGGCGGCGGCAAATTCCGGGCGCAAAGCCGTTTTGGGCAGCAATCCCAGGGACCCGCCGGAATCGGCGTTGGGACCGTTGGAATACAATGCCGCCAGGGCAGAGAAGCTCCCCGGGTCTTTCCTGAGCGCCGTCAGAAACTTCTGCAGTCCGCCGTCCGCCCGGTAAACCGGAGAATCCGGCGGAAGAGCGATCATGCCCAGTTCCCACTGTTCGCTTTTGCCGAACTCCGCAGCATGATCGTCAAAGTATTTCCGGACCTCACGGGGAGAAATGGTTCCCTTCAGCTGGATTCTCCGGGCGGTCATGGCCTGAACAATCAGCTGCTCAAGCACTTTCTGCCGCAGCCCTGCCGGAGAAGTATGCTGGGAGCGCAGCCTGGCATAAAACTCCCGGCGGGAACGGATCCCCTGGGAAAGGGCGATCTCATCCATGATATTTTCCACATACTGATTGGGGACCCGGAAGGTCTGAGCCTCATATTCCAGCAGGAGGAGTTTGCGGTTGATGGCATTGTCCAGGGTCTTGTTCCGCAAGTTCAGGATCGCCTGATAGTGTTCCGCCCGGGGGAGCGTCCGGTAAATGATATCTTCCTGACGGGCGGTCTCTTCCACAATATCCCGGACACTGATGGGACTGCCGTTGACCGATGCGGCAATGGCATCGGATTCCCGGGAAAGAATTTTTGCGGGAGCCGTCCCTTTTTTTCCGTTATCCGGGCGTTTTTCCACCTGAACTGGCGTTTTTCCGTCACTTTTTGCGGACAGAACCGCCGTCGTTTTTCCGTCACTTTTTTCTGACGGGACCGTCTGCCCGGTCTTTCCGGGAGGATCCTCCGGCGGAGCCACATTCAGAACCGGCGCATTCCGTGGAGGGGTTCCCGTTTCCGGCAGAGCCTTCGGCGGGACCACATTGACAATTTCGTCAGCCAACGCCGCCAGACACAAAAAAACCGGCAGCAGAATCAGAATGCGCTTCATTTTTTCTCCTTGAATTGAAAAGCTTTTTCGCTTATGACCCGTTGAAACCGGCGCGGCCAGGCATCCGTTCCGTTTTTAACCGGAAAACCAGAGCGGACAGCGGTGCATACCCAACAGGAGAAATTACCATGGATTTGCCGTTTTGTCAAGTGGAAACCGGTTATTCTTCGGAGGAATCGGAACAAACTTCTGAGATAAAGCCGAAAACGGCAAAGCTGTTTTGAACCTCCGGACCGCAGAAGCCCCATGTACGGATCCCCCCCCGCAGTCCCCGGCCCGGCGGCGGATTCTCCCTCAAGGGCCCCGTGCAAAACGGAAAAAACCTTTTTTTTTCCATTTTCAGCTTGACAACCGGGAAATCATTCGCTATATTGCACATCAGAATGCATGGCATCAACCAGAAAGGAGACCTTCTGTCATCTTCTGACCGCATAAAGTATGGAACTGGAATATTGATCGTCAGCTTCAACACGAAAGGAAGATTCTTATGAAGAAAGCCGCAGAGTGCAGAAATTTCGCCATCGCCGGACACTCCGGAAGCGGAAAAACCACGTTGACCGAACTCATGCTCTTCAAAGCCAAAGCCATTGAGCGCCGTGGCTCCGTGGAGCAGAAGAATACCGTTTCAGATTATGCCGCCGATGAGCAGGAACGCCAGTCCAGTCTTTATGCATCCGTCTGCCACTGCGAGTGGAAGGGCAAGGACTTTTTCTTCTCCGACACCCCCGGAAACGCCGAGTTCGTCGGCGACGTGGCATGCGGCATGCGGGCCGCCGACGCGGGGCTGGTGGTGCTGGACGCCGTGGACGGTCCCCAGATCGGCACCGCCAGAGCGTGGATGTTTGCCCGCGGCCGGGATATTCCCAGGTTCGGCATCATCAACCGCCTGGACCGGGAACGGGGCGATTTTGACCGCACCCTCGAAAAAATGCGGATCAACCACGGTCGCAACGTGGTCCTCCCCCTCACCTGGCCCATCGGCGCCGAAGAGAATTTCAGCAAGGTCATCAACGTGCTTTTTGAGAAGGACGTCCCGGCGGATATCGCTGACAAGGTCGCCGAAGTCCGGGGCATGTGGATGGACGCCATCGCCGAAACCGATGAAGATATGATGATGCGTTATCTGGACGGTCAGGAACTTTCTGCGGACGAGATCAAAAAAGGCATGAAAGCCGCGATTTTCGCCAAAAAGGTAATCCCCGTCTTCGCCTGCAGCGCCCTGAAGGATGTGGGCGTGACGGAACTGATGGATGCCATGGCGGAAATTTTCCCCAGTCCCCATGCCCGGACCGTGATCTTTGCGGACAATTCCGAAATCCCCGTCTCCGACGAGGGTCCGGCCATCGGGCTGGTGTACAAGTCTGTCAACGACCCCTTTATCGGTCAGTTGAGTTTCATCCGGGTCCGTTCCGGCGTCTTCAAGGCGGACTCTGAAGTGCAGAATGTCTCCCGGGGGACCAAGGAGCGTTTCGGCGCGCTGCTCCTGATGAACGGCAAAATTCAGACTCCCGTCAACGAAGCCGGTCCCGGAACCATTTTCGCCGTGGCGAAGCTCAAGGACACCCACTTCGGGGACACCGTTGTTCTGGGAGACTGGAGCCGGGTTCTGCCCCCCATTGCCTACCCCCATCCGGTGATGAGCTACGCCCTCTCCGCCGCCAAATCCGGCGAAGATGACAAAATGATCATGAGTCTCAACAAAATTGCCGAATGCGACCCGACACTGGAGATCTCCCGGCAGGCGGAAACCCATGAAATGCTCATTTCCGGCATGGGCGACCAGCACTTGAACATCGTCCTCAAACGCCTGAAGGATGTGTACAAAGTCGAGGCAAAGATCGCCACTCCCAAAGTTCCGTACCGGGAAACCATTACCGGCACCGGTGAAAGCGCTTACCGCCACAAGAAGCAGTCCGGCGGCGCCGGGCAGTTCGCGGAAGTCCATCTCCGGATCGAACCGAATCCGGACGGCTTCGAGTTCGTAAACGCCATTGTGGGCGGCGCCATCCCGAAGAACTTCATCCCGGCAGTCGAAAAGGGCGTCATGGAAACCATGAATCAGGGTCCCTTGGTGGGCTGCCCGGTGGAACGGGTCCGGGTCACGGTTTTCGACGGCAAATATCACCCGGTGGACTCCAATGAAATGGCCTTCAAAATTGCCTCCCGGGCCGCCTTCAAGGAAGCCATGGGCAAGGCCAAGCCGGTTCTGCTGGAACCCATCATGAATGTCCACATCCATGTTCCGGACAACGATATGGGCAACGTGACCGGCGACCTCAATCATAAGCGGGGCCGCATTATGGGCATGGGCACGCAGGAAGGGCTGAATGTGGTAAATGCCGAAGTGCCCCTGGCGGAACTGCCCAAGTACGCCACGGAACTGCGCAGCATGACCCAGGGCCGCGGATCCTTCGAGATGGAGTTCATCCGCTACGAAGAGGTCCCGGGCCAGCTGGCCAAGGAGATCATTGCCAAGCATCAGGCGGAAGTCGCTGCCGAATAAGGCGGGGCGTCCCCCCCCGGTCCCGTACCGGGGGGAATCCGATTGGGAGGGGAAAACCGGTTATGACCGGAAGTTTCGGACTCAAAATATGGCTCCCGGCGGTCCTGGCCGTCTGGGGGCTGTTTCTTTCGGCATCCCAGGTACGGCTGCCGGCGGGAACGCCGGTCTTTGACGCACCGAAACCTGGAGCGGGACTGCTTCTCGTGCTGCCGCAGAATGCGACGATCTATCCGCAGCATCCGCCGGAACAGATCTGGTTTCGCGCACACCCTCTCGCCCGGAGGCTGGATTTTTATCCGGTCAAGCTGCAGAATAAGACTTGTTTTGCCTCGCCGGATATTTCCGCATCCCGTTCCACCGGGAAGCGGAAATTTGAGCTCCGTATGGCCCATGAACTCCCCTCCGTTGTCCGGCTGCTGGGCCCCGCATCCGCCGGAACAGGTCTCCTGCTGATCTGCCGGATGATCCGCACGAAGAAGGCCCGGCAGGACTGGCGGATCTGGGCCGGAGTGCTGATCGCCGCCCGGATCGCGCTTCTGGCATGGATCGTGGATGCCGGAGCCGGGCTCTACTGCAATCCGGCGGACGAACCGGGATATTTCGAAGTCGCCAAAGATCTCCTCCGGGGGCATCTGGCCGGACCGTGGACCTATCCGGTGGGGCACGGGGCGCTCTTCATGCTTCCCTTTGCGGCCGCAGCCGGGGCGCAAAGCTACTGGGATATTCTGATCCCGGCATCGTGGTTCTCCGGCTTCGTACTGGGGCCTCTTGCATTGGTTCTGGGGTTCAGGATCCTGATGGAACTGAAAATTCCCATGAAGCACGCCTTTGCCGCCATGCTCCTCTGGGCATTGCTCCCCTTTTTCCTTCATCACACTCCCGACTGGGAAAACAAGGTCTTTCACAGTTTCTTCGATCTGCCGTCCATTGCCGCATCGTTCCGGTACTACATGACCCTTATCGGCTGCGGGTTCAACGGCATGAGCGACATGTTTTCGACCGTGCTGGTTTTTGCGGTGATCCTTGCCTGTTTGAAAATCAGGCCAAGTCTCTGCAGCCTTGCACTGGTCTCCGCGCTCCTCGGCGTTGCCTGTCTGGTCAGGCTCAACAACATCTTTTTTTGCCCGGTGGCCGGGTATCTCCTCCTGCTCCGGTTCCGGGAAAATCTCACCGGAGTCCGGCAGTGGACCGCTTTTCTTCTGACCGGAAGTCTCGTGTTCCTTGCGGTCACGGGAATCCAGCTGGCAGTGAATTTCCACCAGTTCGGAAGCATGTGGATCTTCCCATACAGCCTCCACGCGTTGAATCTTCCTCCCGGGGAACGACCGGCGGCCGGGTTCACCTTTGTCACACTTGTCAAGGGCATCAGCCTCCGGTATCTTCTGGAAAGCAATCTCTTTGTCATGTCATCGGCAATATCGGGCTTTCTTCTGCTGCCGGACCGGGAAAAGCGTGCCGTGTTGGGGCTGTGGGCCATCCCGGTCATCCTCTTCTTCTGCGGCTACAGCCACACTTTCTGTGACCCGGTGCGGTTCATTCTTTCAAGCTTTGTTCCTCTGCTTGCCGCAGCGGTCCTGGCGGCGGGACGGCTCCTCCGGACGAACCGGCTCCGGCTTGGAATCTTTTGCCTCCTGACCGCCGTGCTGGTGATTCTGCACAGCGGCGTGGTGCTGGCGGTCCTTCTTGCGCTGATCTCTATCAGGAGTATTGCAGATGCGGTCATAACGATCTTCCGCCATTTGCAATACGCACGACCAGGGTGTATTGTATCCAATCAAAAAAAATGAGGGTTTCATGAGGGTTTCTGCGTGGAAAACGATCCGGAAGCGAAGTCTTCTGTATCTGGTCATTCTGTTTGCGGGGATGTATCTTCTGCCGCTGGGGATCCGTCCCATCATGCGTCCGGATGAATTCCGGTACGGGGAGATCGCCCGGGAAATGACCGTTTCGGGAGACTGGACCGTTCCCCGCCTGAACGGCGTCCGCTACTTTGAAAAACCCGCACTGGGACACCGGATCAATGCCCTCAATCTTCTGCTTTTCGGCGAAAACGCCTTCGCTTTGCGTCTGGGATCCGCTCTGGCGGTGTTCCTCACCATGCTGGCGGTGTTCCGCTTTGCATTGAATATCCGTCCGGATCCCCTGCTGCCCGGCACGGCAGCACTGATTTACCTGACGTCTGGTCTGGTTTTCGGGGTGGGGACCTTCGGGGTGCTGGACAATACGCTCACTTTTTTCCTTACGCTGACCATCGCCAGCACTTTCGGGGCGTACCGGACGGAACGGATCCGTACGGCGGTGGGATTTCTGGTGCTGGCGGGAATCTTTGCAGGCGGCGCATTTCTGGTCAAGGGCTTTCTCGCCATGGCCGTCCCGGTTATGGTCATGGTCCCCTTTATGCTCTGGGAAAAATCGTGGAAAAAACTCCTTCTTTTTCCGTGGATCCCTCTGGCGGTCATGCTGGCGGTGATCCTGCCGTGGAGCCTGGCCATCCACCATGCGGAACCGGATTTCTGGCGCTATTTCACGGTGGAAGAGCACTGGAACCGCTTTTTTTCAAGCACCTATGACCGGAAGCCCCAGCCTTTCTGGTATTTTGTCCCCGTCCTCCTGGGAGGTATCCTGCCGGCGGGAGCCGTGTGGCTGGCCGGCTGGCGGGGTGTCCGCAAAGACTGGCTCAAGCGCCCCACAACGCGTTTTCTCCTCTGCTGGACTTGGATCCCCTTTCTTTTTTACTCCATTTCCAGCTGCAAGCTGGGAACCTACATCCTCCCCTGTTTTCCGCCCCTTGCGGTCACAACGGCACTGGCCCTCCGCCGGGCGATGGGCCGGGAACCGGCCCGGTGCCGGAAAATTCTGGACGGTCTTGTTTCCCTCTGGGGAATCCTCTGGCTTGTGCTGGCCGCAGCAGCGGCGGCGGCTTTTCTTATCCCGAAACTCCGGGTGACTTTGAATCTCCCCGCCGCCGGTATCCTCATTCTGCTGGCGGTCTGGTACGGATTGACCCTCCTCCGGAAAAAATTCAGTTCCCGGGCAAGACGCGGAGCCTTTCTGCTGGCGGGGCTGGTGCCGCTGACAGTTTATCTCCTTCTGAACCTCTCTCCTGCGTGGTTCGGGGACCGGATGACCGGAATGGGCATCTCGAACTGTCTGAAAGGCTCCCCGGTGCCGGAAAACTTTGTGGTCACTGCCGGGCGAAGCGAGCTTGCCGCCGTGGCGTGGACCCTCAAACGCACGGATATCATTGTGGCCGGGAGACCCGGAGAATTTGCTTACGCATTCAACCGCTATCCGGAGGAATACGCCGCAAAACATGTGGAATACAAACATTTGCCCGAACTTATCCGGCGGAATCCGGGACGGATCATCTGTTTTTCGACGGTCCGGAACCTGAAAAAATATCCTTTTCCCGGAACGCCCCGCCGGGTGACCGTATCCAACGGCGTGGCGGCGGCATGGTACTGAAAACAGCAGGAGGATCATCGTGACGAAAATGTGGAAATCCGCGGCAGTTTTGCTGACAATGGCGGCAAGCATCTCCCTTCCGGCGGCGGATCCGCCCTTCCGGGTGGGAGTGCTGAATTTCACCACCATTGACATTCAGGGGCAGAAAAGGTTTCTGGATTATCAGAACAAGCCCATCCAGGTCCCCGCTCAACGGTCTCTGGACAAAGGGGACCGGGTTTTCATGAGCCGCACCATGCAGGGATTTGTGCGGCTCATCGACGCATGGGACAGCTTCCGGACCGGCGATGCCAACCGGAAGGCTCAGACAGAAGACAACCGCTTCAACCGGACCAGGGCCATGGAACTGTACCGGACCGAGGTGAAGGGACCCGCCCGTCCGGCAGTGATCGGCGCGGAATACCTTGCTGCAGAACTGGGAAAACACGGCGAAATTTTCGGCGTGGTGGAACTTCCGACCATCGAAAATGCCGTAACAAAACTCCAGTCGGCTCCGGATTTTCCCCGGAATGTGATGCCCGGTCTGCGGAAAATGACCGGTGCCACCCATCTTCTTTCCGGTACGGTCTCGGATATGCGCAGCCGGATCGTTTCCTTCAAGGGCTACAATATCGAGACGCGGTCCATGATCTATGAACTGGACCTGATCGTCAAAATGACGGATCTTGCTTCCGGGCACACAGTGCATTCCGGCGTCTATACCGGTACTCTCCGGGAAGACATCCGTCCCGGTTCCATGGAAATTAACAACGATAAATTTCAGATCCTGATGAAATCGGCGACGGCCCAGGCTGCCGAAGATCTGCATGCAAAATGCCGCCCCGGACGGAAAAATCAGATCCCGGCTCCGGCAAAACCGGCAAAACAGGAGTGAAATCATGAAAAAAATTTTATCCGGATGGTGTCTTGGATTGTTGATCCTCCTGTCTTCCGCTGCGGCGGATAAGCTTGCCGTGGCCGAACCGGCGGCCAGGGGCGGCGTCAAACCGGCGGAGATCGAGGCCGTTTGGGGCATGCTGGAAAGCGGCATCCGGTCCGGAGAATACACCCTGGTCTCCCGGGGCTCTCTCAAGCAGATCCTGACCGAGTGCGGACTGGGTTCCAGCTCCGGATTGGTGAATATGAGCGATATTCAGAAAGCGCAGATGGGCAGGGTTTCCGGCGTCAGATACATTCTGATCTCCGAAGTGGCCCGGTTCGGCAAAGGGGTCAGCTGCACCATGCGGATTCTGGACGCCTCCACCGGCGAAATTGATCCCGCCCGGACCGCCAATATCCGGGTCAATGATTTTGATGAACTTGCCGACCGGATCGAAGCGGTATTGAACACCCTTCTGGCCGATCAGAAAACCCTGCAGCGCTGTGCGCTTCTGGCACCGGCCGCCCCGCCGAATTTCCCGGCGGCGGATTTTACCGCTATTCTCGAGAACAGTCTGCTGCAGCAGAACGTGAAGCTCCAGAACCTCCGCTCCGTCACCAAAATCCTCCGCCGGAATCACATTGACGATCTGGCGGAGCTGGAACCGAAGATGTATGTCCGGGTGGGCAAACTACTGGAAGTCCAGTATCTCGTCCAGCCGGCGATCACTCGATATGAAGTTGCCGCCATCCCGTACCATGTGGAGGAATCCGGTGCTTCCGGCATCCGCCGCATCGGTTATTTTGAAGGGACTGTCCGGGTTGTTTCCGCCCGGGACGGGGCATCCGTCGCCAACATCCCCTTCCATTCCAGGATCAACTTCCGGGACATTGATCCGGCCATGACCCGGGAGTGGATGCCCAAGGATTACGGACTCTATATCATGCGTACCGTCACGGAAAAAGAGATCGTTCCGGCATTGAGCAGAATTCCCGTGCTGAAAGGCGCGAAGTGAACATGAATTCCCGTCAGTTTTTTTCCGTCACTTTGGCCGTCACTTTGGCGGGGCTTCTGTTTTCAGGCTGTTCCACGGTCGTCAATTCCCACCGTCAGAAAGCGGCCTTGATGGAAGATTTCATGAAGGGGGACCGTGAAGGAGCGCTGTCGGAGGTCCGTGCAAAACTCAAGGAGCCTTGCTGGTACAACTCTTCCGTGATCAATACCGGTGACGAGCTGGTATGGCGCCTGGAGGCCGGCAGTCTTCTTTTCGGCATGGGAAAGTATCAGGATGCAGTGAATGAATTCCGGATCGGCGAGAAGCTGATCGCCGATTACGACGACCGGGCCAAAGTGAGCGTCCGGGACGTGGGGGCGGAAAGCGCCGTGATGCTGACCAATCTGAATGCCCTCCCGTACCGGGGCTGGTGCCGGGACCGGATCATGCTGGCGGCCATGAAATCTCTGGCGTATCTGGGGACGGGCAATGAATCCGCCTTCCGTGCCCAGCTGCGCCGGCTCCGTACCGAACAGAAGCACGTTCAGGAAGTGTATCAGGACACCATTGAAAAAGAAAAAGCCGGCATGAGTGAGCTGAAAAAAGAATATCCAGAACAAACCGCAAAGGCAGGGGATGTCACGGAAAAAGCCATTACCGGAGACAAGCGCAACAAAGAAGTCGCCGAAAGTCTCGCCGTCAGCCGGAAAACCGCCCGCCGGGGATACGGGAATTTCCTGAATCCCATGGCTCTTTTTCTCTCCGGTCTGGGTTCGCTCAGGGACGGCAATTTCAGCAATGCCGCCATTGATTTCAGGCGTTTGCATGAAGCTCTGCCGGAACAGATGCTGTACCGGCAGCTGTACGTCAGCAGTCTGCAGCTCGCCGGACAGACAGTGCCTTTTGCATTGTGCGGAATCGGAAACCTCGGATTTTCGCCGGACCGGAACTGTGTTTACGTTCTGATCGGTACCGGGCGGGGGCCGGCGCTGGAACAGAAGGATCTGTATTTTCCGGTCATGACGGCATGGCCTGTCTGCAAATTTTATCCGGATACCGTCAAAACACTCTGTGTAACGGCAAATCAGAAGAACATCACCCCGGTGCTGCTGGCGGACATGGACGGGATCCTCGCCCAGGAATTTCATGAGAGACTTCCCGGAATGATCACACGGATCGTTCTCTCCACGCTCGTAAAAGAGGGGCTTTATTACGGCGGTATTACGGCGGTGGGGGTGTCCAATATCAGCACCACTGCAAAAGTTCTGGGCATTGTTTCCATTGCCGTCGGCGGAGCCATTTACCGTGCCAGTGTCAATACGGCGGACACCCGGTGCTGGGAGACGCTGCCGAAAAAATATCATCTGGCGATCCTCCCCATGCCGAAGGACCGGACCGTGACCCTCCGGATCAACAGTTTTTCACGGCAGTTCCGGATCCCAAGAGCGGCACGGTCGGCCATTATCCTGGCAGACGCCCCGGAACCAAAAAACATTGCCGTGCAGATTTTGAATTTGACCCATCAATAGGAGATAAAAAATGAAGCGATTTTTTCCGTTTTCCGTCCTCGCCGGGCTGTTGATTCTGACCGGATGCCAGAACACGGTGAACACGGTGGAAAACACCGAGAAAACCATGGATACAAGCCATGTAAAGAATACCCGGATGATCACGGACACGTTTCTCAAGAACCGCCTGGGCATCCGGAATATCCATTTCTCGGAGACTTCAGACGGGTTCAGGCGGGTTCAACTGGAGATCATCAACCGGCGGGTGGGCCTCTTTTCCCAGATCTGGAGCGGCATCACCGGAGAGAATCCCTATCCGGTACGCTATAAATTCATCTGGTTCAACCGCCAGGGAATGGTGGAGGAAACTCCCCTTTCCGACTGGCAGGATGTGACCATCATACCTGGAGAAACACTGTATCTCCAGTCGGTGGCACCCAACCGGAACTGTACTGATTTCAAGATCAGTTTCAAAGAAAAATAAGGAGGCTTTCATGAAAAAATGGAATTTGCTCTGCTGCTGCGGAGTTTCGTCTCTCCTGCTCCTGGCAGGATGTTCCACCACCACCACAATCTATGACCCCGATTCCGTGCAGACCGATGTCCGGGGAGACAAAACCGTTTCCAGCGAGGAGATCCGCCAGGCCGCCGTGGCCGCCATTCACAATGCCATGACCAGCCCCCGCTTCAGTGCGTTTCTGGTGCAGTACCGCAAGGAAATGAAGGACCCCAATGCCCTGCCCCTGCTGAAACTGGACAAGGCGCTGAACGAAACCGATGACCCCGACCTCAACATGGGAGAACTGACCGACGCCATCAACGAAGCGCTCCTGAATGCCGGCAAGGTGGATGTGACCATGGCCGAAGGAGCCGGCCTGAGCAAATCCATCGGCAAATCCAGAGATCTGGAATACGACGAAAATTTCGACCGGAAAACCGTGGCAAAGCGCGGTACATTGCAGGCGGCCAGGCTGGTCATGCGTCCGAAAGTCATTTCCAATACCGTCAATGACGGCAAAAAAAAGGCCGTGGTCCGCACCTTTGTCCTGGAAATGGCGGACATCCATACCGGACGGATCATCTGGAAATATTCCAAGCGTCTTGGCTTCACCAGGACCAAAGGCACCTTCGGTTGGTAAAAACACCCGGGACAGGTTTCAGCAAAGCGCATTCCGGATAAAATCCGCCGTTTTCGGTCCCCAGAGTTCCAGACTGAAGTCTCCCGCACGGTGCCGGGCTCCCTCCCGGAGAGCCGGGTCCGTAATACGGCGGATCGCTTCCGCCCATTCCGGCGGATCATCCGCCAGAAAACCCGCCTCCGGAGTGACAACACGGCAGTTCTCCCCCACCGGTGAGGCGATGACCGGCAGCCCGGCGGCCATGTATTGAATGAGTTTATAGGCGGATTTTCCTTTTGCAAAGGCATCTTCTTCCGGCAGAGGCATGATCCCGAAATCTGCTTCCGCAAGCAATTCTGCCTCCTTTTCGGCACTCCAATCCAAATATTCCGCCTCGATTCCCGGCAGGGGCGGCAGATTCTTCCCGGCAATGACCCGCAGCCGGAAGGGACGGGCCCCCTGCATCGCCTGAAGTTGAGGCAAAGCCTGCTGGAGAAAAACGTATGTGACCGGGGTCCCGATCCAGACTCCGAGAAGTTTCTCCCCCGGTTCGTGCCGGTGCGCTTCCGCCGCCTGGCGGTAACGCTTCAGATCCACCACCGTTGGAACTTTCAAAGTATTCGGCTGAAGCGGGCGGACTTTCTCCAGCAGGTAATCATTGGCACAGATGACTCCGGCCGCACGGGAAACCAGATCGTCCAGCTTCCGTGACCTTTCTCCGTACCGGAGCCAGATATCATCGTCGAAATTCAGCACATAACGCCGGTTCCGGAGAAAAAGAAATTCCGTCCATGCCGGAAGATAGGGAAAAAGTTCGTACTCTATATAAAGCTTTTCCGGAAGAAAAAACGCCGATGCAAGGCGTTTCAGCATGGCTTCGATAAAAGAAAAATGACCCCATCTGCCGTCCCGGTACAGTTTCTCCAGATAGCCCGTGGAATAAAAAGAGTTGATCTTCACCTCAAATCCGGCCCATTCCAGAAATTCACGGAAAGCAAAAAAACGCAGCCGACTGGAGGCACCTTTTGCCGTATAGCGGGTACACAATCCCAGGGGCTCAGCCATTTTCAGCACCCGTTTCCCGGAAAAAGAACAAGATCACGCAGGGTCACCACGCCGGTCAGCGGTGAGGCGGCAAGTCTCCGCACCAGATTCGTCACCACGGCGCAGGTCCCTGTGTCTCCATGGATACCCCCTGGGATCACACTTTCAATCCGGGGCTCTCCATCAATCACGATCCGGTCCCGGGGATTTTTCTCCCCGACCGCCGCCAGAAAATCCAGCCGGATCACCTCGCATCCATCCTCTTTTTTTCCGGTTCCTGTCTGGCGGACACCACGGACATGGACTCCATCGTCCGATACAGGAGAAATTTCTTCGGAAAGTTCTTTGAGATCCCAGCCAAGCATGGCGGCAAGAAAATTCATGGACTGGACGATCCCGACATGCCGGAGTTTCCCGGACTGAACCTCCTTTTGGAACGCATCCATGGTCAGGCCCGCACCGATCTTTTTCCGGAACCGGTTCCGACGCCCGGAAGCATCCTGATACCGCTCCACGGTAACAGAACGGATGTTCATACTGCAGCCGGAAAGCACCGCCGGAAGAAAATCCATCAGAAACCCCGGATTGATCCCGCAACCTGCAACGGCCAGTTCCGCTTTTTCCGCTTTTTCCGCCAAAAAACGGACCGGATCGGACCGGTCGAAAAAAAACTCTTCGCAGGTCGTTAATGCCGACATCCCAAGGTCAATGCACTTTTCCAGCACCGGCAGCACCTCCTCAAGCTCACTTGAAGTGGTCACCACCGCAATCTCCGCTCCCGGTATCGGAGCAGAATCAATGATGATATCCGGTACATCCGCCGCCCCTGCAACCTCTACGGCTTTTCTTCCTGCAAAAACCGGATCTGCAACTCTGGTCACCCGGATCAGTCTGCCGTCCGCCCATTTCCGAAAAAGCATCTGTCCGATTTGGCCGAATCCGATGATCTCAACTTGTACAGATTTCATTTTTCAATGAAAATCCATCACTTTTTATTTTTATAACATATTCTGATTCAATTATTTTCAAAAATGACGGATAATAGACGGTTCTTTTCTTCCGTCATTTTTTTCGCTGTATCCGCTTCCACAATAAGTCTCAGCAAAGGTTCCGTATTGGAAGGCCGCAAGTTGAATCGCCAGCTGCCGTATTCTCCGGACACTCCGTCCAATTCAAACCATTTTCCGGTTCCGGAGTACTGTTTACGAACCTTCTCAATGGCGGATTGAATGTCGGAAACCTCGTAATTCAATTCTCCGGTGGAAGCATAACGGCGGAGAGGCGCCGCGAGTTCCGAAGCTTTTTTACCGCTTTGAGAAAGCATATTGGCAAATCTTATAAAAGCCAGAGCCGGGCTTTCCGCACAGAAATTTTCGCGAAAATAGTAATGACCGGAAAGTTCACCTCCGAAAGCAGCACCGGTCTCCCGCATAACTTTTTTGATAAACGAGTGTCCCACCCTGGTCATGACCGGCTTTCCGCCCTTTTCCGCAATGGATTCCGGAACCGCTTTGCTGCTCCGGAGATCATGAAGAATGACGGCGGGACCTTTTTTCAGAATATCTCCGGCCGCCAGAGCTATGAAAAAATCCATGGGAATGATGGAACCCGTCTCATCCACAAAACCGCAGCGGTCTGCATCCCCGTCAAGGGCCACACCGAAATCAGCGCCGGTTTCCTTTACCTTCCTGCAGAGATCATGCAGGGTATCCGTCTTCAGGGGATTGGCTTCGTGATTCGGAAAAGACCCGTCCGGCTCCTCATACAGCGGTATAAGTTCAAAAAGATCCCGGATCCCGGAAAGTTCCACGCTCCCCATGCCGTTGCCAAAATCAACAGCGATCCGGAATGTCCTTCCCTTGAGATCCGCAAACTGGCGAACAAAGGCTCCATACCGATCCAAAATATCGACCTCTTCCAGACCACCTCCGGAACGCGGAAAAAAAGCGGAATCCCGATTGAAAATCTCTTCCATCTCTTTGAGACCGTTGTCAGATCCCATGGGAACCGCATCCGCCAGACAGAACTTGAATCCGTTCCACTGACCGGGATTATGACTGGCGGTGATCATGATGCCTCCGTCAGTTTTCAATGTCCCTACGGCATGATAGAGGACCGGCGTGGAACAGCAGCCAACCGAAAGAACCCGGACCCCGGATGAAACAAGGCCCGCCGTCAATCCGTCAAAAAGCTCCTCGGAAGAAAGACGCATATCCCTTCCGACCGCCACAGTTCCGGCTTGTGTCAGCTCGGCATAGGCTCTGCCTATTTTTTCCGCCGTTGTCCGATTTACAGATTCCGGATAGACGCCCCGAACGTCATAAGATTTAAAAATTCCTGCCATAGCACCCTTAAAGTAAAAAGAGGCCCCTTTCCGTCACTTCGGAAGAGGCCCCGTCCGTCAATCCGTCAGATTACTGCTTGATTGCATTTCCGGAAACGTTGATGGAAGTCATAACGAAAAGGAGCCCGAACTCGCTGTACTGCGAAGTCAGATTCATGACCTTCGTGGCACCGAGCTTCTTGGCTTCTTTGGTCAGCACCGGAACCGTGGACTGCGGATTTACGGTATCCTTGAAAAACGAAACGGAACCGACACTGTCCGTGCTTCCGGCCATGATCGGCCACTTCAGAAAATAAAGACCGGAGTTCTGAACATTGACATGGGCCACCGGCTTTCCGGCAGCACTCAGCGCCTGGCCGTTCAAATCCTTGTTCCTGACCGTCTGCACAGACACGCAACCGGCAAACAGCACCACCGCTGCCGCCAGAGAAAACACGAGAATCATCTTTTTCATTGTATCTATCTCCTAATTGTTATTCCAGCATCAGCGAACCGCGTTTCCGGAAGCACATGCACTCTTCCAGTAGAACAGAAACGGAATGGGGCCAATCATCATCTGGCTGCTGTGATTGGAAACGATCTGGATCGTCTTGGTGCCGCCGCAGTCTTTGGATTTCTTGGTGATCGCATTGACCACAGCGCTCACATTGGCGCAGGAATCCTCTCCGCATACGGAGATGGAGCCTGGAGACTTGAGAGACCCGGTAAACACCGGGAACCACAGAAAATAGAAGCCGCTGGCGGTCGCCGTAATGTGCGCCACCGTGGTTCCGGAAGGAGTCAGACTCTGCTCATTAAGCTTTTTGATACCGACTGCCTCAACGGAGGAACAGCCGCTGAAAAGCGCCGCTGTTGCCACCAAAGCACAGAGAAGCACGATTTTTTTCATTTTTTGACCTTTCTTTTCAAAGCCGGACTTTCCGGTTTTTTCTTACAGTAAATTTAGCACATGAAACAATATTTGCAAGCAGGTTCCTCTTTTTTTCAAGAAGTTTTAAAAAAATATCCACGGATTTTTTCAGGAACCGGGAACACTCTTTCCTTGCGTTCCATGCAACTCTTCTTCTATTAAGTAAATACATAAATCAGTAGTAGTAGAGCACGCGTTTTCTGTTAATAAACTTTTTTACTGCCTGATATTCAAATAATTAAATGTGGTTTTAGGTGTTGACAACCTTTTTTGGAAACTGTCTGCAGAAGTTAATAAGTAAAGTTATCTAACTTTATTAACAAGGATCTGACAGTTTTTCTTATGGTTTGTTTTCAGAGCTCAGAAAACGGGCGGAGATCACTTTCCACCGCAGTTCGTTTAACTTGTCCATCATGAAGTTATGAAAATTTTCCGGCTTTATTTCTGACAGAATTTTCCGTTCTTCCTGGGTGCAGCGGAAAAGAACCGGCATCGCTTCCCGGATGCCGGCTTTCCGCAGCAGCTTTTCCGCGCGGAAAAACTCGTTTCTTCCGCGCTGATTGCGGAAGAGAAGCCAGACGGGATAAGCCAGCGCCATGATCCAGAATGGCCATACGGACAGTCTTGGAAAGCAGAAGGACTGCAGGATCTGCGCTCCCAGAAGCATCATGGCCGGCAATGCAAAGAATATGGCGTCAAACTGATGAATAAAGCAGTTTCCGAGATAGCGTCGGAGCCGTGAAGGGCTGGTCTGATAGGCAAAAAACTCGTCCATGCTCCAGTCGGCAAAGACATGTCTTGCGGCGTGACAAAGTTCGTGAGCCTGAAGTTCCTGCCGCCGGTAGATGAGGAAACGCTGTTTTTTACGAAAACTCGCCCGGATGAAAAAAACTGACATAGGAGATTCCGTGTCGCTCACAAGGCATCCTCCCCATAAAAGACCTACGTTTTCCGAGAGAAAGAAGCCCGGAAAATCTTCAAATGCAAAGCCGTACAGAAACTTTGTGACCATGGAGGCTTCCTTCAGGATTTCCTGCGGGATCCGGTCTTTTTTGGTAACGCTGATCTCTCCGAAGACCAGCGTCTCCTGTTTTTCTGCAAGCTCATCATCCAGTTTCTGAACGGCTTCTTCCCGTTTTTTCAGCCGCTCACAGTAGGCTGAAAAATCCTCTCCAGGACCGATGGGAAAACCTGCTGCGTCCCACTGGATTAGGAGAGACATGTCCGGTTGATCCGGGAGTTTCAGACTGCCGGCAAGTTTACTCATGACTTGATATCAGCGGAAGAGTGTTCCCCGGCAGACTGTCCGACATTTTTGTTTTCCTGTTTTCTGCCGCTGCTGCGGTTATTTTTCTGCCGGTTTTTCTGGTCCTGCCGGTTTGAGTTGCCGTTGGTTCTGTTTGGATTTTCTCCATTGTTTCTGCTGTTTTTTTCGGATGCGGGTTTTATGGGCTTTTTTTCCGGCGGAGTAGTCTTCTTGAGCTCGGAAACATGACAGCGTATGGTGCCGCCGCCTTCCATGGTCAGCGTAACCTGCTGGGTCAGAAGGTTGCGGTCCGTGACCTTTCCCCTTCCACGGTCGCATTCGCACCACTCGCCCCGGCGCGGCATGGTCTTTTCCAGTTCCTGATAGCCTGCATGTTCAAATTTAAGACAGCACTTGAGCCTGCCGCAGACACCGGAAATAGTGGAGGGCGTAAGCGACAGATCCTGATCCTTGGCCATTTTTACATTGATGGAATTGAATTCCCGCAGAAACCGGCAGCAGCAAAGCACCTGACCGCAGACGGAGATCCCGCCGTAAATGGCAGATTCGTCACGGACCCCGATCTGTCTGAGTTCAATGCGTGTTCCCATGGTCCGAGCCAGTTCCTTCACCAGATCCCGGAAATCCACCCGCCCGTCTGCAGTGAACTGGATAAGCAGCATTTTGCAGTCCAGAGAGTAGTGAGCGTTCAGGAGTTTCATGGGCAGTCCCATGGCGGATACGATCTGCTTGGCGGTACGGAAAGCGCTGATATTTTTCGGTTCATTAACTTCCGCAGTGGCCCGGTCCTGATCATCGGCCCGGCGGAGGATCTGGGGAAGTTCCGCCCCGCTTCCTTCGGATAAAAGTTCGCCGCACTGCAGGACCCGGGCCAGATCGGTGTAGAAATCCTTGTGAATGACGCACTCATCGTGAGGGCCCAGTTCCAGTCCTTCATCGCCGCGGGCCTGATAGACTGTGCCGTTGGCAAGCTTCATGGTGAAAATCCGTTCCATAATCACTCTTTTCCGTAATGCACGGCCAAAGCGGTCCGGACGTTTCCGAAGGGAGCGCTTACCTGGATGCCGCATACATGGTCTTTGATTTTTTCAATCGTTTCCCGGGCAATGGCAATGCCTAATGCCCGCTGTTCCTCTTTGCCTTCCGCCGCCGCCATTCTGGTCATGATCTCATCCGGGACCACCACGCCTGGAACTTCCTTGCGCATGAACTCGGCATTCCGGTAACTGGCCAGCGGCCATACTCCCGCCAGCACCGGCACATGGAGGTGAGCGATCCGCTTGATAAAACGGAGGAGAGGTGTTTCGTCAAATACCGGCTGGGTGATGATCCATTCGGCGCCGGATTCAATTTTTTCGCAGGTTCTGCGGTATTCCCGCTCCTGATCGATGGCATTCGGGTCCGCTCCGGCGGCAATGAGCATCCGGGTCACACCGCCCAGGGGCTGACCGGCAGCATCGATGCCGTGATTCATCCCGGCGGCAATGCGTGCCAGACCGATGGAATCGATGTCAAAGACGCCGGAACTGCCGTGATATTTGCCCAGCTTCGGCGGATCGCCTGTAATGAAAAGAAGGTTGTGAATATCGCTGGCGGCGCAGCTCAGAAGTTCCGCCTGAAGGCCGATCAGACTGTGGTCCCGGCAGCACATGTGAAGCACCGTTTCGATCCCCGCTTCCCGGCGGACGGCGCAGGCCACGGCCAGGGGAGTCATGCGGGCGGAGGCCCGGGGACCGTCGGGGATGTTCACCGCATCAATGCCGGCAGCTTTGCAGAGCTTCGCTTTTTCGATCACGCCGGCAAGGTCGAATCCTGCCGGCGGCGTGATCTCCACGGTGCGGATCCACTTTTTTTCCGCCAGTTTCCTGCCCAGCAGCGAACGGTCCTGCATGGGGACGGCTTCCTGATAATCGGGGTGGTCGGTCTTCACTTCCATTACCACGGCTTGAGGATGCCTTGCAGCGGTAACGGGTTTGACACTTCTGGCCATTTCGGCAATATGGGCCGGCGTGATGCCGCAGCAGCCTCCCACGCCCCGGGCGCCCAGCTCAATGAAGCGCAGAATATAGGTCGAAAAATATTCCGGACTGGTAAGGTTTATGGTCCGGCAGTCCACCTTTTTCGGGCTGCCTGCATTGGGTTCGGCGATCCAGGGTTCGGAAATGAGAGGAGCGGCAGTTTCCAGCGCTTTGAGCAGCTCATCCGGGCCGCAGCCGCAGTTGAAGCCGACGACCGGCGGCCGGATCTCCTTTTTCACAAAGGAATACGCATCCATAAACGGCGTTCCGTCAGAAAATTCCGCCTGAGAATTCACGGCAAAACTGCTGATGAAGGCAAGATCGTCACTACCGTTTCTGCGGAGGAGCTTCACCGCTTCGGCGAGATTTTTCAGGTCGTCCATGCCGGAGAGGGATTCAAAAATCAGAAGATCCGCTCCGGCGGCAATCAGAAAATCCGCCTGTTCGGCCAGCACGGCTCCGGCTTCTTCCGGTGTGATCTTCCCGGCAAACTCGCTGACTTTCAAGGGGCCGGCGGCACCGGCGATCCAGCAGCTGTCGCGGCAGATCTCCCGGGCGAGGGCTACGCCGGCGCGGTTGATGGCCTCCACTTTGTCATCCAAACCGAACTCTTTGAGTTTCAATCGGTTGGCATTATAGGTATTGGTGGTGGCCACCTCGGCTCCGGCTTCCCAGTACTGACGGTGGATCTCCCGGATCACGTTTGGGGCCGACAATGAAAGCTGTTCAAACGAGGTATTGATGAAAAAATTCCGGCGGTAGATCTCGGTACCGATGCCGCCGTCGAAAATACGCAGTTCGCACTTCAGACTTTCGGCCAGATCCGCTGCTTTCAACATAAAAAATTTCCTTCAGGTATATTCTTACGGATGCATACTATATAGCCGGGAAGTTGTTTCCGCAAATTTTTTTCCGGGAGAATCCCGCATTTTCCGGAAAGATTTCACGGGCGATGTATTCTTCCCGGCATCTCCGGCCGGATGGGACCTCTTTCAGCAGAGTGCCGGCAGAATGTAGGAGAGGAAGACCAGTACGATCAGAAATGCACCGGCTTTTTGTGTGTATTTCCACGGTGTCATATCCACGGGATTGATTTCCGGCATCTGCCGGTCTTCAGGCCGCAGCCGCCCCGCGATCAGCAGGAACAGGATCAGCACGGTGAAAACGATCCCCGCATAGTGAAACGCATTGATCTTCAGAGAGATGACATACTGCAGTCCGCTCAGGATACATCCCGCGATCAGTGCTGTGTTTGCCGCAAAAGCCGGGACTTTGCAGGTCCACAGCGCAATGACCACCACGGCGAAGATGGGAATGGAATAGACAGAGTTCATGTACTGCAGATAGGTGAAAATGCTGGCGGTCCCGGTCAGGAGCGGTGCGGAAAGCATGGCAAAGCCCGCCGCGATCACGCCGAAAATCCCGCCAGCGGAGCGGGCAGTACATAACGCACCAGCATCCCGTAGGCGTGATCCGCTTTGATTTCCCGGCTGCTGAAAAAATAAAAGGCGATCATGCCGGGCAGGACCAGATACAGGGGACCGATCAGTTTCAATGCGCCGCAGAGCAAAATGCCCTTTTGTCCTTCCTCCAGAGATTCCGCTCCGAAAGTGCGCTGAAAGATCTGTTGGTTGGTACACCGGTAAAAAAGATTGATGAGCAGAACCCCGGTAAAAAGCGAGGAGAAGGGTACACTGCTTGTTTCTGCGCCGATGGGGTTGAATTTTTCCGGACCAGACGCATAAACATTCTGCAACCCCGCGAGGATTCCCTGCCCCGCGCCCGCTTTTGCCAGCGCAAAAAAGAGGATCATAAAACCGCCGGTCAGCAGTCCGATGCCGTTCAGCAGATCGGAAACCGCTACCGTGCGGATGCCGCCGAACAACGCATAGACCGAACCGAGGGTCCCGATGAAAAGGACAATATACCACAGCAGCAGTGTGTCACTCCGGATGCCCGTCAGCGCCTTCAGGTCAAGGATTCCGCCCAATCCGGTCGCTCCTGTATAGAGAATGATCGGCAGGAGTCCGAAAGTGTAGGAAAGCAGAAAGATCAGATTGCAGATCTTTCCGGTACGGGGATTGAACCGTTTGGCCAGATATTCAGGGATCGTGGTCACTCCGGCACGCAGAAATTTCGGCAGAAAGAGCAGTGCGGAAACCACCAGCGTGACTACGGCGAGAACTTTCCATACCATGACACAGATGCCTTCTGCATAAGCGGAGCCGTTCAGTCCGACCATCTGCTCCGTGGAGAGATTGGTCAGCAGCATTGATCCGCCGATGAAAGGTGCCGTCAGAGAGCGTCCCGCCAGAAAAAATCCGTTCATACTGTTGTGTTCCCGCCCCCGGACGATCAGCCATGTCCCGAAAGCCACCAGTCCGGTGAAGAAAAGAAACGAGAACAGCGTAATCCAGTACATTTTCAGTCCCTTTCAGACGAGGGTCCCGTTTGGATCTTCAGAAGCATTTTCGTATCGTCGGATCATGCGTCCAGGCCGGATTTGCGGCAGCTCACCGCTTCCATGAGGTGCCGGTCCTCGATGCGTTCGGAACCGGCCAGATCGGCGATGGTTCGGGCGACTTTCAGGATCCGGTCATAGGCCCGGGGGCTCAATTTGAAACGCACCACCGCCTGACGGAGGAGGGATTCTCCGGCGGGGCTGAGGCGGCAGAATTTCTGCAACTGGCGGCCGGTCATCTGGGCATTGCACAGGATCCCGGAACCGGAGAGTCTCGCCTGCTGCCAGGCACGGGCGGCAATGACGCGTCGGCGGATCGCCTCGCTGGGTTCTCCGTCCGGTGCCCGCAGGAGTTCATCGGGGGAAAGCTGACGGAGTTCAATATGGAGGTCGATCCGGTCCAGAATGGGCCCGGAGATCTTTTTTAGATAACGCTGTCTTTCCATGATGGAGCAGGTGCACCCCAGTTCCGGCTCGCCCCGGCCGCAGGGGCAGGGGTTCATGGCGGCGCAGAGCATGAAACGGGCGGGGAAGACACAGCTTCCGGCGGCCCGGGAAACGGCGATGGAGCCGGATTCCAGCGGCTGGCGCAGGACTTCCAGGACATTGCGCTTGAATTCCGGCAGTTCGTCCAGAAAGAGGACCCCGTTGTGAGCGAGGGAGATCTCGCCCGGCCGGGGGTCCCGGCCGCCGCCGATGATGCCGATGTCGCTGGCGGTATGGTGGGGCGAGCGGAAGGGTCGCGAATTCATGATCTTTCCGCTGCCGGAGAGGAGCCCCAGGACACTGTGGATGCGGCTGGTTTCCAGCATTTCCTGCCGGGTCATGGGGGGAAGGATCCCGGGGAGGCGTGTTGCCAGCATGGTCTTGCCGCAGCCGGGAGAACCGATCATGAGGATATGGTGACCTCCGGCGGCGGCGATCTCCAGCGCCCGCTTGGCCCGGACCTGACCTTTCACATCGGCGAAATCGGGGGCGTTGGCGGCAGTTCTGGCAAGGTACTCCGGGAGACTGGCGTGATACGGGGTGCCGGCGTTTTCGTTGAGGAGCCGGACGGCGTCGGCAAGGTGTTTCACGGGATAGACAATGGGCCGGGCCGCCGCCAGAGCCGCCTCGCAGACGTTTTCTTCCGGCACCAGAATTCTGACGATGCCGGGTATTTCCGAGAGCATGGCGCCAATGGGGAGGGCCCCCCGGACGGGCCGGATCTCGCCATTGAGGGAGAGTTCGCCGATGACTCCGGCGGAAGCGAGGTTTTCCCGGCTGATCATGCCGGAAGCGGCCAGCATGCCGAGGGCGATCCCCAGGTCGAACCCGGCGCCTTCCTTGCGGAGGTCTGCGGGAGCGAGATTGACGATGGTGGTGCCTTTAGGGTAGCCGAAACCGGCGGATTCCAGAGCGGACCGGACCCGGTCCCGGCTTTCGCGGATGGCGGCGTCTGGGAGACCCACGATGGAAACGATGGATTCGGCACCGCCGGCGGGGGAGGCGGATTTGCCGGAGATATTGACTTCGATCTCCACAAGGTGGGCATCAATGCCGGAGAGTGCGGCGGAAAAAGTGCGTCCGATGGGCATAGCCTTCCTTTCAGGTAAAAAACTTGTGTGAAATATACCACAGGGAATCTGATTTGTCAATCTTCCGGCCCCGGCCCGGAAAACATCATTGCAGAGTCATCTGGCGGCGCAGGAGTTGATGCGGTCAGAGATTATCGGGCTTGAATACCTTTGCATCAAGGGATGCGATGCGGCGGAAATGCTTCTGATTTGCACTGCAAAGCCGGATGGAGTGTTCACAAGCGGCGGCAAAAACAAGTGCATCCGCAAGTTTTATTCCGGATTTTATGGCATATTCTTCCATGACCTAAAATCCGTGTTTTCTGATAACCAGCATTATATTTTCTGAAAAAAAACGCACAAAATGCAGAAAAGGACTTGACTTTCTTTATGGATATGATATAGTATCCATGTATCAACAAAGGAGTCTTGCAAATGAGTTATCGAATTGAGCAGAAAAACGGCAACCGGACCTATGTCTATGAAGCAACGAATCATTGGGATCCAGCAAAAAGGCCGTTGACGAGGGATTAAAACGAGATGAGTTTATTAAATGGGTAAGCAACCGTGCTGATCTGGAGGCTGACAATTTGCAGCTTACTTGGAAGGCAAGGGAAGATTACATTGCCAATTACCGGCAGCGTTTCATTGAGGAGCAGCGCAAAAACTTTGAGGCCATTGCCGGAAAGGTGGCTGATGAATACAAGCCTGGAATGGTAAAATACGGGGATTTGCCAAAGATGGTGTTTGACCACGATTGCAAATGCAGTCATGTTACTTATGACGGGAAAGAATTGCACATTAAAACAACCGGAACGCCGGAACATGTAAAATGGAACCAGCTGGATGGATGCATAAAGCATGAGTTTGAGCATTGGCTGCAAAAAAAGGCCATGGAAAATGAACCTTTGCTTGTTGACAAAATAAGGGCTGCCGGTACAGCTGATTGGGACCGATTGAAAGCATCCTATAAAGACAACCTTGAAAAACTGAAAGGACAAACCAGCCTTGATATGGTATCGAAGTATTTGTACGACAAGGAAATTGGCTTGCTTTCGCAAGAGCAGATGCACAATGTTATTGGCATAACTGATTCATTTGGCAGCCTTGCGGGCAGCAGGCAATATGGATGGGGGCACGACAAACCGGGGTATTACCGCAGGCAAAACCAAGGTTTACTGTACGGTGAGGCAATTGCCAATGTAAAGGCCTTGCAAAGTTCAATACCACATGATATATTACAGAAAATCTTCCCAGAATTGGACAAACTTGTAACGGAGCTTGAAAAAAATGGCTGAACAAACATTAAAGCAGTTTGCCGAAAAACACGAATACGGCAGCGATCTGTGCTTGTTTTTGGACAAGCTGGAGTACAACATGGAGCTTTTGGGGCTTGGCAAGTATTGCGTTGAAGAAGCCATGGAAAGCGGAGCAGCAGAGTATAAGGTTGTAAGGGTTGCGCTGGCAAACATTGGCCGGTGCATGACGGATTTTTTACCGGACAATGGTGAAAAATCAAGAAACGATTACACCGTTGATGATTGGGAAAAGGCCGGTGCAGATGAGTTTTTGAAACATTGCACACCTGCTGGCAAGTTTAGGTACGGGGATTTTAAGTACAGGACAAAGCAGAAGCTGGAGCCATGCGGCGGCCTGTTTGATTGAACCACCCGGCCCGGTGCATTTTGATGTGTACCGGGCCTTTTTGCGTTTTAAGCAACGGCAAGCGCACCTTTTGCCTTTACCCTAAAACTTTACCGAAAGCCAACAAAACGCAATGGCGGCCCCTTGCAAAGCGTTTTGAGCCATTGCAAGCGGTTACATGGTGTAACCATTTGCGCAGCGCCACTTAAAAAAAGAGCCCAGCAGAAACGGGTGTATCTCGGCGTCAAAGATCCCAATGATTCGTTGCTTCATAGACATAGATCCGGTTGCCGTTTTTCTGCTCAATTCGATAACTCATTTGCAAGACTCCTTTGTTGACACATGGATACTATATCATATCCATAAAGAAAGTCAAGTCCTTTTCTGAATTTT
>DCGO01000014.1 GCA_002314605.1 Lentisphaeria bacterium UBA1776 | reverse complement strand
TGGTGGTGGGAGATGGATTCGAACCATCGAAGTCAGTGACAGCAGATTTACAGTCTGCCCCCTTTAGCCACTCGGGAATCCCACCAGGCTTCACATTGGAGCGGGTAACGGGAGTCGAACCCGTGTAAGCAGCTTGGAAGGCTGCGGCGTAGCCGCTACGCTATACCCGCAGGTGCCACATCCGCTTTCATAAAAAATGGTACCGACGGTGGGAGTTGAACCCACAATCCGTAGGGAACACGGACCTGAACCGTGCGCGTCTGCCAATTCCGCCACGTCGGCACATATCTTTCACAAAAACTTCCGCTCTTGTGTCACTGTTTCTACAATATATCACGACTTTTCTTTTTTTCAAGCCTCATTCCCCTTTTTTTTCAAATTTTCCTTTTTTTTCCCTTTTCCCCTTGCTTTTCCCACGCATGCCTCTATTGTATTGTATGATATTTTAAGAAAGATTGGTTAAATGGGTGCAAAGAATTGGAAATTCGTCGGCCAGTATCAGGAAAGTGACGTCAGTAAAATTCAGAACCGGCTCTTTTTGCCGCATGCCGTGGCAGTCTATCTGGCTGCCCGCGGCGTGACAGCTGAAAATGCCCAGGCGTTTCTTTCTCCGAATCTGGAGAACTTGAGCGATCCTTATCGCTTTCCCGGGATCAAAGAGGCTGCCGCACGGCTGTGGGAGGCGGTGTTCCGGCAGGAACCCATCCTCATTCACGGCGACTACGACACGGACGGCATCACCGCCAGTGCGCTTCTGGGCCTCGCACTCCGCTCCAATGGCGGGATCGTTCACTCTTTTATCCCCCACCGCTTTGACGATGGCTACGGGTTTACCCCGGAATCCCTCGAAAAAGCCCTGAATGCTCACGGCGACTGCAAGGTCCTTGTAACCGTGGACTGCGGCATTACCAGCTGCGATGCCGTTGAAAAAGCCACCGCTATGGGGATCGACGTCATCATCACCGATCACCACGAAGCAGGACAGGAACTCCCGAAGGCCATTGCCGTCATCAATCCCAAAATCTATCCGGAACTGGAGGATCTGCACTGCCTTTCCGGCGCCGGCGTCGCTTTCAAACTGGCACACGCCTTCATGAAATACGGCGTGGAAAACCAGATCGGCGGCTATCACCCGAAAATCGAAGAGATCCTCGATTATGTGGCGCTGGGAACCGTAGCGGACATTGTCCCGCTCCTCGGTGAAAACCGGGTCATGGTCAAATACGGGATCGATATCCTCCGGAAACAGCTGAGGCCGGGGATCCGGGCTCTCATTGAAGGGTGCCACCTGAAAAATGAACTGACCCCTGCCGACATCACGTTTAAACTCGCCCCCAGGATCAACGCCGCCGGACGGGTCGGCGATGCCAATGTGGCGCTGAAACTTCTGGAGTCCGATAACATCGTTCACGCCTATCAGTGCGCGTCCGAACTGGAAAATTTCAACCGGACAAGGCAGAACAAAGAACAGGAAATTTATCAGGACGCCTGCGAACAGATCCGGCAGAACCTTGCATGGCAGAGCGACTGTGCCCTTCTGGTGGCCGGACGGAACTGGCACCAGGGGGTCATCGGAATTGTTGCATCACGGCTGGCAAGAGACTACAACCGCCCCACCATTGTCCTGACGATTCAGGGGGACGATGCCTACGGATCCGGACGGAGTATTTCCAACCTCAATCTGGTGGAGGTGCTGGGAAAGACCTCCCACTTTCTCGAACGGTTCGGGGGACACCCCATGGCCGTCGGGATCGGGCTCAAGGCGGAACATATTGCCGAATTCTTTGATGCCATGGAGCGGGAGATCCGTCAGCAGCTCACGGCGGATCAGCTGGAGAGTCATCTGGTATATGATGGAGACCTTCAGCTGGCTGAAATGGATGAGAGTTTCTTCAATTATCTTCCTCATCTGGCGCCTTTCGGGCACAGCAACACCAAGCCGCTTTTCCGTTTCAACGATGTGGAATTTGTCCGCTGTTCCCTGGCAGGAGACAGTCACTCCCGTGGGATCATCCGGGACCGTTCGGGGCAGATGGAGTTCATCGCCTTCAACCGCCCGCCGTCCACCTTGCGGGGGCGACACTACGATGTACTTGGGTCCCCCCAGCTGAATACCCACTATCACACCAGCACCATGCAGATCAATCTGATCGACGTCAAGGAACTGGACTGAAAGGGCTGCTGCAGAACCTTTGCAGCAGCCAATGATGAATGATGACCGTGACGTGTAATGGTCCTCACGCACCTTGTGCCATGTAATGTCCGAAGTTATGCGCACATTTGATTCTGATTGATTACAGATTCAACTGTGCTTTCAAACCTTAGCCGGAGCAAATCCGGCCCGGCCTGTAGCTCTGGAGGAGCAATGGCCGGATTTGCGGAGGCGTACCCGAGTTTTTCATACTATACACCCTCTTCATAGAGTTTGCCAATGTCCATATACTGGCGCATCCCCCATTTGGTGGTGGAAATGAGCCTGAGTCTGGCTCCGACCAGCATCATGGCCGAGTTCCCGTCCGGAAAGCTTCCGACTCCCGGTGGACTATGTCCCGACCGGGAGTCAGCAGGCTTCCGCCCGGAAGTGTTGAGAATCCATCAAGCCAGTTTGCTTTCGATGTGGTGGATCTTGTCGCCGTACTTGTCGCCCCATTGGGCCCATGCGGCACTGTAGCTGTCGGAGTCCGCGATCCAAAGCTCGGAACCGTTGCTCATGGAGAGATTCTCCAGATTCTCCAACCTGTCCACGATCAGCGTGGCATTCTTGCCAATCTTCAACGTATCCTTACCGTCACCGAAATCGATGACAC
>DCGO01000062.1 GCA_002314605.1 Lentisphaeria bacterium UBA1776 | reverse complement strand
CTGTCCAATCTTGGGGATAAGCGCAGTATCCTGATATTTTTCCCGGTATTCTTTTTCGCAACCGGCTTGAAATCTTAAACGGTTGTGGTATATTTCGAAACATTCCATTGGAGAGAGTTTGCAGCGATGAATGATAATGACAAAACGATGGTCATGTCCGTTGGCGATACGGCTCAGCCGGCTGCGGAATCGTCACCGTCCCCCCGGCTGTGTGAATGCGGCGGGATTCTGGTTGCCGTGCCTGAACGGCCCGGTCTGCTGCGCTGTTCCAAGTGCGGAACGCTGAAACAGATTGAGACATTTGAGTTTTCTCCCGGCATTACTGTCGGAAAATACCGCTTGCTGAAGCGTCTTGGAGCCGGAGGCATGGGTATGGTTTTTCTGTGCGCGCCGCTGAACGATTCCGGAAAACGCTACGCCATGAAGATCCTGAGAAACGATTTCTCTGAAAATATTGAGGTCTCCGCCAAACGCTTTCAGCGGGAATCCGAATTGCTGCTGAGTCTGAATCACCCGGTGATCATCCGGACTTATGAATTCTGGCACGATGATGCGGGTTTCTATTCTCTGATGGAATATGTGGACGGTAAAAATCTGGCACAGCTGCGAAAGGAGGAATATCTCTTTGAAGAGGATGTGGCCCTGGATCTGATGAGTATTGTGTCCGATGCCATGCTCTATGCATGGGATCATTTCCGGATCCTTCACCGGGACATCAAACCGTCCAATATCATGATCAGCAATGACAATGATGTCAAGATCCTGGATTTCGGCATTGCCCGGGCCGTCAATTCGGTACAGGAGACGGCCATGCTCACCCTGCCTGGACAGGGACTTGGCACGCCGGGATTCATCAGTCCGGAACAGTTTCGTGATGCTCACCTGCAGAATTGCGCTTCCGATATTTACGGACTGGGGGCAACGATGTACTATCTTTTTACCGGCAAAGAACCTTTTCATGGAAAAAGTCCGGGGGAGGTCTATTCCAATATGATGCATTCGGAAATCACTCCGGCGGCTGAGCTTTCGGCGGTGCCTCTCTCCGTTCCCATGCAGAAACTTCTGGATAACATGTTGGAAAAAGAACCGTCCAGACGCATTCAGGGATGGCGCAAACTGATGTTGAACATTGAAAAAGTAAAACAGGGGCAGATGCCTCTCTTGTAAGGACTGATCATGCAGGACTCCGGCAGCCTTTTAGTGGACGATCTGATCGGCGGACATTTGGTGGAAGCATTTTCCGGCACGGATGCGTGTACGGAATCATATTCATGTCTGCATCTTCAGCTGGAAACCCGGCAGATTGTAAAAGTCGTCAGGGAATCCATATACCGGCACGATCCCGTATTCCGGGAATATTTCCTGCAGGAAATGCAGAAAATCGTTCATTTCCGGCACCGGAACGTGCTGCAGGTATGCGATGTCGGCTGGGATGAGAAAAGGGACATCCTTTATTATGTCCAGGAAAAGTTTGACGGAAAGTCGCTGCGCCAGCGTCTGGCGGACGAGCCGCAGCTTTCCCGGGAGAAATGTCTATGTATTGTCCGCGCAGTTGCGGATGTGCTTCAGGATGCGGCCAAAGCCGGGATTCCTGTCCTTTACAATCTTTCCCCGGAAAATATTTTTCTCACGGACGCTGACGATCTGCTGATGATTTCCGAACCGGGCTGGAGCTTTCCTCCGGAAGATGAGCGGCCGGATGTGACACTCCGCAATGCGGATTTTTCCGCACCGGAACTTGCCGAGAAAGGAATTCGGGGGAGTTTTCAGACGGACATCTGCAGTCTCGGTACACTCTGGCTGACTATGCTTGCAGGAGAGTCGGCGCATAATGCAGCCGGGGCAACGCTGCAGAGTCTGAATCCCGCCGTCAGTGAACCCTGTGCGGAACTGATCCTGCAGATGCTTGACCCGGATCCCGAAAAGCGGCCGGGCACACCGGAAAAATTTCTTGCTGAATTGATCCGGCTTCCGGATGCGCTGGCACTGAATGATCCGGAATTGAGAAAGCTTGCCATTGCCAGAATCGATCAGACGGTCAGTGAACAGCTCGGCCGCTTTTCCGCATCTTTGCAGATCCGCCGGCAGAAAGAACAGACCCGCTGGCGTCTTCTGCTGGCCGGTCTCGGGGTACTGGCAGGGATCCTGCTGCTGGTTCTGCTGATCGCCTGGATTCAGTCTTTCCGGTTGGGGTCCCGGTATGAACGGGTTGCGACAGAACTCCGTGCACTGCAGCGGCAGACGGAAGTGCAGCAGAAAGTGCCTTCCGCAGAATCCCCGCAGAAAAAAACAAACGATGACGAGGGCTCGCCCGATGAACAACTCTTCTGAAAAAACGCCTGTAAACCCGCTGCTCCGCAACGGAGATATTCTGGGCCATTACATCATTGAGCGCTGTCTCGGAATCGGCGGCATGGGGGAGGTCTATCTTGCACATCATGCCAGAATGAATTCCCTCTTTGCCATCAAGCTGGTCAAGCCGGGAGTACTTCAGAGCGATCCCATTTTCAGCGAACGTTTTTTGCGGGAAGCCCGGCTGATGTCACGTTTTCAGCACCCCGGGACCATCGCTGTCTTTGATGCCAACATGGACAGAAAATCCGGTTTCCTGTACATGGTCATGGAATATGTTGACGGTCAGACGCTGGAGGAGATCCTGAAGGACGGTCCGGTCACGGAACTGCAGGCACTGGAAATTGTTTTTGCAGTTGCGGAAACGCTGGCGGCGGCGGTGCCGCTGGGACTGGTCCACCGGGATATCAAACCGGCCAATATCATGATCACCCGGACCGGTGTCGTCAAACTGGCGGACTTCGGTATTGCCAAGGCCTCGGATCACGAGTTGAGTGTTACTTTGACCATGGATAATCTGATGGTGGGAACCGCCGCCTATGCCGCGCCGGAGCAGCTGCAGGATGCCCACCGGGTCGATGCCAGAGCCGATATATACAGTCTGGGCGCGACTTTGTATGAAATGCTTACCGGCTGTCTGCCGTTTTCCGGAGGGAATCTGTTTGACACCATGACCCATGTGCTGTCCGATCCGATTCCGGATCCCCGGAAGAAAAATCCCCGCATCACCGCAGAAACAGCGGCTTTGCTGAATACCATGCTGGCCAAATCACCGGATGACCGCCCCCAAAATGCACAGGCACTGCAGGATCTCATTGCACCTCACCTTGCCTCGCTGAAGATTTCCACTCCGGAACTGCAGGCGCTGATCCGGGATCGGGCGGATCAGGCGCTTGAGCGGCAATGTTCCTCCATGACGACGCAGGAGGTGCGGCTGCGCAGAAAAATTTTTCTGCGAACCGGAACGGCGGCGGCGGGATTGATCGTTTTATGTGTTGTTCTGCTTTGCATAGCCGTCGTTCTGAACGGGCGCAACCGGATCATGAAGGAAAAAATCCGTTGTGCTGAAGAACAGGTTCTGAAGCTGAAGCGGACGTTTAGCGGGGCTGCAGGTACGGCATCTGCAGACGATGACCCGTTCGCAGCATACACAGCATCCGGTTCCGTTCGCAAACATGGCACGAAAGAATCGAAACCGGCGGAGACACCTCAGGACAACGAAGATTTGTCCCGGAAAGCGGAGGCCCAGCATTTTGTTGTCAGGGAAACACCGGAGGAACAGGCGGAAAAAGAGCGCACGGTGGCAATTTCAGACATGGAAAAACTGGAACTGGTCTGGTGTCCGCCGGGAGAATTCCTGATGGGATCTCCACTTTCGGAGAAATCCCGGAGATCAGATGAATTCCAACATAAAGTTATCATTACCAAAGGGTTCTGGATCGGAAGGCATGAGGTCACGCAGCCGCAGTATATCGCATTGATGAATCAAAATCCGACTTCTGAAATGCATATAGGGCTGCGGCACCCCGTGGAAGTCACCTGGTTTGAAGCCGTGGAGTTCTGCCGCAACCTGAACGAACGGGAACTGCTTGCAGGAAGACTCCCCGAGGGATACGTTTATGCTCTGCCGACGGAAGCCCTTTGGGAATACGCATGCAGGGCAGGGGCCCCCGGAGCGTTCTGTGGCGTTGCCGGCGGACTTGATAAATGTGCTGTGTGGAAGCAGTTCCCGTTTGCCAAAACCGGCACCAAACTTCCGAACGCTTGGGGCATTTACGATATGCTTGGCAATGCAGGGGAGTGGGTCATGGACCGCTATTCAGCTTATCCGCATAAAACAGAGAAGGATCCCGTTCCCCGTAAAGACGGCAGGAATTATGTTGCCCGCGGCGGAGCAGTAGGACTTCCTGAATCGGAATTCCGTGCGGCGGCAAGGCGCGCATTGCCGCCGGATACCCGCCGGAATATCGGGTTCCGGATCGCACTGATCCCTGAAAATCTGGTCCGGTATGACTTCAAATAAAAGGTCAGCTTCTCTCTGTATCTTCCTCCGCCGTTTTCTTCCGGCTGCCGGACTTTTCGGTCCAATGGCGGTATTGACGGCACTTTTCCTGACCAGCTGTCCGGTGGGAATCCCCGGCATTTGGGCGTGGCAGCGGTATCCGTTCGTTTTTGACCTGACTGTTCTGATCCGTTGTCTGCTGTTTTTCGGCACGGCCTGTTTTTTCGCATGGAACATGGATTTCCGGGGGAGGGGGAGGAAGTATCTTTTTCTGATCCTCCTGTGCGGAGCGCTGTACGACGGCGTGATTCTGACCAGCGGCAGGGCCGGTCTGACGGAAAGCGCCGTTGCCATTCTGAACCCGTTCACCACCGGCTACCTGAATCCCCGGTGGAGCGGAGAAGATGTGACCGGCCGTTTTGCCGAAACGGTCTTGTCCGTTCCGGCGGGAATGGCGCCCCATCACCGGCATGTCCATCCGCCGGGCAATATTCTGCTGGCAAAATTTGCGGAACATTGCCCCGGGCAATGGGGCAGGGGACTTTTATCCGGGACATGGCAGGATCTGATGCAGCTGAAGCGCGACGGAGTACTGATCGCTCCGCTGAATACGGAAATTGCCATGGAAGCGGCGTTGAAACTGCTGGTAATGATCATCCTGGCTCTGGAACTGGGAAAGGCGATCCTTGCCTTCTGCATGTTCCGGATATCCGGCGGCCAGCGGTTTTACGGGGCAGGGGGGCTTGTTCTTGCATTCGGTACCAATCCTGCGCTGCTGTTTCTTGGACACTATGACACTCTTTATTTCTTTCCGGCAGCGCTTCTTCTTTGGACCATTTTGCGGACGCGGGACTCATGCTGGTGGTCCGTTCCTGCGGGAATCCTGACCGGGATAGAAGGAACTTTATCTCTGGGGTTCGGCGCGGTCGGCGGTCTGGCGCTGTACAATCTCGCGGCCGGACGCAGGGATCGGCTCCGGAAAATGACCGGATTTGCCGCCGGAGGGCTGGCGGTGCTGGGACTCTCTTATGTATGCAGGATTGATCTCTTTGGCATTTTCTGGAAATGCTGGCAGAATCAGCAGCTCTTCATGCAGATGTCCGGAAGAACCTACTGGATCGGCATCACCTTGAATTTGCTGGATGCATTGCTTTTCTGCGGATTTTTGCCATGCGCCGCCATTCTTTTTCCGCCGGAATCCAAGGGCAGGGGACGGATGGTTTTCTGGACAGGAGCCCTCGCCTTCTGGTTTTTCATGCTTTTCTCCGGCGGCGCCAGAGGTGAATTCGGACGACTGGCGATCCTTTACATGCCGGTCCTGCTGGTTTGGCTTGCTGAAAAATTCAGCACCCCCTGCCCGTCAAAAAGTTATATTCTTCGTTTTGCCGCCGTTTTCCTGATGCTTCTGCAGACACTCGTCCTCCGCAACCTTCTGAAGCTGATCCTCATTGATGGCGCTTAGGCGTCAAGCGGTTGACAAATTTTCCATGGATGGAATGACCGCAGAAAAAGTTTTTTTGCCAAAATCGGCACAGATGCCGTCTTGCGGTCCTTCACGGGTCATAATCCATCAAAAAAAAGGCCCGGTTTCTTACCCCTGGAAACTTGCGATTTTTTTAATATATAACGTCGCATAATGTATGTTATGTTAAGTTTTGTATTGGGATTTTTTTCTTTTGTATATTTTTTAACTTGCTGTTGTACAATGTGTTATATTTTTCTGAATAAATCCTGTTAATAACTTGTCAATATGGTTTTTGCTGAAATATAGTCTTGAGGACTGCATGTCCGTTTTATCTTCGGTTTCCATGTTCTGCAAAATCACCGGAATCTGCGGCGGGCTGATTGATTTTTGGCTGATCCGCTGTATTTTAAAGGAAAAAGGTTTAGCAGTTTATCGTGAAAATTTATGATGTTATTGTGGTCGGCGGCGGCCACGCCGGATGCGAAGCGGCTTATGCTGCGGCACGATCCGGGGCGGAGACGCTGCTGGTCACACTCAATAATGACCATATTGCCCAGATGAGCTGCAATCCGGCTGTGGGCGGTGTGGGGAAGGGGCAGGTTGTCCGGGAAATTGATGCCATGGGCGGCGCCCAGAGTATTGTGACCGATGCGGCCGCCATCCAGTTCCGCATGCTGAACCGGGGGAAAGGTCCCGCAGTATGGTCCCCCCGGGCACAATGCGACAAAGTGGTCTATCAGAGGGCCATGAAACTTCTGCTGGAGTCCACCCCTCACCTCGCCATTCTTCAGTCTGAAGTGGTCGGCTTTCTGCTGGAAAATGGGAAACTTACAGGGGTTCGCACCCTGTTCGGCGAGGAATTGAAGGGGAAATCCATCGTCCTTGCCAACGGGACATTTCTGGCGGGGAAACTGCATTTCGGGCTGCGCCATTTTTCCGGCGGACGGGCCGGGGATCCGGCTTCCACGGATCTCGCGAAAGCATTGCGGGATGAACTGGGGCTCCGGACCGGAAGACTGAAAACCGGAACTCCGCCGCGGGTTTTGGCCAAAAGCATCGATTTCGCCCAAATGATCCCCCAGCCGGCGGACAGCGCGGAATTCGAGTTCAGCTGCCGGTCCAAAGAGGACCGCCCCCCCCTGCCATCGGCGGTCCGTCGCGATATGCCCTGTTACGGAGTCTATTCCATGCCGGAAACGGCGGAGATCGTCAAGGCAAATCTGGACAAGGCCCCCCTCTATGCCGGGATTATCGAAGGGATCGGCGCCAGGTACTGTCCATCTTTTGAGGATAAAGTGGTGCGTTTTGCCCACCATCCCCGGCATCTGCTTTTTCTGGAACCGGAAGGGGCTCAGACAGGGGAATATTACGTCAACGGCATTTCGACCAGCCTGCCGCCGGAGGTCCAGCACCAGATGCTCCGGACGATCCCCGGCATGAAGGATGTGATGATTTCGCGGTATGCCTACGCCATTGAGTACGATTTCATCTATCCGGACCAGCTGACCCGCATCCTCGCCCAGAAGAAGTTCGAGAATCTCTTCACCGCCGGGCAGATCAACGGCACCAGCGGCTACGAGGAAGCGGCGGGACAGGGACTGCTGGCGGGACTGAATGCGGCCCGTTTTGCCGCCGGAAAGCTTCCGGTGGAACTTCCCCGGGATCAAAGTTATATCGGGGTCATGATCGACGATCTGGTGACCAAAGATATTGTGGAGCCGTACCGGCTCTTCACCAGCCGGGCGGAATACCGGCTCCATCTCCGGCAGGACAATGCGGATCTCCGGCTGTCGGAATTTGCCCGTGAAAACGGGCTTCTTGGGGAGAAACAGTATCAGGAATTCTCCGCATTCCGGAAACTGCTGGACGATCTCCGTTTGCAGGCCAGAAGCATTCAGCACGACGGCCGGAGTCTCTTCGCCTGGCTCAAACAGACGGAAATCACGGATGCCCCTCCGGCGGAACTCCCCTTCCCTTCGGAACTTCTGCCGATTCCGGAAACTCCGTCCGGCCGTCGGGCATGGCAGGAACTGCAGATCGAGGCTCATTACGACGGCTATCTCCAGCGGGAAAGCGCCTCCATCCGGAATCTTCACCGGTTGGAGTGCTGGCATATTCCGGCGGATTTCCCCTTTAAGACATTGCCGGGATTGAAAAACGAATCCCGGATGAAGCTGGTGAAAGTGCGGCCGACGACGCTGGCTCAGGCAAGCCGCATCGATGGCGTGACCCCGGCGGAGATCGCCTTGCTGCAGGTCCATCTGGTCCGGCTGCGATCCGCTGCTGCATTGACGGAGTCCCGGGAATCCGACCATGAATAAGCTCCGAAAATTCTTTGCCGGAAACCGGTTTGCCGCCGTGGCGGCGTGTATCCTGGCGGGATTTCTCCTGCTGGCGCTGGCGACGGAGATCTACAGTCTCTACTGCGAAGCATCCGGCCGGATCCCGGTCTATGCAGTGACGGCGCCTGATGCGGGGTATCAGCCCCCCTCCCCCGGCCACTGGTGCGGAACGGATTATCAGGGCCGGGACGTTCTGCTCCGGGCTGCGGCAGGTTCCGCCACGGCGGTAAAAGTGGGCTGTGTGGCCGGACTGATTGCCGCTGTGCTGGGAACGGCCATGGGACTTGCAGCCGGGTTCTTCGGCGGAAAAATCGACGATCTGGTGGTGTGGCTCTACAGCACCTTTGCGGCCATGCCCACTCTGCTCTTCATGCTGGCTTTTGCCTTGCTGGTAAAAGGGGACTTTCTGGCCCCTCCCCTGCGGGCGGTGTTCCGGGGGATCGGTACGGTCCTCCATGCGGAACCGGGAATGATCGCCATCTATCTTGCCATCGGTCTTACCAGCTGGGTCTCCCTCTGCCGGGTGGTCCGGGCCGAGACCATGAAGCTCAAGCGCATGCCCTATGTTCTTGCCGCCCGGGTGGCGGGTCAGCGGGAGGGGATCATTTTATTCCGTCACATTCTCCCCAATGTCTTTCACCTGGTCATCATCTATTTCACCTTGATCTTCGCCTCGGCGGTCATGACGGAAGTGATCGCAAGCTATCTCGGTGTGGGGGTCCAGTCCGCACCCAGCTGGGGAGTCATGATCTCGGACGGACAGGACCGGCTGTGGCGGGGCGTATGGTGGGAAGTGGCGGCGGCAACGCTCTTCATGTTCCTTCTGGTGCTGTCTCTCAACATTCTGGGAGATCACCTGCGGGACAAGCTGGATCCCCGGAGCCGCTGACATCTGATCTTTCCCGCATATCATATTTCAGCCGGAATTCCCGGATGAATTTGTCCGCCAGCGGAATTGGTCTGTTTCCGGGATAAAGGGCGAACATCGCCAGTTCCGGCTGAAAATCATCCAGTTCGAGATAGGTGACATGTTCCGCAAAGGTTCCCCTGTACGCGGAAGAAACCAGTGTGATCCCGCATTTTGCCGCAACCAGCCGGAGGGCTGTATAATTATTGCTGACCTCCTGAACGATCCGCGGATTGAAACTGCCGCGGATTCTGCAGAAATCCAGAACATAGTTCCGGAATACGGCTGAAACCTCCCCCGGTACCAGAATAAAATTTTCCTGTGCCAGATCCGCCACCCGGATCCGTTTGGCGGCGGCCAGCCTGTGATCTTTCGGAACCACAAGCATCAGTTTGTCCATGAAAAGCTTGCGGCAGATCAGCCGGTCATCGGCAAAATCTGCACTCAGCCGGAGGAAGGCCAGATCCACCTTGTGCGCCTCCAGGAGTTTCAGCAGTTCTCCGGATGTGGAGTCCACGATCTCCAGTACCGCCAGAGGACTTTTGCGGCGGAGTTCCGCAATGGCGTCAATAAACGCCCCCTGCCCCAGCATGGAGGAAATGGTTCCGATAACCAGTTTTCCGGCATCCCCGTGTTCCGCCGTCAGCGCCAGCTGCCGGGCATGTTCCAGATCATGCAGGAGCCGGAGGGCTTCTTTTCGATAGACCTCGCCGGCAATGGTCAGCTGAACATCCCACTTGTTGGCCCGGGAAAAAAGCCGGAATCCCAGTTCCTTTTCCAGCCTCTGAATGCTCCTGCTCAAGGCCGATTGGGTGATCCCCAGCCGTTCCGCCGAACGGGCAAAGTGCAGCAGTTCTGACGTTGTGACAAAGTTTCTCAGCTGGACAATATCCATGATTTAATTCCTTTTATTCATTGAATATGCAAATTTAATATATTGCATAGCGGACTTTTGTCAAGTAAAGTAAAGGCGCAAGGAGATATGAAAAATGGATTTTGATACGATCGTCGAAAATGCGTTTTATCTTTTGGCTCTGTTGAATCCGGCCAGCAAGGTCATGTTTCTGGCGTCCTGCAATCCCAGACTCACCCGTCAGGAGAACACGGAACTCACCTGGAAATCCTCTCTGGCGGCACTGGCCATTCTGGGGATCCTGGCGGCAGCGGGGAATTTTATTTTCAAAAACATTTTCCGGGTGGAACTCTATTCCCTGCAGATCACCGGGGGAGTGATCGTATTCATGATCGGATTCAACGCTGTCCAGCAGGGTCGTTTTACTGCCAAACAGCAGGAAAACATCCGGCAGAACATCACCGATATATCACTGGTGCCGCTGGCGGCACCGCTGATCGCCGGTCCGGGAACCATTGCGGCAGCCATTTCGCTCTGTGTGCAGCACGGCTGGTTTTCCGTCATGATGTCGCTGCTGATCTCCATTGCCGTGAACTTTGCACTGATGCTGTTTGCAGTTCCCATCAGCAACGTGCTGGACCGAACCCATATTTCCGGACCTTTGATACGCCTGACGGGACTGATCATTGCCGCCGTGGCCATCCAGATGGTGCTGTCCGGGGTCGGCAGTTTCGTCCGGACCCTCCGGCTGGGATGACTTACCGCCGAATGCCGAAGGCGGGTGACACGGTCTTCGTCACCAGTGCCGTTACCAGAAATCCAGGGATGGTGCATATCATTACATACCAGAAAAATCCCGGATAGTTTCCGATTTTCTCCTGAACCCAGCCGGATGCCATTCCCGGCAGCATCATTCCCAGCGCCATAAAGCCGGTCATCAGGGCAAAGTGGGCCGTCTTGAACTTTCCGCTGTCGGATGCAAACGCGACCATGAAGATCATGTAGAGGGTGAAGCCGAATCCGTAACCGAACTGCTCCAGTGCCACCGCACTTCCGGCGATCCACAGACTGTCAGGGCGGACAATCGCCAAATAGACATAAACAAAATCCGGCAGATTGATGGCAGCCGCCATGGGCCACATCCACTTGCCGATTCCATCCCTGGAAATAAGCCAGCCCCCAAGAACGCCTCCGGCCAGAAGGCAGATGACCCCGATAGTCCCGTACAGAAATCCCTGACTGCCGACATGAAGCCCCAGACCTCCCCTTGCCCGGGATTCCAGCATAAAAGGGGCCGCCAGCCGCACCAGCTGGGATTCCCCCAGCCGGTAAAAGAGGATGAAGGCCAGTGCGAAACCAACATTTTTCTTCTGAAAGAAACTCACAAAGGCGTCGGCGAAATCCTGAAAAATCCGGTCCAATGCCGGCCGGACCGCCGCCGTTTCCACCGCTGGAAGTGTCCGGCCGTGCCAGGCGCCAATCAGAAACATCAGGGCCCCTGCCCCGGCCAGACCTGTGGCCCAGGCGTGACTGACACTCAGACTCCGCAGCTGCATCCAGCCGACGATCATTACCAGCACCCCCTGTGCCGCCACCATGGCGATCCGGTAGGCCGTGGAGCGGACTCCGGTGAAATAAGCCTGTTCGTGGAAGTCGAGACCGATCAGGTAAAAGCCGTCCGCCGCCGCATCGTGGGTGGCGGAAGCAAAGGCAAGCAGGAGCATGAGGATCATCAGACTGATACCGCTCCCGAAAACGGTAAGGGAGCCGCCGCAAAGCAGGAATCCGGCGCCCATGACCAATTCCATGGCAACGATCCAGCCTTTTTTGGTCCACGCCATATCCAGCACCGGGGCCCACAGGGGTTTCAGCACCCAGGGAAGCGTGAAAAGACTGGTCCACATGGCCAACTCCCGGTTGCTCATGCGGAGGTCTTTCAGAAGGATCACGGAAACGGTGGCGATCAAAGCATAAGGCACCCCTTCGGCAAAGTAAACACTCGGCACCCACGACCAGCTTTTCAAAGACATATCATACCTCTACATTATTCCACGGACAAGGGATACGGCAGGGCATCGAGGAAACTCTTTCCGTACCCTTTGGACAAAACACGCTTATCCAGCACCACAATGATACCCCGGTCGCTGCGGCTGCGGATGAGCCGCCCCGCCCCCTGGCGGAATTTCAGCACGGCGGCGGGAAGCATGTATTCCCGGAAATCGCTGCCCCCTGCGGCTTTGATCTTTTCGCACCGACCTTCCACAATGGGATCTCCCGGTGACGGAAACGGGAGTTTGGTGATGATGACATTGCTCAAAGCCTCTCCCGGCACATCAACCCCGGTCCAGAAACTGTCGGTACCGAAGAGGACGCTTGAGATGTCCTCCCGGAAGATCTTCAGCATCATACTGCGGGAGAGGTCGCCCCCCTGCGTCAAAAGCTGAATGTTGCACCGGGAGAAAAAGCCCCGGACCTTTTCGGCGCAGAACCGCAGATGAGCGTAACTGGTGAAGAGAACGAAGGCTTTGCCGCCGGTCATAGCCACAAATTTCTGAATTTCCACGGCAAGAGCCTCCTGATATTCCCGTGATGCGGGTTCCGGCATATCCCTGCTCACCAGCACCCGGGCCTGATCCCGGGAAAAAGGCGAGTCAAGACACAGGGTGTCGCCATTGTCGAAACCGATCCGGCCGCAGTAGAAGTCGAAACTGTTCCGCACCGTCAGCGTGGCGCTGCACAAGGTCACCGGAAACGCTGCATTGAAGAGCATCCGGTTCAGGAGTTCCGCCACATTCAGGGGAGCCACATTGATGACACTTCCCCCTCCCCGCTCCGTTTCGATGAAATATACCGCTTCGGACTGGCTCATCTCCATAAAGATCTGGATGCCGTCCATAAAGGATTTGCAGCGGTCCATCAGACTTTCCAGTTCAGTTTTCAGGGAGGCGTTTTCTTTTTTCTCCTCGTCATCCAGCTTTTCCACGTATTCCCACAGAAGCCGGTGGAGGACCCGGAGTTTTTCCGACAGATGATCCTCGAAGCGGTTCGTCTGCCGGACCCGGCGGACGGTGCACTCCTGGCCGTCGTAACGCGAAGTTCCTTCCCGCAGGAAGCCCGAAAACTGTTCAAAAAATCCGTATGCATCGTCCCGTGCCTCCGCCGCCGTCTGCCGGAGAGCCAGCACATCGGCACCGTCCCTGACCAGCAGACCCCGGGCGTTGTCGGGATTGTAAAGACGATTCAGCACACCGACAACTCCGGATCGGCTGATGCGGATCCCCAGATATTCCGCAGCATTGTCTTCCAGCGTATGGGCCTCGTCGATCACCAGCGCTCCGTAATTGGGCAGAAGCCCGGAATCGCCTTCTTCCCCCCGCATGGCCAGGTCTGTAAAGAAAAGCGCATGGTTGGCCACGACAATATCCGCTTCCCCCCAGGATTTGCGGGCGCGCATGTAGAAGCACTGCTGAAAATAGGGACAACGGACCTTCTGGCAGTTGCCGGCCTCGCAGCAGATCAGGGGCCAAAGTTCGTTGTCCATCCGGAAATCCACCGCATCCCGGGAACCGGTGGGGCTTTTTTCCGCCCACTGCATGATCTTTTCCAGATCCAGCTGCATGGAAGCGGAAGGGAGCAGCTGCTGACTCTGTTCTCCCGCCAGCAGTGCCAGGCGCCGGAGACAGAGGTAATTGCTCCGGCCCTTGGCCAGCGCGGCCCGGAAATCCACGCCGGTAAGTTCCTTCAAAAGCGGAACATCCCGCAGAATCAGCTGTTCCTGCAGATTGATGGTCTCAGTGGAGACGACGGCCGGACGGTTGTCTTTTCCGGCACGGAAGACCAGAGGGACCAGATAGGCGAAACTTTTGCCGACGCCGGTGGGCGCTTCCACGGCAAGGTTGCGACCGGAAATCAACGATTCGGCCACAGCCCGGGCCATGGCGGACTGCTGGGGCCGGAATTCGCAGGGGCGGCCATCCAGCCTGGCGGCTGTCAGAAGGGTCCCCCCGGGGGCAAAAAACTGTTCCACCTCATTCAGGAATGTTTCCGGAGCTTCCGGAACTGCGTGTTCCAGTTCAAACTCCAGCGCATCAACATCAAAATCGGCGTTTTCCGGCGCGTCTGCAGAATTTTCTTCCGGTGTCCTGAAAATTTCGGCAAGCTGAACCACCCCTCAGATCCTCATGGTTAAATTGACGGGTTCAATATAGCATGCAAGAAGAAAAATTCAATCCTGCCACAGGGGGAAACTCTCAAAAACACCGGGGTCCTTCGGGGAGAACACAAATCCATGATGCGGGCGGCCTGTATATACAGCAGATGCGGAGAACTTCCCCCCAAAAAAGATAAAAAAGAAAGCAGGCTGTACCACTCCGATACACTGTAATGATAAGGCCTTGCGGCCCCGATGCTTATATTGTTCAGAGATGAACCTGCTTTCTGGAGGTACTATAATACCGTATCGGAAGAATGCAAGCGAAAAATTCAAAAAAAACAAAAATCCGATGAGATGCAGCTTCGTATTCAGCCGTTCCGCCCGGAGAAAGATCCGGGTCAAAAGATCTTTTTCCCTTGCAGATAAGTCTCCCGAACCGTCAGCCGGTCCGGTTCCAGTACGGCAATGTCTGCATCCATCCCGGGGCAAAGGGCCCCGGTGACTCCGGACAATCCAAGCTGTTTTGCCGGGTTGCCGGAAGCTGCTTTTGCGGCTTCCGCAGGTGAAAAGCCGAAACGGGTCACCATATTGAAATAGGCCCGGTTCATGGAAAGCGATGAACCGACGATCACATTGTCCTCGACCCTTCTGGCCAATTCCCCTTCCCTGATGATATAGGGTTTCCCGCAGTCCAGAAAACGACCCTCCGGCATTCCGGCTCCCTGCATGGCATCCGTAATGGCGATGATATGATCCGCACCTGCCGCCCGGCGGGACAGAATCACCAGTTCCGGCGGAACGTGAAGACCATCCATAATGATCTCTTTCATCAGGTTATCGCAGATCAGGACCATATCCGTCAGGGCCGGCTGGCGGACCCCCTCGCGGGACACCGGGACATCGTAGGCATCAAAGAGATGACAGATTTCTGAAATGCCCGACTGAACGGCAGTCTCCAGAAATGCCGGCGGACACGCCGAGTGACCGGAAGAAACGGTCACACCATTCCTGCGAAGGAGACGGATCACCTCCAGCGCGCCCGGCTCCTCCGGTGCGATCGTCATCAGCTTCAAAGTTCCGCCTGCGGCATCCAGATATTCCTGTGCCTGCTGCATATCCGGTCTGCGGATCATTTCCGGAAGCATGCCGCCGCAGAAGGCCGGAGCAAGCCACGGTCCCTCCAGATGGGAACCGGCAACCAATGCCCCTTCCGGCGAATTTTCCGCCAGACGGCGCACGAGTTTCACAAAATCCAAGGTTTCTTCATGGGGAGCACAGGAACAGGTGGGAAGAAAACGCGTCACCCCCTTGGAAGGAAGAAACTGCGCCATTCCTCTGAGATCCGCCTCCCCCCCTTCCGTACTGTACGGACCGGAACCGTGAAGATGTACATCGATCAATCCGGGCAGGATCCATATTGCATCCGGTTTGGTCCCTTCAAGCGGCGAAACGGAAATGATCTTGCCATGTTCAAATTCGATCTTGCCGTAAAAAAAACGTGTTTCCGAAACGATATTGCCGGTCAGCTGCATTTTTCAATTCTCCTCCCGAGCCGGATACATTTTTTGCCAGGACTCCTGACGTTTTCTACCAGAAAAGAAGCTTGAGGGCCCCCAGCGCGGCCAGCCCCTGAACGATCTGCTCGAATTTCTTCTGGGGAAGCCGGTTCAGCAGCAGGATCCCAAGGGCGGCACCGATGATGAGAAACGGGATCATGGAGAGATCCGCCATCATGGATTTTGCGGTGATCCGCCCTTCACAGACAAAAATCGGGATCTTGATCCAGTTCAGGATCAGAAAATACCACGCGGCACAGCCGATGTAGGTCTTTTTGTCCAGCTTCATGCTCAGGAGGTAAATGGCCATCACCGGCCCGGCGGCATTGGCAATATGGGTCGTGAGCCCCGCAAACATGCCGAAAAAGGCGGAGAAGCCCCAGTGAGATGGCAGCTTGTCCATCTTTTTGATATATTTGGCAACGTAGCTGAACGCCACCATAATGAGGATCGTCCACGCCAGGACCGGCTTCATGGCCCGGTCCGGAAAAAATTGCAGCGCCAGGACCCCGAGACCGATACCCGCCAGCGCCCAGGGAAGCAGCCGCAGTACGATCCGCCAGTTCCCCTGGCGCCGGTAGTAGGCTACAGCCATAATATCCGCCATGCCCAGCATCAGAAGCTGCAGTCCGGTGGATTCCCGGGGTTCAAACGTATCCGCCAACAGCAGTACCGGGATCATTCCCAGTCCGGGGACCCCCGTTTTGTTGACGCCGATCAGAATTGCCGCGACCATCAGGACCAGAATATTTGCAACGCTCCAATCCCCGTACAGAAACTGCCACATGTTTCACACCTGCCTTCTTGAAAAATGATCCCCTAAATATACTCCCGAAACCGTTTTTTTCAACCGATACCGGATTTTCCGGGTACCGGAAGAAATACCTGCGATGCTTTTGACTTTCCCCGTTCCTGTGCTATATTACGAAAACAAGCAACTGTTTTTCATTTGGAGTAAAGCTGCGGGAATCACGCAGCGGGAGTTGTTGTCATGAATCCCTGTTTGAAAGGTTTGGTCTGTTCCGGTGTGGTACTGCTTTCCGATGCTGTTTCCGCATGGACGATCCCGGTGTCGGAAGCGGTTCTTTCCGGCAATGTGGAGAAGACGCCGCAGTACGGCGCCATCATCCGTTCCGGCGGAACATGCAGTATCGGCAAAGCCGGTGCCGGGCCGGATGTGATCTTCAACATCCGTGTCCCCTCCCCCGGACTGTACAAACTTGTATCCGTGACCAGCATCGATAAAACCTGTCTGGAAAGGATGCGCCATGCCAAAAGCAAATATGATTCCGTACCGGCCCAGTTCCAGATTGATGACCGGCGCCCCACTTTGCGCTATGTTGTCGTCCCGTGGGTCCGTCTTCCGGAATACTGCGATCTCGGGCTTGGAAAGTTCTATTTCAACGGCAAAGATCAGCAGCTGAAAATCTGGCTTCCGGAACACTGCGGCTTGAAGAGCATCCAGCTTACCAGGTTCTGCCCGTCGGTGCCGGAGGAGGCGAAGAATTATGTCCCGCCTTATCTCCCGCCGAAGTCCCATCCCCGGCTGTGGCTTCGAGGAGAGGATCTGCCGAAGATCCGGAAGAACCTTACCAGTCCCGAAAATCTGCCGTACTGGGAACACCTGCAGCAGGATGCTGCCAGACCATTCAAAACCGATTTCGATCCATCCCGGGAGATCCATCATAATGCCGAGCTTGAGAAGGCCGCGCACCGGAAAGCGTTCTTCTATCTGATGACCGGAGATCAAAAGGCCGGGAAGGAAGCGGTAAGTCTGATCCGGCAGTACATGGAACTGGTGGAATTCGGCAATCTCCTCGACATCACCCGGGAGATTGGCCGGGCGATCCACACCTCCGCCTGTATTTATGACTGGTGTTACGACCTCATGACCAGGGAGGATAAAAACAGTCTCCGCAAAAACATGCTGCGCCTGGCGCTTGACATGGAGTGTACCTGGCCGCCCTTCGCCCAGAATATTGTGAGCGGACACGGCAATGAGCTGCAGATCACCCGCGACCTTCTCGCCATGGCTATTGCCGTTTACAACGAGGATCCGGAACCGTACAAATACTGTTCGTATCAGGTGCTTGAGCGCCTGGTCCCCATGCGGAGATTCGACTACCGCTCCCCCCGGCACAGTCAGGGCGTCTCCTACGGAGGGTTCCGTTTCCCCTGCGATCTCCGGTCCGCACTGCTTTTCCGGCAGATGCTGGGGCGCGAGGTGTTTGACGAAAACATCAAGCATGTGCCGATCTACTGGTTCTACATGCAGCTTCCCGGCGATACGGGGCTCCGTGACGGAGACGGGACATCATTCACTTCATCTCTCCCCAATCTTCTTTTTTTGGGCAGCGCGTATACCGGAGATCCGTTGTACAAGGGGGAATTCTTCCGCCTGCTTTCCGCCACGCCCACCGGGCGTCATGAGGATCCGCTGCCGTTTCTGATCCTGAACGATCCCGGACTCAAGCCGGAGTATTCAAGGGATACTCTCCCGCTTGCCATCGATTTCGGACCGGTGCTTTCCGGCATGGTGATCCGGACCGGCTGGGACCTTGGGAAAGAGAGCAGGGATGTTGTGGCGGAGATCAAGGGCGGAGGGTTCAATTTCGGCGGCCATCAGCATCCGGATGCCGGATCGTTCCAGATCTGGTACAAGGGGTTTCTGGCCGCCAAGATCGGCAACTACCGCTTCTACGGCACTCCCTATGATGTCAATTTCAACAAACGTTCTGTATCGCAGCCGATGATGCTGGTCCGCGATCCGCAGGAAACCTTCCCCCGGTGCAGCACCAATGACGGCGGCAGCCGGATCATGGCGGACTCCCGCACACCGGAACAGGCGGAAAAAGAGTCCCGCTGCGGGAGGAAACTCTACTGTTCCTTCGGACCTTCGGAAAAGCGTCCGCTTTACGGAAGCTACGCAGCGGAACTTGCGGAGGCCTACGGTTCAAAACTGACCTCTTTTGTCCGGACCTTCCACTTCTTCAATCTGGAAGATGTAAAAATTCCGGCGGTGATCCTGATGACCGACGACATCACGTCCAGAGATCCCTCGTTCCGCAAGTACTGGCAAATCAATACCCTTGAGCCGCCCCGGCTGACAGCGGACGGGGCGGTGTTGAAGAGTCCCGGAGGCGGGACCCTTCACCTTTCCATGCCGGTCCCGGCAAAGAAAACGGCGCAGCTTTTGAGCGGCAAAGAGGTGTACAATGTTTTCGGGGTGCAGCTTGAGCCTCCGCCAGGAAAACTCCCGGAAGCTGCCGGACGCCGCATCCTTTTTTCCCCGGAAAAAGCGCAGGCCCATGACCGTTTTCTGGTCATCATGCAGATCGCGGATGCAAAGACTCCTCCGCTGAAAGTCCGGCATGCTGAAACGGAAAAGATGTATGTGGTGCATTTCAAAGACTGGTGTGCGGTCTTGAACAAAAATGCCGCATTGCTGAACTCGGCTTTTGAATTTTCGTCAGAAGTGCGGGGGCGGATCCTGGTCGCGGGACTTGCAGCCGGATCCTGGACCGTAACGGGGCCGGACGGCATCTCCCGCACGGAAGTCTGCGACGGGAAAAATACCGTTTTTCTGACCGGGACCGCCGGAAAATACCGGTTTGAACCCGGCGGAAACCGCTGACCCCGGGGGATTTTTACTTCTTCCACGAAGGACAGTATTCCGCCAGCGGGCAATTTGCACACTCGGGGTTCCGTGCGTGGCAAATGTCCCGGCCGTGAAGAATCAGGAGGTGGGAGAAGTTGCTCCAGAGTTCGGGCGCCACAGCGGTGTTCACCGCCTTTTCAATCTTTTCCGGCACAATGGTCTTTACAAGCCCCAGACGGTTCAGCACCCGGTTCACATGGGTATCCACCGGGAAGCCGGGAAGGCCGAAAGCGTTGCCAAGGACCACGTTGGCGCTTTTGCGGCCGATACCGGGAAGACGGGAAAGTTCTTCCATGCTCTGCGGAACCACACCGCCGTATTCCTGCACCAGCGCTGCGGCGCAGGCAACCAGGTTCCGGCTTTTATTGCGGTACAAGCCCAGGGTCTGAATGACGCCGGCCACCTCATCCGGATCGGCTTTCGCCATGGCATCCGGGTCCGGCCAGCGGCGGAAAAGTTCCGGCGTCACCTCGTTGACCCGGTCGTCCCGGCACTGGGCGGAAAGCATTACCGCACAGACCAGATGAAAGGGCGTATCGTGGACCAGCGGGCAGATGCATTCGCCGTACTTGGCAAAGAGGATCCTGTAGATCCGGTCAAATCCCGTCTTTTTCAATGAAATTCCTCAGGAGCCGCAAACCGGCCTGCTGGCTCTTTTCCGGGTGGAACTGCGTTGCAAAAATGTTGTCCCGCCCCGCTGCGGCAGTGAAGGGCAGAATGTAGTCACACTCCAGCACCGTATCCGTATTCTCAACCGGCTCCACATAGTAGGAGTGGACAAAGTAGAAAAATTCCCCGTCCCGCAGACCATCGGTCATGGGGTGACTGCTGCATTTGCGAACACTGTTCCAGCCCATGTGGGGGACTTTCGCCTTTCCGGCGGGAAAGAGCCGGACCCGTCCCGGCAGGATGCCCAGACCGGAGATGCCGGGGGCTTCTTCACTGGAATCAAACAGCATCTGCATCCCGAGACAGATCCCGAAGAGATGCCGCCCCTCCACCGCCAGTCGCTTCAGGGGCTCCACAAACCCGCGTCCGGCAAGATTGCTCATCCCGTCGCCGAAATTACCCACCCCGGGCAGCAGGATCGAACTGTACTGATCCAGCGTGTCCGGAGTGTCGACGAGATCGAACCGGCCGCCCAGCGCAGTCAGAACTTTGGCGACCGATCCCAGATTTCCCATGCCGTAATCGATCACGGCAATCATAGCGGACTAAACTCCGGAGAAGGAGGAGAAGGCGCCGTCAATGGGCAGCACCACGCCGTCCACAAATCCGGCCGCATTGTTGTCCACCAGGAAAAGCAGCGCGCCGATCAGGTCTTCCGGCTTGCCGTAGTGCCCCATGGGCGTATGGGCGATAATGGTCTCGCCCCGCTTGGTCATGGAGCCGTCCGGATTGGTCAGCATGGCGCGGTTCTGGTTGGTCAGGAAGAATCCAGGCGCAATGGCGTTCACGCGGATCCCCACTTTGGAGAGATGCACAGCCAGCCATTTGGTGAAGTTGCTCACGGCGGCTTTGGCCCCGGAATAGGCGGGGATCTTGGTAAGCGGCGTGAAGGCGTTCATGCTGGAAATGTTGATCACCACCCCGCCCGGCTTCTTGGCCATTTCCCGGCAGAAGACCTGGGTGGGCAGGAGGGTCCCGATGAAGTTCAGATTGAAGACGAACCCGATCCCGGCGGGATCCAGGTCGAAGAAAGTGGTGACTCCTTCGGCTTTGGCGGCCAGGTCTTCCGGGAAGAGATATTCCTTGGACGTGGTGCCTTTGGGATTGTTTCCGCCGGCTCCGTTGATCAGGATGTCGCATGGACCGTAGGCCTTGCGGATCTTCTCTTCCGCCGCCTGCAGGCTGGCCGGTTCCAGCACGTTGGCGCTCAGGCCCATGGCGGTGTATCCCGCCGCCTTGATCTCGTCGGCGACCTTGACAGCGCTTTCTTCGCGCAGGTCAAGGATGGCCACTTTGGCACCGCATTCAGCCAGGGCCCGGGCCATGACGCTGCAGAGGATTCCGCCGCCGCCGGTCACCACGGCGACCTTGTTCTTCAGATCGATCTGAAAAGGTACACTCATTTTCATATCCTTTCGGTTAGAGGTTTGTAAAGCAATTAAACATTATCATCAAACCGGAAAAAATCAAGAAAAAAAGGCAGGATTTTGCAACTTTTGTGACTGTCCGGAAGAATCGGCTTGACAAATGGAAAAATGATGGTATATTATGTCTCATACGTTGCGGGGTGGAGCAGTGGTAGCTCGTCAGGCTCATAACCTGAAGGCCGTATGTTCGATTCATACCCCCGCTACCAGCACTACTCAAAGCCGTCGTCAAGACGGCTTTTTTTGTGCTCAAAATCCCCGTTTTTAGAGAAAATACGCAGTTTGCCGGAAGATGGTAGCGGGGGGACTCGTACTACACAAAGTGCTACACAAAATACACACAAAATGCCTGCTCCCCGCTACTCCCCTCGCGAGGAGTATTGACATGAAGACGTATTTTCAGGAAAGACAGGGCAGAAGAACCTTTCGTATGCGCGTCCCGAACTCACTTCGACCACATCTTGGTCGTGAAATTCTTTACCCCCTAAAGGAACTGGACTTGCAAAGTGCCCTCCGACGCTGTAAATTACTCGGCAGCCGCTTGACTCAACTGTTTGATCAGGCCAAAGACGGAAGGATAGAAATGAAGCTACTGCATTATCTGGTGAGGCAGATCTGTGCTACAATGCTGAGGGACGATACAGGCAAAACTGACGATCTTGAAAAAGCACTGCTCCGGTACGATGAAGAAAGCCTGATGTACCAGGAAGCGCTTCGTACTCGCGATCTTCGTTTAGGTGCGCCTGTTTTACAGCGCATGAAGCAGAATGGCTATCGCATGACGCCCTGTACCCCTGAAATCGTAGAGACGGTCATGGACTATTATCGGGGGCACTTGGAATGCTTGCGTATCCTGCGGGAGCGGGCTCAGGGAAACCTCAACAACGGGTATGATGCTCCTGGTCCTGACGGCAGTTTTCAGACCATGTTTTCTCCGGAAGACATCCATGGGGGATCATGGGCCGAACGAGTTCTGCGCTACAGACCCGCAGAGGTTGTACAAGGACCAGCCGAAGAGCAACAACCACAACAAAACGAAGCCAAGAACGTACAGGTTGCGGTCTCTGTAGAAGCATTGCCCCCAGGTATTCAGAATGTAGTAACACTGGAAAAAAGAATCGAGCTATATCTGAAAGAAAAGGGCTCTGCCTCCCGTATCAATCAGAAAACGGAGAAGACCAGACAGAACATGATGGCGGCCCTGCTGAAACTGATAGACGGCAAGACTCCACTGCATACCATTGACCGTTTCCGAATAACAGAGCTACGGTCAGTGCTAACCAGATACCCAAAGAGGTGGAAGATACGTTATCATGACAAGCCGCTCACCGAGCTACTGAAGATGACTCCTCCGCCAGAGCCGATCGGCGAAAATACCCAGCGCCATTACATGGAATCCATTTCGTTCTTTTTCGAGTGGGCCGTCGACTGTGGGTATATGTTGCGGAACCCGACGCAGGGGATGGTACCTCATTCTGCGGTGGAAGACAAGACGGAGCTACGGCCTCCGTTCACCATACCAGAGATCAAAAAAATCTTTGCTGATATAGCAGATATGCCGAATCATCGGGGTTTTCAGGCCCGCACATATCCATTCCGCTACTGGATACCGCTCATAGGATTATATCAAGGCCCCCGGCTCAATGAAATCTGTCAGCTCCACCTCGACGATGTTTGCGTGGTCGATAATATTCCCTGCTTGTGGATCAGATCAAACCGGGATCGTCAACAAAAAGTCAAAAATTCCGCCAGCATCAGAAAGATTCCCATTCACTCGGTCCTGCTGCAGTTGGGCTTCCTGCAGTACGTGCTGGATGAACAGAAGAAGCCACACCGCCGTAATAATCAGCTGTTTGAAGAACTGACAAAAAGCATCGGTGCGTTCCAGCGAAAGATGCAGGTCTTCAATACCCGGCTGCATGACGTGCTGAAGATTGATGAACGGAAGTCTTTCCACGTTTCAGGATTACTCAGCTACCGTCATGTGAGATACTCAGTATTGCGTTGTTAAGCCTGAAATCACCTTTAGTGACACTGGAGCGGATCAGCTATAATAAGTCAGTGGATTATGTGCTGCGTGGCTATGATTGGATGCTGGTATGTACCCCGGAACATGTTGTCTCTGGCGAGCTACTGAAAAAGCCGTACTTTAACACAAAGAGCGATACATTTGCGGCGGTAGATGGCAAGCTGATTGTATCATCATCTTATGGAGAGTTTTGGAAGTAATTAACTTACCTACAGAGTAAAGAAAAAAACAGAGCCATGCTTCATAACGAAGTATGGCTTTGTCATATATAGCTATATAGATATGGGCTATGTAGATACGGACTATGTAGATACGGACTATATAGATACGGACTATATAGATATGGACATAGATATGGGCTATATAGGGAAATTTATCAGGACAGGTAAGGAGAGCGTGTTCCCCGTCCTTTGTATTGTATCACCGATACAATACACCCGTTTTAACAGCGGCACTAATNNGCGGGCTTTGCACAGCGGCCCCAAGACGTCAGAATGAATTTTTAGAGGTTCCCTTCAATGAGTACCGTCGTTGTCGGAAGGTTGTAAGCATGCTATTACGTGGTAATGCAAGCTAAACAGCGCATCCTTGCACGTTTCACACAACGGGTCCCGTCCGATCAACGTCGAGTGGCGTCTGCGCTACAAGATGCCCGCCCGTCTCTGCCGGATGACCGAACGCATGGCGATTGCGTAGAGAAACAGGAAAACGTGAAACGATAAACGAAACAAAAATAGAACTGCGCCCTCTGATCGCTTCGGAAGAGGAAACGTTTATTCGGGAAAATCAGGCGGCGTTTGACAAGGCGGCGATTGAGGAATTTGTTATCGTTGTTTTATGGGAACCTCTAAAAATTCAAATGAATGGATTGGAGGCGATGTGCAAAATGACGCTTTCGCGCGAAATTGAGGTTGCTACCCAAAGGACGGTA
>DCGO01000010.1 GCA_002314605.1 Lentisphaeria bacterium UBA1776 | reverse complement strand
TCACGAACTGCTTCGGTCTGGATGGAAACCGTCCCTTGCTCTGGTAGTTCCCCCGGGCAAAGACTTCCTCGAAAAGTCTTCCCGGGAAGACTTTTTCGCTGTTGCAACCCATCGCTTCAGGGGTCATGGTGTCACCCTGAATGTCGTCACAGCGGCACCCCGGGGGAGAGATCCCCCGGTCTTTTTTTTAGTCTTTATCGAAAAGTCTTCCCGGGAAAACTTTTCCGGCGGGGCCATCGTTGACACAACTCTTCAACTGTTTTGATTCTGGCTGTAGTCGTCCGATGCCCGAGAAATCATATAAAGAAATGTTACAAAAATAAAAACTTTTGTGAATCCGATGCCAATGTATTGCTTTTATTTCAATTCATGCTATTTTCTTATTGAGAACAGAGCAATTTTTACAGAGAATGGATTGATATTTCATGCCTCCATTGCGTTTCCCAGTGCGTTCTTGCGTGGATCAGACAAGCTGCAAACTCATTTCGGAACATGAATGTCTGGCAAAAACCAGATTTTCTACAAACGGCGAGGAACATCTGCAAAAGGGGTGCGATCTTTTTACACATTTGTGGACCACATGCCGGATATTGCAAGAGTTACGAAGGCTTTGGGCTGGATTTCCCCGGGCATCCCTGATTTTTCCGGAAGCGGAATGGGGCGCGGCATTTCATGATATAGGAAAGGCCACGCCTGCATTCATCACAAAAATTTATGCGGCGCTGAACCTGCCGATTCCGTGGACGCACCCCATTGAAGAATCTCCCGGCGGACATGCCCGTAATTCTGAAATCATTTTGCAGGAATTCGGAGAAATTTTTGCTGAACTCGTGGGGAGCCACCACGGTGGCAGAACTTGGGTTTCCAGCTTTGGCGATACTCTTGATAAAGAAGAACTGGGAGGACCGCCCTGGCAGAATCTGAGGAAGCAAATACTAATTCGACTGCAACAGGAGCTGAATCTTCCGAAATGTGACCTGCAAAATCTTGCGCAAAAAAAACTGCCGCTGATTGCCGGGGCAATGATTTTGGCGGACTGGCTCAGTTCCGGTATGGATCTGCCTCATGACGGGGCCCTGCCTTCTGCGGAAATATTGCAGAAGGTAATTGCCAATGCAGGGCTGTTGCCAATTGAGTGCCGCCCGGCTCTGGCATTTCAGTCAATCTTCGGATTTTCACCGAACATGCTTCAGAAGGCATGTGAGAATCAAGCGAAACCGGGAAATGTTTACGTCATTGAATCTGGAATGGGCAGCGGCAAAACGGAAGCCGCATTGTTTTTGGCTTATCAGTTATGGGAACAGCGGAAAATCAACGGTCTCTACTTTGCCATGCCGACAAAACTGACTTCCGAAAAAATCTATGACCGGCTGAATGATTTTCTGCGTGCATCTGTTTTGAAAAAGGATATCGTCAAAGCGCTGCTCATTCATGGCGAGGCCTACCTTGAATGGCACCTTGAGGAACCAAATGAGGACGGGACTGTGGAGAAATTGCCTGGGGGCTGGTTTCAACACCGTAAACGTGCACTGCTTGCTCCGTTTGCGGCTGGAACGGCGGACCAGGCGCTGATGTCCGTGATCCATGTTCGACATCAGGCGCTGCGTGCATTTGCTTTGGCGGGGAAGGCTGTTGTTTTTGACGAGGTCCACAGTTACGACAGTTTCACCGGCTCTTTGATTGCTGTACTGATCCGCCGGATACAGGAATGGGGTGGTACGGTCATCATTTTAAGCGCCACGCTGACAGCAGCAGCCAAGGCCCGTCTGCTCCACTTGCCGGAATCGCAGATTCCTTCATCCACAGCTTATCCACTGATCACTGTATGTCCTCCGAATGCGGCATCCGCACATGAAATTCCGGTCGGAGAAACCGCCTCTGAAAGAGTGGAGCTGGAATATACAACGGATGAACTTTCCGCCTTGGACCGTGCGCTCGAACATGCGTATCGAGGAGAACAGGTTCTGTGGATCGAAAACACGGTTCTAAATGCCCAGAAAATCTTTTGCAAAATCGCAGCTGCCGTATCTGGAATAGAAATCGGTCTCATTCATTCGCGCTTTCCGGTATTCCGGCGGCGCGAACAGGAAAATTACTGGGTGGACATGCTGGGGAAGCATGGCGCTGAAAAGCGGCGCCAAAAGGGGCGGATTCTGGTGGCAACCCAGGTGCTGGAACAGTCTGTAGATGTGGATGCAGACTTTCTGATCAGCCGTATGGCGCCAGGAGACATGCTGTTTCAGCGTATCGGACGCCTGTGGCGGCATCCGGCTCTGAATACGGTACGTCCGACCGCCGCCAGGCGTCAAATGCTCGTCATGATTCCGGAAGAACTGACATCTCCGGAAAAACTGCTCGCCAAGCCATCGGCGGCCTTGCCGTATGATTCCTACTGGATGTGCCGGACCTGCGAGGAGTGGCGGAAACTTTCTGCGGTTTCGGTCCCGGCGGATATCAGACCGGTGCTGGAAAAAATCTATGCTGAACGCCAGGAAGACGGAGCTCTGCAGACGCTGCAGTACAGAATGCTGGAAAAGCGGAATACGCTGGAGCAGCTGGCCAACCTTGCACAAGGATGTGCCAGTGCTCCATTGCCGGATGAACGGATCGGAACCAGAGCCGGAGAGACGGAAATGGTTCAGGTACTGCTGTTGCGCAAAGGGAATAACGGACTGCCGCCTTCACAATATCTGACGACCTTCTTTGATGACACTCCGATAGAGCTTCCTCCGAAAGATGGGACCAAACCGCAGCAGACCGCCGCAGCCAAACGGTTGCTGGCAAAAATGATCATGGTCCCGGAATATTCAGCACCGCGTTATGAGGATTTTCCAACGGCACCGCTGCTTGGCAATATTCTGTGGACAGGGGAACATGACAACCGGCCGATCCGAGCTGCTTATGTAGATGAATCGGGAACTTTGCTGACAGCTTCCGGAATACCGGTCAATCACCGAAAACATCTTTTTTATCATGCAAAATTAGGCTATTGTGCCTGGGACAAGGAGGTATAAGTTGAAAACTCTGAATCTGTGCAGGGATCCGTGGATCCCGGTTGCCGGAGAGTCGGAACGTAAGAGTCTCTTGCAGATTTTTACGAATCGTACGTATCGGCGGTTATCTGGCAATCCGGTGGATAAAATTGTCATTCTGCGCCTGTTGCTGAGTATCGTTCATGCGGCAAACCGTATTCCAGACACCGCCATGTGGCGGGCTCTAACAGTGGAGCAGATGGCGGAAAATTCCGTGCGCTATCTTGAACAGCATCAGGAACAATTTGATTTGGGCGGAACTCATCCGTTTCTGCAGTTCCCTCAGCTTGCGGCTATGGGTGGCAAAACGGCATCTTTGGGAGCAATGATGGTCAATATTGCCGACGGCAATAAGGTTGTGCTTTCCGGCTGGAATCAGTATCGCGGGATCTCTGATGCGGAAAAAGCGGTACTGCTGCTGCGGTCGGCATGTTACGCATGCGGAGGCAAAAAATATGACAAGACACTGATTCTTTCTTCAGAAGTTGAAAAAACGCCATCCGGTCCGGGGGGAACCTTGCTGGGGTTTCTTGGTTTTCTGCATGCTTTTCTGCTGGGCGATACCTTATTGGCCACATTGCGTTTCAATTTACTGACGGAACAGGATATTCAATCGCTCCATGCTTATCCTGCGGGCATGGGGACTCCCTTCTGGGAAAAAATGCCGCAGGGAGAAAATGATGACCGGGCACGAGAATATCGCCAGTCCTATTTGGGGGAATTGTTTCCGATAGACAAATTTCTGTTGCTGCAGGGTGATGGTATGTTGCGCACGGTAGGTATCCGTTATCCGGGACATAAAGATGGGCTCATGGACCCATCGCTGACGATTTTTAATGACGGTAAAAACATCAAAGCTGTTTGGAGCAGAACGGATGAACACCCATGGCGCGAATTGACTTCTCTGCTGGCATTTTTAAGGATGGACGGAACCCGGCAGCCGTTTTTCCTCTCCATGGGACTGGAAAAAATGCGTATGTCGCCGCCGGAACATATTTCGATCTGGACCGGTGGTATGGCGGTCAAATCCAATTCCGGGGAACAGTATCTTTCCGGTATGAATGATTATGTGGAATCGGAATTTTCATTTGATCCTGCTTATCTTGGAACACAGCCCTATGCTCGTTTTGCCCGGATGATGCAGAATCTTGAGTTGCAGGCAAAACAGCTTTATGCCTGCATCAAAGGCTACTATGCCAAAATGAACAGTGATGCCGGTGCAGACAATGCCGCCCAAGCTGTTTCCCGCTGGTGGGAGCTTTTGGAAACTCGGGCGCAGAAGATGCTGAATCTAGCTTTTTCCGGAGCTGAAGAAGATGAGTTGAGCCAGGAAGAAGCCCATTGTTTCGGGATTTTGTGCCGTTTGTATGACGAGTCCTGTCCGCATGAAACTCCGCGGCAGATGACCGCGTATGTGGAGTCGAATCCTGCATTTCAAAATAAACCATCTAAAAAGGAGGTCCAATGACAGAGAAAAACACATGGAAAGCCGCAGAATTTGCGGCATCCGTCATCCGGCGGACTGCCGATGACACCGCTTTTGCGGCGGTAATGCGCCGGGCTGACAACCCCAACCAGTGCAGTGCAGCATGGGAATATCTGGTCCCGTTCTGTGATCTGATGGAGGACCGTGTCCGGCTCAGTTTCGCACTGATTGGCGCTGCGATTGCCCGGAAAAAGCCGGAAGCTAACGGTTCTGCCGGACTTGGGGCCGCATTGCGGTCCATTACAGGAAATGATGCAGAAGGATTGGAACGGGAAAGCCGGCGGCTGAGGCGGCTGATCGCCTGTGGTACTGCACAGGAACTGCTGCCGGTACTCCGGCCGATCCTGCAATATGTTCAGGAAAAGAGTCCGCAGACACTGGATTATGAGCGTCTGCTGCTGGATCTCCTGTATTTCGGCGAAGCAGTCCGGCTCCGCTGGACCCGTGAGTTTTACCACAAAACCGCGGACGCTCCGCAGGGAGAAGCATCATGCACTTTCTGAGCAAAATCTTTCTGGGGGTGGAAGTTCTTCACCGGGCTAAAATATGTGATGATTATTCCATTCACCGCCTGGTGTATTCCCTCTTTCCCCGAACCGGAGAACCCCGTGCCCGTTTTCTTTATGCGGACAAGGGGCCGGTTCAGGGCGGCCGCATGCTTCTGATCCTCTCGGAAACGGAACCGGTATGGCCGGACGATATCCAGAGTTCAACAACCATCCTGAGCGAGCAATTCCTTTCCCTGAAGAACTATCGTTTTGAAGTGGAGTTGAATCCGGTTCGCCGGGCATCCGCTGACGGAAAGCGCAGGGCTGTCATCGGGCAGTTGGAACTTCTGCAATGGTTCATGGAACACGCGCCCCGCTGGGGATTTCAGGCTGACAGCCGAACTCTTGAAGTTTTTGTCCGCCCGTCCAAAGTGGTGGAAAAGGACGGACGGTCCGCGAGATTCAACCGGGCGCTGTTCAAAGGGACTCTGCAGGTAACGGATCAGGAGCTTTTCCAGCAGTCCTGCTTTGCCGGTCTGGGACACGGCAAGGCATTCGGTTTCGGGCTGCTGCAGCTGCAGCCGATCTGTCCGATTCATTTGGAAAAAGAAATCTGAAAAAACACCATCAATAAAAGGAGAAAATTCATCATGTCTGACAAATTCAACGGTATCCGCGTAGAGTTCCACATCCTGCAGTCGTTTCCGGTTTCGTGCCTGAACCGGGATGATCTGGGGTCCCCCAAGTCCGCTGTGATCGGAGGAATCCCGCGTGCACGGGTAAGCAGCCAGTGCTGGAAGCGGGCGGTCCGTATGCAGATGCACGAACTTGGGCAGCCGATTGCCAGCCGCACCAAACTTATTGTCCGCGCGATTGCCGATGCCTGTCTCAACGCTGGCGCCACAGAAGAACAGGCCGTTCAGTGCGGACAGTGGACCGCTGCGGCATTTGCCAAAAAAGTGGAAAACGGTGTCAGCGATACGCTCTTTTTCATTTCGGATTCAGAGTGCACCGGGATCGCGCAGAAATTTGCGGAAAATTCTTTCCGGGAGATCAAGGATAAAGATCTGCAGAAGGTTTGCAAGGGGGCGCTCAATCCGGCTCATGACGGACTGGATATTGCGCTGTTCGGACGCATGGTCGCCAATGCGGCGGATATGAATGTGGAGGCGGCGGCCTCTTTTGCCCATGCGGTCTCCACGCACAGGGTCGATCCGGAAATCGACTTTTTCACGGCAGTGGATGACTGCCGCAAGGAGGAAGAATCCGGCTCTGCACACATGGGTTCACTGGAATTCAATTCCGCGACCTATTACCGCTATGTTTCACTTGATTTGGGACAGTTGGCAAAGACATTGAAAAACGATGATCTGACCGCGCCGGTGGAGGCCTTTGTCAAAGCACTTTTCCTTGCGGTCCCATCGGCCCGGCAGGCTACAATGTCCGCCGCCTGCCCGTGGGATGAAGCGATCATTACGGTCCGCAGGGGGCAGCGGCTGCAGCTGGCATTCAATACGGCGGTTCGGACTTCAGCGGAAAAACCGGATCTGGTCGCCAACAGCATTGCAGCGCTGAAACAGCATTTTGCGGATGCCGAGCGCATGTACGGGTCGCTTTTCGGGCTGAAAGCCAAGTGGGAAATCAATCAGCAGACCGGGTCCATTGATGAAGTGGTTGGCGGGCTGAAACAGACATTGGCCGCTTTGTAATGCAGCGGAGATATGGTATGAAATATCTGTTGTTGAAATTGGCCGGTCCGCTGCAGAGCTGGGGGGCGGATTCCCGGTTTGATTACCGGCGGACGCTGCCGTTTCCGACCCAGTCCGGACTCTGGGGGCTGCTGCTGGCGGCCTCCGGGGATTCCGGATCACAGGAGGCACTGCTGGCCCGGATGGCGGACGTTCCGCTTGCGGTGGCGACCTTTGCGTCATCCAGCCGTCTCCTGCGGGATTACCACATGGTCGGCAACGGTTATGATGACCGGGAATCATGGGAGAACCTGAATATCCCGAAAAAATCGGATGGCACCAAAGCTAGGGGCGGCGGGGCCAAACAGACGTATCGCGAGTATCTGCAGGACCGCTGCTTTGCTGCCGTAATCGGGCTGCCTGACGATCTGGCGGAAAAATTTTCTGCGGCATTGCAAAACCCCGTTTACGACCTGTATTTGGGGAGGAAATGCTGCGTGCCGACGGAAATGATCTATCAGGGACTATTTGATGCGGAAATGGCGGCATGGGATGCCGTGCGGACGTGGCCGAAGCTTCTGCCGGAATGGATCATCCGGACCTCGCCGGCTGGATGGACCCCGGAAGCACAGCTCTTGAATGACATTCCGGTCCGTTTCGGTCAGAACCGGCTGTACCGGGATCGCTGGGTCGTATGGGAGCAGTTTCCGGCAAAGGATGCCCATGGGTGAGCGGATTATCCTGAAGGCCACGTTGGCGGACTTGCCGAAGATCCGCGACCGTTACCCGTTCATCTATCTGGAACATGGCAGGATTGAGGTGGATGACTCCAGCATCAAATGGATCTCCGCTTCCGGCGAGGTCATCCGGCTGCCGGCGGCAACGATCATGACGCTGCTGTTGGGACCGGGGACCTCCGTGACGCATGAAGCCGTCAAAGTGCTTGCAACTCTGAACACGACAGTTTGCTGGGTGGGAGAGGATTCTCTGATGTTCTATGCTGTGGGGCAGACACCGACTTCGGACACCCGCAATCTGCGGAAACAGCTGGCGCTGGCGGCGGACCCGGAAAAATCGCTGCGGATTGCCAGAAGCATGTTTCTGTATCGATTCCCGGAAACCGGAGTCAAGCACAAAAATCTGCAGGAATTGATGGTCATGGAAGGCGGCCGGGTACGTTCTCTGTATGAATCGCTGGCGGAGAAATATCTGGTTGCATGGCGTGGAAGATCTTACAAGCCGGGAAGTTTTGAACTTTCGGATATGACCAATCAGCTGATCACCGGATGCAATGCGGCACTGTACGCATTGATCTCCTCTATATTGTACGCACTGGGATTGTCGCCGAAGGTCGGGTTTGTACATTCCGGATCTCCGCTGCCGTTTGTCTATGACATTGCCGATCTGTATAAAGCGGAACTGGTCTTGTCTGTGTAACGAATTTTCTGTA
>DCGO01000067.1 GCA_002314605.1 Lentisphaeria bacterium UBA1776 | reverse complement strand
TTTCATAAAACGACGAAGAGGCAAATTCAGAAGAAAGAAACTGCGTTGGAAAAATTCTGCGGAATCCCGCTTGAAAAAATGCATAACTTGTGCTATATTATCATTTTATAAATTTTAATATGTCTTTTCCGAAGAAGAAACGGAAACCCGCTGTCAAAACGGAATTTTCTTCGCGGAAGAGGTTGAAAAAAGAGCCGGATTTCAGAAGTCCGTTTTTCGATCCGGTTGAAAAATCAAAAAGGGAAAGGGCCCGAATATGTCTCAGGGGTTCAATGTTGCGGTTGCCGGTGCCACCGGCGCCGTGGGTGTCGAAATGGTCAAAACGCTGGAAAAACGTAATTTCCCGGTGCGCAGTCTGAAGCTTCTGGCATCCAGCCGCTCTGCCGGCAAGACCGCCAAATTTCACGGGACCGATGTGGTTATTGAGGAAATGACTCCGGAATCCTTCAAGGGGGTGGACTTCGCCCTTTTCAGCGCCGGATCGGATATTTCCAGAGATTACCGCGCCGCTGTGGTCAAGTCCGGGGCGTTGATGATCGACAACTCCAGCGCCTTCCGCATGGAGAATGATGTGCCGCTGGTGGTTCCGGAAGTCAATCCGGAAGACGCCAGGCTCCATCACGGCGTGATCGCCAACCCCAACTGCACCACCATCATCATGCTGGTGGCCGTGGCGCCGCTGCACCGGGCCAAAAAACTCATCCGTCTGGTGGCAGCGACCTATCAGGCCGCCAGCGGCGCCGGCGCCAAAGGAATGGCGGAACTGGCGGAACAGACCCGTCAGCTCCTGAACGGGGAAGCCGTCCATCCGGCGGCCTTCGCCCACCAGCTTGGGTTCAACCTGATTCCCCACATCGATTCCTTCCAGGAAAACGGCTATACCAAGGAAGAATTGAAGATGCTCAACGAGAGCCGCAAGATCCTCCATGCGCCGGAACTCATGGTTTCCTGCACCAGTGTCCGGGTGCCCATTCTCCGGGCCCACTCCGAATCGCTGAACATGGAGTTTGCCGAGGAAGTGACGCCGGAAGAGGTCCGGGCCATTCTCAGCAAGTCCCCCGGCGTCATCGTGATGGACGATCCGGCGCAGAAGATCTATCCCATGCCGAAGGACGCCACCGAGCAGTACGATGTGCTTGCGGGCCGGATCCGGCAGGATATTTCCCGTCATGACAAGCGGGGGATCGACATGTTTGTAAGCGGCGACCAGGTGTTGAAGGGCGCCGCGCTGAACGCAGTTCAGATCGCCGAACTTTTCGTCTGATCCGGTATTCCGTTTCGGAGGAGGGACCTGTTTCTGCGGAAGCGGGTCCCTTTTTCTTAATTTGAGTTGAAAAACTTGACAAACTCCTGTGTCGGAACTATATTAAGAAATATATGCAGCGAACTGCCGGGAAACACTTTTCAGTGAAAACGTTTTTGAAAAATCCTCCGCCATCCTCCGGTCAGAATGATGTGCCGTTTGTACTGCTGGCCCTGTTCTATCTTGGGGGGCTCTGGCAGCGGCCCATGTATCTTGACGAATACGCCTTTGCCGTCTGGACCGGACAGCTGCCGTGTTCCGATTTTCTGCTGCGGCTGCCGGGCGCGGTGGCCACGCTCCTGACAGCCGGAGCGGTCCGGGTCTTCATGAAAAAACACGACCGTGAAACCGGCGGGATGGCGGCGGCGCTTTTTCTGGCGCTGGGGATCGTCTATGCCGCCGGGACCATGGCGGCGGCGGCGCCCTTCTTCACGCTTGGGTTTACGGTGCTGGTCTTTTCCTTTGCCGAATGGATCCTGGAAAAGGAGTTCCGCGGTATCATCGGGATCGCTCTGGGGACCGGGCTGGCTTATTATGCCGGGACCCGGATGCCGCAGATCCCGTTCCGGAAGGAACATCTGGGGTTGGCGGCTCTGGGGCTTTTTCCCCTGCTGCTGATCCTCCCGGTGCTGATCTCAGGATGCCGGAAACTGAATTTTGCGAAGACCCCGGAGCGGGCGGCGGCGGCGGGAGCGCTTCTCGGCATTGGTGCGGTTTTCTTCGGGCAGTGGACCGCCGCAGCACCGTTTCTGGCCCTTCTTGCGGCGCTTGGGCTCCGGGAGTATGCGGCGGAAAATCCGGAAATGCTCCGGCTGGACCGTATGCTGCGGCACTGGATCAAACTTTTCATGGTACTGGGCATCTTGCTGGCCGCGGGGTTTCTGCTGGCGAAATTCGGCAGAATCCGGGCGTTTCTCCTGCCGGGAAATATGGTGATGACTCTGTTCAGTTTTCTGATTCTGACCGTCTGGTACTTCATGGCGGTCAGGGACCGGAAACTCCCGGGCAAAATGACTTTCTTCGCATTGGGGTCGGCGTTTTTCCTGTGCGGACTTCCTGCCATGGTTCCCGACCGTGTCACGGCAAAACAGGCCCCGGCGGAAATTATCCGCCGGCTGTGGCCGAAGGATGCCGACGGCGTCCATGGAATTGCGGCAGTGACTCCGGAGCTTGAAAATGTTCTCCGCTTTGCCGGATGTGCCGGAAAGATCTCGGTGATCCCGGCGGATCAGCTGCACCGGATTCTTCCTCCCTCCGCCGGGGCCGCTGCGGCCGTACTGCTGCCTGCAAAAAGCGCTTCCGGCATGCCGCCGGCGTGGCGGAAAATCGTTTTGAGGGGATCTGACATTGCCATACTGGAGTATCGTCCATGAAATACGGTCTTTTTTTGCTTCTCATGTTTCTCGGAGCCTATCTTCTGCCGCTGGGATTGCGCCCCATGATCACGCCTGATGAATTCCGTTATGCGGAGATCCCCCGGGAAATGATCGAAAGCGGGAACTGCGTCGTGCCCAGACTGGCTGGAATGGATTATTTTGAGAAACCGGTGATGGGGTACTGGCTTACGGCGGCAAGTTTCAAAGTTTTCGGGTACAACCGCTTTGCGCTGCGTTTGCCGGCGGCGCTGGCGGCGGGTCTGACGGCCCTTCTGCTGACGATCTTCCTCCGCCGCTGTACCGGGGAGACCCGTCTGGCGGTTTTCGGAGGGATCCTGTATCTTGATTTCGGGCTGGTGTACGGCTTGGGAAATGTGGCGGTACTGGATTCCCAGTTAACGCTCTTCATTGTCGGGACGCTGACGGCGTTTTTCCCGGCGTACATCATGGAAAAGTGGAACACGCCCCGGGTGATCCTGCTTCTGGCGGCAGGAATTTTCGCCGGATTTGGATTTCTGACCAAAGGATTCATTGCACTGGCCTTCCCCGGCATGGTGATCTCGGTCTTTCTCCTGTGGGAGAAACGGTGGAAAGCCTTTCTGACGCTTCCGTGGCTCCCGCTGGCCGGATGTCTTGCGGTGACTCTTCCGTGGATCATGGCGGTCCACCGCCAGGCACCGGATTTCTGGCGGTATTTCATACAGGTGGAACATCTGGACCGCTTTCTCCGTTCCACCATGGTGGGGCAGCACGCGGAGGGGTGGTGGTTTTATCTTGCTGTGCTCATCCCGCTGCTGATGCCGGGGGGGCTCCTGCTGATCCTTTCCGGCAGGGGACTCCGCCATATCGGTATCGCGGAGCTTTTGCAGAAGAGCCATGTCCGTTATCTTGTGACCTGGTTCCTGGTGCCATTCTGTTTCTTTTCCGTTTGCCGGGGAAAACTTGCAACGTACATCCTCCCCTGTTTTCTGCCGCTGGCGGCCATGGGAGCCATGGGCATTGCGGAATATTTCCGGCAGGGAGGCAGCTACCGCATGTTCCGACGGATGATGACCCTGCTGGGGGCATTGTTGGTCACCGGGGGCGTTGCGGGGACGGCCGTGGCGTTTCTTCCTGGGCGGATGCCGGTTTCCGGATTGACAGCGGAAATCATCGGTCTTATGCGGGGATTCGTTCCGGCGGCGGTTGCGGCGGCCGTCTGGGGCGGCGTTCTCCTGTATCAGCGGAAAAAATCTTGGAACCGGAACCTTTTTGCGTTTTTTGCCGGACAGATCCCGCTTCTTTTTCTTGTTTTCCTTGCCATGCCGGAGGAGATTTTCGGAGACAAATCCCCTGAGGCGGCGCTGAAGCGGCTGGAAAAATTCATTCCGCCCCGGGCACAGATTTTTGCCCACCGGGTGAACATGCACGGCGCCGTCTGGGTCTGGCACCGGGTGCATGATATAACACTGATCTGGGCCGAGGGAGAATGGGATTATGCCGTTCACAGTACCGTTTCTGGGAAAGGGCGGTATCTCTCCCCCAAAGAGCTCCTGAAATACCTTGCTTCCCCCGGAAGGAAGGCCTGCGCGGTACTGATGTCCACGGACCGCTTCATGAAGAATCATAATCGTTTTCCGGAAGACGGCGTCCTGCACCACGACCACCAGCTGACGCTGGTGGTCTATCCGTCAAAATCTTCGCCGGGCAGCCGGAAAGCACCGCAGTTTCAGTCGAATATGCAGTAGGCGGATGCCTTTTCCGCCAGTTTTCCCCGGATCCCGGCGGCGCCGAGGAAGGTGAGACGGCGGAGTCGCCGGTAAAACAGAATGTTTTCGACGGCAGCCGGTCCCAGACCGGGGATGCGGAGAAGGACCTCCCGGTCGGCACGGTTGACCTGCACCGGAAAAAACTCCGGGTGGTGCACCGCCCACTGCTCCTTGGGGTCCAGGGCCAATGAGAGATTGCCGGCGGGATCAAAGATCAGTTCCGAAGCGTCGAAGTGATATTTCCGGAGGAGCCAGTCGGTCTGATAGAGCCGGTGTTCCCGGGTCAGCCGGTCCGGAGAGCTTGAGAGCGAGAACTCCTGTTCCCCGGGGATCCCCGCTTCTCCCAGCCCGGGCTGATAGGCGGAAAAATAGATCCGTTCAAAGCGGAGGCGGTTGTAGATCCCGTCCATGCAGCGGACGATCTCCCGGTCCGTTTCGTCCGAAGCCCCCACGATGAACTGGGTAGTCCGCTTGATCCGGCTGAAGGGGGAGCCCGGTGCCGTCTGTTCGGCGATATAACGCACCGGGGTCACGATATCGGTCATGAAATCCTTGGCGAGAGAGAGCTTCCGGAAGTGTTTTGCGGAGGGGACCTCGATATTGAGGGAAACGGCACTGGCCATGCGGAGGGCCTCGTCAATGGCTTCCCGGCTGGCGCCAGGGATGATTTTGAGATGGATGTATCCCCGGTAGCGGTATTTTTTCCGCAGCAGTTCCGCTGCGGCAAGGAGGCGGTCCATGGTCCGGTCGGCGGTGCCCATGACACCGGAACTTAAAAAAAGTCCCAGCAGATATTTTTTCCGGTTCTGTTCCAGAAAAAGCGGGGCATCAGGAACTTTTGTGGGT
>DCGO01000122.1:13961-20174 GCA_002314605.1 Lentisphaeria bacterium UBA1776 | reverse complement strand
TACCAAACAAGCGTGTCAATGACGGAATTTGAGCGTGTTTTTTCATAAAACGACGAAGAGGCAAGTAAATGCACAGGGTAAAAAAGAAGACATCCAGTCCGGTTCCCAAAGCCTGATATCAGAAGGGGAAGGCCTGACAAGCGCGTTTATTTTGAGGGAATTTTTTTTCCCGCAAGATATTCTTCCAGCAGTTTTTTCCATGCCTTGAATTCCGTTTCGGGAAAGTCGAATTTGTCCGGCTCGGCGCAGGCTTTGCGCAGCAGGATCGCATCACTTTCCAATTTTTCCCACTGCAGATAATAACGGCGGAACGCAGGATCTTTTTTGCCAAGATCCTCCCAGGCTTTTCGGGTGTACTCTCGAGCTATGGTATATTGGGTGAGGACGTCATGCATGGAAGTTGTCTTCCCGGTGGGCAGTTGTTTTTCCGCATGGTCTGTCCCAGCCTGCTTTAATTTTTGGGCAACAGCATTTTGACGAAGAATTTTTGACTGATCCTGGCGGCTTGCCGCATCAAATTCCGCCAGCGCCTTCCGGATGGGGGCATATTCCGGGTAGGGATCCGGCGCGGGTTCCGGACGGGAAGCAGGTGCAAGTTTGGGCGAGGATGGGGAAAATATCAGAAACAAGCCTGCCCCGGCAATCGCCAGCGCGGCCAGCGCGGCGATCCCGTATTGCCGCAATCTGAACTTTTTCCGGGGGAAGGGGGATCGCAGGGCGTCCCGGAAATCTCCGGCGGTACAGGGGGCTCCCTTTGTATCGCAGACATTCAGGAGCACATTCAGCAGGACGGACGCTTCGCCGGAAAGGGGGCCCTGGTAGTCAGGATAGCGTTCGGGGGGATTGCCGGAGAGGAGACAATAGAAACTTTTGGCCAGCGCATAGACGTCTGACGCGGGGTCCGGCGCCGCGCCGTGAAGCAGGATCCGGGGGGACATGAATCCCGGCGTACCGGAAAGAGTGGCTTTTTCCTGACCTGTCACCAGACCGATGTCCCCCAGGACCGGTTCCCCGTGCCGCCAGAAAAGATTGTCGGGCTTGATGTCCCGGTGGAGCAGACCGGCTTTGTGCAGACAATCCAAAGCATCGGCAAGTTTGCGGGCGGCGGCAAGCAGTCCGGCGTGATCAAGGTGCTGATCGGCGATGGGGCCGTCCGCCAGATCCATGGTGTAATAAAGATTTTCCCCGGCGATCCCCGCGTGATGGATTTTCAGGAGGTTCGTGTGTTCGATATTCTGGAAAGTCCGCAGGGCATGGAGTTCCCGGCGGCCGGCATCGCCGGACAGGGGGACGATCTTCAGAGCGAGGACCTGCTCGGTGAGGTGATTTTCCGCCTTATAGACATTACCGTAAGAACCCTGACCGATTCGGGAAAGAATGCGGAATCCCTGAAAAACAGTGCCGGGGGCGAGGAACATTTTTATTTCTCCGGCAGGGAGAGGTTGAGTTCCGGGTCCGCGTCGTTGCAGCGGCGGATGATGTCGCGGAGGAGTCCGGTGCAGCGGTTGCGGACAAGATAGATCTGCGGGGCGGAAATGTGGAGGAATTCCGCCGTTTCCTTTACGGAGTGCCCCTGCAGCGTGCTCATGGTGAATGCCAGGTAATTGCGAGAAGAGACGTGTGAAGCCAGTTTGTGCAGCGCTTCCTGAAGAGTATTTTCCCGCCAGACCTCGTCAAATTGCGCATCCCATCGGGTATCGTTTGTCAGGAGATCCTCCGGGATGGACTGGATCCGGGCGGCTTTGGCGGCATTCCGGAAAACATTGGCGATGGCACCCCGGACGAGACAGCTGAAATAGGTGTGGAACCGGGCTTTTTCCGGCTGATAGCGGAATTTGCCGCGCTGGCGGGCAAACTGGCTCATGACCTCCTGAACGACATCTTCGGCATCGGCCCCGTTGAGGTTGGAAATTTTGCAGAGGGTGCGGATCACGGGGGCGTAGGTGCGGAAGAAATTTTCCCAGCCGATTTCGTCCCCGGCGATGACTTTTTCCAGCATGGTGCGGCTGGTTTCCGGATACAGTGCCATAAATGCTCCTGAAGTTTTGAGGGGTAATATAATCCATCATGAGGAAAAAATCAATTTTTCCGCCGGAATTTTCACAATACCGTGAAAGATTGGCGGTTTTTTGCCGATTAAAGAGATGACGGAAGGGTGAGCGCATGGCATCTGAGGTACGCCAATGGCTCATATTTCCCGGAAAAAGCGGAAAAGACTGCTTGACAAACGGCGGATGTATGCGTATATTGTCTCCCAAATCAAAAAAGAGGAGAGAGAACTCACCACATATTGAAGCTGCAAAAAAACTGAAAAGCTTGTCTTCTCAAGCGGGTTGGATCATCTGAAAACGCCAATTATTCAAGATCCCGGTCCGTGCTTGGAGGAGGCGTGTCCACACATGTATTGTGTGTCTGGCATGCCTTGTCCGCATTCGGGATTGGGTGTATTGGCGTACCTCAGATGAAATGCGTGACGAGGTATGCCTTTTTATTTTTCAAAAAGCATCCTCTGTTTGTGAATTCGAGCGGCCGCCGATGGAAAGGAGAGGTATAAAATAAATCGCCCGTTGAATTGTGCGTTGATTTTATGTGTATTAAAAACAGGAAAAGACAAATGAACGGAAAATTTTTCAATCGAAGTCAAATATTGTCATGGATCGTTTTGATTATCGGCAGTATTTCGTTTTCTGCAATGGGGGGGAATGAGTGGAAAACGTGTGAAAACTGTCATGAGGATTTTCAGCCTACTGCTGGTATGAGTGTATCTCAATTTCAAATGTATACTTTAGAGAGAATTGGAGACACTGAAGATGGGATACGCGGTTTTTTCTGCCAGAATCGCGCTTGCCAAAATAGACGAAAGGAGTTAAAGTCGATTGCTGCTAAAAAGCGTGCTGCACGGCAGCGTGCAGAGCAAAAGGCCGCTTCGGAAAATGCGAAATATTCCCAAAAGCGTGATGCTCTGATGAATTCGCTTGCCGATTATTGCAAAACTTCAGCAGCAGAGAATGTCCCTGCGGAGAAGCAGATCCCGGTGATCAATCAAAAACTTCAGCAAGCGAAAGCATTGACCAAAGGCGGACGGGATATGAATCTCTTTTGGGGAAAAATTGCCAGCCGTGCCAGTTTGCCGGTAGTCAAGTATTATTGGCCGGCGATCCGGAACGAAAAGGATTTCAAGCGTTTCCGCGACATAAGCAAGAAGGGCAGTGTTAAAAGCGGTCCCTGCGCCTTGGCATTGGGGCGGCATATCGGGGGAAACCCTCAGGAACTCGAAAATATTTGCGGTGGAAGGTGTTGTTTGGCATTGATCAAAGAATGGCACACGATCCGTTTCGTCAATACCTATACGAACGACATTTTGTCGGAGGTTTTCTGGCAGGACCGTGCTGACGTGCTGGAATATTTTCTGAATCAGTGCATGGGCAATGCGGATTTTATGTGTTATCTGATTTCCCGGGATCTGGGATATCATTGGAATGCGGCCAATCATGTTTGTAATAACTTGAAAAAAGAGATTCAAGAGGCTGAAGCGGTCGCGCAGAAAACTGTTGACAGTGATGAACGTGCTGTTGCGGATAAGAAATTGAATGCTTTGCGCCAAAAATACAACGAACTGAATTCAAATATGTGTGAGGACCGTCCAAAAACACTTGCATTGGTACTTTCCCGCTCCACTCCACAGGCTGTGAATATGCTTCAGCAATATGTCAATGGGCATCATTATTGCTGTGATGATAACGTCACCGGCAGATGGAGAAATAAAGACGGTGACATTATGCGGTTTGATGATTTTTGTTTTGAAAAGGAAAAGCATAAATCTTTTGCCATGCCCGCGTTTACTGCCAATGCGGCAATTTTGAATTTAGGCAAAGACCCCAGCGTGTCTCAATATAACCCTGCCTACATCAAAAAAGACGGGCGCTGGACCTGGTGTGCCGGGGTTGCTTCGCCTTTCATGCCGGGATATGTTTCCGGAACCGCTGAACATAACTGGGTTTGGAAGGCCGGATTGCAGCATCCCTCCTTACTGGGAGCCGTCTCGGCGGCGAAAGAAAATAAATGGGACCTTGTTGTTGGCTATAAAGAGACTGCAGATGGTTCCATTGTTTGGATGAAGGGCAGCAAACATCCGACTAAAAAAGGTCTTATTGCTTCTGAACAAAGTGGAAAATGGAGTGTCTTGCCGGGATATACTCGCCAGAAGAACGGGGCTTATGAGTGGACCCCCGGGTGGGTTGATACAAAAAAAGTCGGGCGTTTCGCTGCCGGGACGGAGGGCAAGTGGGAGTTGCTTGACGGATTCACTGATAAGGGCAAAGATAAAATTGTCTGGACCCCGGGAACCGCACACAAGAAAAACAGTCATGTGGTTGCCGGCACCAAGAGATTTCAGTGGGTTCCCGCTCCGGGGTATCAATGGAGTGATCCCGCCAAAGAAGACAATCTGCAGGTTGTAAAGAAATAAAACGAGGTTCTTCTCATGAAATTTTATACAAAAAATATCTTATTTACGGCGTTGGCGGTTTTGCTCGGCGGATGTTCTATTTACACCTCAACCTCAAAAAAACCAGATGGGTTCGAGAAAGCATTGGTCAAGTCTTTGGATTTTCCGCTTTATGTTGACACGTTCAAGTTCAATGACAAAGTGCAGGATCCCGCATCATTGCGGAAGTTGTTGAGTAAGCAGAATCCCAAGTTGTTTACTGATACTCGCGCGAAGGGAATCCCTTCCCAAATTTCCGTTACCAAGAAGACGGAAAAAGAAAGTGGAACCTTAAATTTCCTTTCGGCTTTGACGATAGGTGTTTTTCCGTTTTCTAATTATGAAAACGAAAGTTACACGATTCTTCTTGAAGCAGGTGCTGAAAAAGGTGAATGTAAATTCAAGGTGGAGAACCATAAAATTTTCGGAATTACTCCGATTACATGGATCGCGTATCCCTTTGTCGGATGGGGAGCAGATTCCAAAAGTACATCGGAAAATGCGTGCTTTTCAGCTATTTCCGAGCCGGCAGGTAAATATTACGTTTTTTGTCTCAGCAGGATGGACGTAAAAAAACTTCGTGAAATCTATGCAACGCGTTCCAAAAAGATTGTTCCCAAAGCCTTGGCTCATCTCCAGGATGAGATCACTGATGGAGCGGTTACCCCTAATGCCCAAAAGTTTGCAAATCAGAAAAAAGCCGCAGATAAAGCCGTAAAAAAAGGGAAAAAGAATCTCGAAAATATTAAAAAAGGAAAATCAGGAAAACTCAAAAATATTTTTGAGAAAAAGAAAATTAAACTTTTTTAATTGATCAATGTATTCGCAGATCAGCGTGGTTGCACAACCCCGCTGATTTGCATATCTAAACACACGGAGTTGATATGAAGCTTTTTAGATCGCTTTGCATGTTGTCAGCAATGTTTTTTCTGCAGCAGGTTTTTGGTAATACCTGCCGTGAATGCGATACCACCTTTTGGCCGAAAGAAGGGGAAAACGGCCGCCTTTGCCGGAACTGTGCTTACAAAAAACAGCAGGAGAGGAACCTTAAACTTTTGGGGGAACTGGCGAAAGCTGCTGATGAAGAACGGGAGGCCCGTCGGATTGAACGGCAGCAGAAATCCGAGGCGCTTGAAAAAAGGCTGTTCACATGGATTGTCGATATGCCGGATGACTGGAGTTATCAACTGCATGACAAGAATAATGCTGACTCTGAACTTCTGGGTGCAGTCTTGTCTCACTTCAGGTGGGTTGACAATGACAGCAAAAAAGCGCTTGCTCCCTTTCGTATGGATCAGTGTTGGTATCCGAGCAATGTGCATTTCGGATTGTTGAAAAGTAAGTCCTCCAGAAAATTCTGCCTTTTCCTCCGGAGTCCTGACGGTCACTTCTTTATGACGCCCTATCTTCCGTATGCTTTATCCGGTACGGAGGATTCTGACGCAAAGATCATCGTCAAATCAGCCGGCAGCGGAAAGTATCTTGTTTCCGTGACTTATTCCGCCAAAATTACCGGTACAGAATATCAGGATACCACCACTTGTTATCTGAAGCCGACCTCGCTGACGCGGGTCAAATAAGCTGTATGTTTCCATGCTTGAGCTCAACCGTTTGTTTTCTCTGAACGGCAGAGCTTTTCATTTCTTCCAACATGAGAACCCGTTGGAGTCGTAATATTTGAGGGTACCTCTAAAAATTCATTCCGGCGGCTTGCGGCCACTGGGGAA
>DCGO01000122.1:0-13906 GCA_002314605.1 Lentisphaeria bacterium UBA1776 | reverse complement strand
CTCAAAATCCCATTTTGCATCTTTTTCCCCATTGTCCCGCAAATCCATCCGTTTGAATTTTTAGAGGTCCCCTTGAATTTTCATGCAGCATCCTTATTTTATCCGGCGGAAAAAACGGTTTCTCCGCTTGTATTGCGCGGAAAAGGCTGTATTGTTAGGGTATCTTTAGTATTGGGGCCGAGTGAGCAGAGGGCAAGATGAAGAAATTGGGTCTGATGATGCTTCTCCTGACGGCGGCGTTGACGCTGACCGCCGGAGAGATCCGGGCAAAAGAATTTGAATTCCGCCTGAAGACGGATAAAAAAGACGCCGTTTACCGGACCGGAGAGACCGTCCGGTTCTCCGGCAATGTCTATTTCAACGGCAAAGTCCCCGTGGGCGTGTCCGTCCTATGCCGGGTCTATCTTGACGGTCTCCCGCAGCCGAAGGAGACTATGAAATTCATGCTTTCCTCAAAGGATTTCGAGATCCCGATCCGCTTGTCCCGCCCTGGATGGGCCAGACTTCAGGTCGATGTCCTCAACAAAGAGGGCAAAATCCTTCAGGTCCTGGATGCCCGGAACCGCAGTATCCCGGCCCGGAGCGGTATCGGCGCTCTGGCTGACCCGGAAAAAATCACCCCCGGAAGTCCGGAACCGGCGGATTTCGACGCCTTCTGGGCCGCAAAAAGAAAAGAACTTGATCAGGTCCCCGTGAATCCCGTCCGCACCGAGGTCAAACTGGACCCGAAGGACGCCGGTCTGGTCTGCTATGACGTCAAACTTGACTGCACCGGCGGTCTGCCCGTCCGGGGGTACCTCTGCATGCCCCGGAATGCCAGAGCGGCAAGCTGTCCGGCCATCGTGTGTTTTCACGGTGCAGGGTTCGGCAGCGCCAACAAAAGGACCGATTGGGCCCGGTCCGGGGTCATGGTCCTGGATGTGAATGCCCACGGACTCCCCAACGGCATGGACGGGAGGTTTTATCAGGTTCAGAAAAATGCTCCCGCATATCAGGGGTATCTCTCCCGGGGACTTCAGGACCGGAACAGGATCTATTTCACCGGCATGTTTCTCCGGGTCATGCGGGCGCTTGATTATGTGAAAAGCCTCCCCGAATGGGACGGAAAAACACTGATCACCCACGGCAGCAGTCAGGGGGGAGGGCAGAGTCTGGCGGCAGCGGCTCTGGATCCGCAGGTGAGCTGCTGCATCGCATGTGTTCCGGCCCTCTGCGACCACGGGGCCCCGCTGGCCGGCCGGGCCCCCGGCTGGCCCCGCTTCCTGAAAACGGACAAAAACGGAAAACTTCTTCCCGGTCAGGAGCAGGCTCTGCGGGAAACCGCCTATGTGGACTGCGCCTTTCTGGCCAAAAGGATCAAAGGGGAATGTTTCATCTCCGCCGGACTGATCGACGATGTGTGCGTTCCCAGCAGTGTATTGGCCGCCTGCAACAATATCTCCGGCAGAAAAAACATTTCCATTATGCCGGAAACCGGACACCAGTACCGGAATCCCAGGGGGTTCGCCTGGCTGAACGGCTTTTTGAGTCAGCAGTCCCGGAAGACCGGGAAATAACGGGGCCGCAGGCAGACGCTGTGGCGAGGAGAAGCCGGACCCGTCGCCGGATACATGGATGACCTCATTGATAAGAGTGCGACAGCGGGGAATATAACCGCAAAAAACGTGTTGTCAAGCGGACTCGGGTTGATTTTTCCCGGAACGGGGTTATATTATCAAAATTATGATGTACGTGAAACACCTGATTCAGATGAGGAGTCTCCCCCGCGCAACCGGCGCGGGCCGAACTACTGCTGCACTGTCGGCATCACGCTGATGCCGGGGGTGGAGTGTTTTTTTCTCAAAAAATCAGTCATCAATCATAGAGTTAGGATAAATTGGATCATGAGTGAGATTTCTTTGGAGACGATCCGCCACAGTGCCGCCCATCTGATGGCGGCGGCGGTTCAGCAGCTGTATCCGGATGCCAAATTCGATATCGGCCCGGCTACCGAAAGCGGCTTCTATTACGACTTTGACATGGAGCACCGTCTGGTCACCGAGGACCTGAAGGCCATTGAGAAGCTGATGAAGAAGATGATCGGCCGCAAGGTGCCTTTTGAGCGCTTCGAACTTTCCCGGGCCGAGGCCCATGACATGCTGGAAAAAGCCGGACAGCCCTTCAAGCTGGAGCGTCTGGCGGATGTGCCGGAAGGCTCCGTCATCAGTTTCTACAAGTCCGGCGATTTCGTGGACCTCTGCCGCGGCCCCCATGTGGAGAACGCCGGCCAGATCGGTGCCATCAAACTCACCAGCATTGCCGGAAGCTATTTCAAGGGGGATGAGAAGAACCCCATGCTGCAGCGGATCTACGGGACGGCCTTTGCCACCGAGGAGGAACTGCAGGCTTATCTCAAACGGATGGAAGAAGCCGCCAAGCGCGACCACCGGAAACTGGGGCAGGAACTGGATCTCTTCTGCTTCTCCGACAATGTCGGTCCCGGACTGGTTCTGTGGCAGCCCAAGGGCGCCTTTATCCGCAACCTCATCGAGACCTACTGGCGGGCCGAGCATTACAAGAACGGCTACCAGCTGCTCTACACGCCCCACATCGGGCAGAGCATTCTCTGGGAGACCAGCGGCCACCTGAGTTTCTACCACGACGGCATGTATGCTCCCATGCAGATCGATGAAAAAGACTACTATGCCAAACCCATGAACTGCCCCTTCCACATCGAGATCTACCGATCGAAACTGCGGAGCTACCGCGAGCTGCCGTGCCGCTGGGCGGAACTGGGGACGGTTTACCGTTATGAGAAATCCGGTTCGCTCCACGGGCTTCTCCGGGTGCGGGGCTTTACACAGGATGATGCGCACATTATCTGCACCCCGGAGCAGATCGAGGACGAGATCGCGGAAGTGCTGCGGTTCAGTCTCGGGATCTGGAAGGATTTCGGGTTCAAGGAGATCAAGGCGTATCTGGCCACCCGTCCGGCCAAGGCTGTGGGCGATCCCGCCCGCTGGGAAAAGGCCCTGGTTTCGCTGGAAAAGGCCGTGAAGAAGTGCGGTCTTGAGTGCGAAGTCGATCAGGGCGGCGGCGCCTTCTACGGGCCGAAGATCGATCTGAAGATCAAGGACGCCATCGGCCGTGAGTGGCAGACCACCACCATTCAGTTCGACTTCAATCTGCCGGAACGCTTCAATATGACCTATGTTGGGGAGGACGGCCAGCGTCATCAGCCTTTTATGGTCCACCGGGCGCTCTTCGGATCGCTGGAGCGTTTCTTCGGGATCCTGATCGAGCAGTATGCGGGAGCGTTCCCGATGTGGCTGGCACCGGAGCAGGCCAGGATCCTGCCCATTACGGAAAATCAGCTGGAGTACGCCAAAAAGCAGCTGGCTGCACTGCGGGCCAGGGGGTTCCGGGTGGAGCTGGACGAGCGGGCCGCCAGTCTGGGTGCGAAGATCAAGGATGCCCGGCACGACCGGATCCCGTACCTTCTGGTCTGCGGCGCCGAGGAGGAAAAGGCCGGGACCTTCGCTGTCCGGAGCCGCCGGGAAGGCGAGCTGGGCGGTCTCTCGGTTGACGGTCTTGCCAAAAAGTGGCAGGAAGAGATTGATAAAAAGGCCTGATGGCTGTATATTAAGCGGAAACGGACGGGATCCCGCGGTGGGGTCCCGCTGAAAAATCAACTTTACGAGGTGTTGTTATTGCTAAGTTACTGAAACCGGGGGACCGTACGTTTACTGCGGATCGGGTCAGACTGATCGGCGCGGACGGTGAGCAGCTGGATGTGGTTCCGCTTTTCAAGGCGCGTGAGCTTGCGCTTCAGGCGGGACTGGATCTTGTTTTGGTTTCGGATCGGTCTGTACCGCCGGTGGTCCGGATTATGGACTACGGCAAGCTGCAGTACGAGCAGAAGAAGAGTCAGAAGATCCAGCGGAAAAACAACGCCGCAGCCCAGAAAAGCAAGGAAGTCAAGTTCCACATCAACGTGGATACCAACGATTATGATCTGAAAATCCGCCGGTCGCTTGACTTTTTGGAAAAAGGGTATAAATTAAAGATCACACTTCAGCTGCGGGGCCGGGAAATGGCCCATCCGGAGCTGGCGTATGAGTTGATGGAAAAGATCATGGCGGAGATCGCTCCGCACGGGGAACCTGACACCTTGAAACCCAAGCTGATCGGGCGCACCATCATGGTCGGTTATTCGCCGAAATAAGCGGTTTCGGCATCCCGTAAGCGTGGCTGGGCGTCTGCCTGCGGCGGGAATATTTCAAGAGCAAAAGAAAAAGGAGAAAACGATGCCCAAACTGAAGACCCGGAAGTGTGCCGCCAAGCGGCTCAAAATGACCGGAACCGGAAAATTCCGTCACAACAAGGCCGGTGCTCGTCACCTGATGGGAACCAAGAACGCCAAACGCCGCCGCCGCCTCGCGCAGGATGGAGCCGTCTCCCCCGCCGAGAAGCAGCGGATCAAAGTCGCACTGCCCTACGGCCTCTAATTCAGGAAAGGATGGATCAATATGGCCAGAGTTACTTATGCAGTTCCGTCCCGCAAGCGCCGCAAGCGGCTTCTTGAGCGCGCCAAAGGGTTTTACGGCTACCGGAGCAGAAATATCCGTACCGCGTATGATGCTGTGGATAAGGCTATGCAGCACGCCTACGAGGGGCGCAAGCAGAAGAAGCAGCAGTATCGGGCGCTGTGGGTGGTCCGCATCAATATCGCCTGCCGCGAGCTCGGTGTCACCTACAGCAAGTTCATCGACGGTCTTCACAAGGCCAATATCGAGCTGAACCGCAAGGTTCTGGCCGATCTGGCGGTGAATGAGCCGCAGGAATTTAAGGCTCTGGTGGAGAAAGTCACCCAGGGCTGACGCTGTCGCGTTGTTGCATGAGAACAGCTTGAAGCGGGTGAATCTTCACCGGTCTTCAAGCTGTTTTTGTTTATGGCTCCCGAAAAACAAAGACAGGGGAGCCGGTGTCAAAAGTTTCCCCGGGGCGGGGATGTCCGGTTCCGGAGGATCCTTTGAGATCGGCTCAAGTTTAATATGGAGAATAATTTGCCATGAATGCGATCGAAACAAAAATTCAGGCGGCACTGGCGGATGCCGAGTCGCGGCTGAAAGCCGCCGGCGATGCCGCAGCGGTGGAGCAGGTCCGGATCGAACTTCTGGGGCGGAACGGACTTTTTCCTGCATTGAGCCGGGAAATGGGGTCCATCCCCGCTGAGGAGCGGCGCGCCACCGGGGCTCTTTTCAACACCGCCCGGACGCAGATCGAAGGCTGGATGACGGCTGCAAAGGACCGCTTGGCCGCCGGTGCTGCCAATGAAGCGCCTTCGGCGCTGGATGTGACTCTCCCCGGGCGCCGTCCCGGATGCGGCCACAAGCACCCGGTGTCCATCATCACCGACGAGTGCGTGGCCATTTTCCGCCGCATGGGGTTCATTGTGGCGGAAGGGCCGGAGATCGAGACCGTCTATTACAATTTTGACGCTTTGAACGCCCCTGCGGACCACCCCTCCCGGGATCCTCAGGACACCTTCTATTTTGGGGACGGAAGAATTCTCCGTTCCCAGACCTCTCCGGTGCAGATCCGGGTCATGGAGTCCCATCAGCCGCCGGTGCGCATTGTGGCACCGGGCCGGGTCTTCCGCCGGGATACCCCTGATGCGACCCACGGGATGAACTTCCACCAGATCGAAGGATTGAGCGTGGACAGGGGCGTTTCCATGGCGGACCTCAAGAGTGTGCTGCAGCGCTTCGCCACCGAAATGTTCGGCGACAATGTGAAGATCCGTCTGCGTCCCCATTTCTTTCCGTTTACGGAACCCAGTGTGGAGTATGATTTCTCCTGCGTCATGTGCGGCGGCAAAGGCTGCCCGGTGTGCAAGAACTCCGGCTGGATCGAAATTGCCGGAGCCGGCATGGTGGACCCGAATGTCCTGAAGAATGTGGGCTACGATCCGGAGATCTATTCCGGCTATGCCTTTGGCATGGGGCTGGAACGGCTGGCCATGCTGCGGTACCGGATCGGCGACCTGCGTTATCTCTATGAGAACGATGTGCGTTTCCTTGAACAATTCTAACTTGCGGAGCATGCGATGAATCTTTCTAAATCCTGGCTGGAACAGTATGTTCCGATCCATTGTGACGTGGAGACGCTGTGTGCCAAACTGACCATGGCGGGCATTGAGGTGGAATCCGTGGAGAATTCTCCCCGGGTCCCTGCCGGTGTGGTGGTGGCGAAAATCATGGAGCGCAAGCCCCATCCGGGTTCCGATCACCTGTCCGTGTGTCAGGTCTTTGACGGCAAGGCGACCATTCAGATCGTCTGCGGTGCGCCGAACTGCGATGCGGGCAAAACCGTCCCTCTGGCCGCCATCGGCACGGTATTCAAGACTCCGGAAGGGGAGTTCAAGATCAAGAAATCAAAACTCCGGGGCGTGGAGTCCAACGGGATGATGTGCAGCGGCGAAGAGCTGGGGCTCAATCACGACAACGACGGGTTGATGATCCTGGATGACAGCCTGGCTGCCGGGACCCCGCTGGATGCTGTGTTTCCGGGGGAGTGCCGGATCGAAGTGGAAGTGACTCCCAACCGGCCGGACTGGCTCTCCCACTGGGGCGTGGCCCGGGATGTGGCGTGTCTTTTGAATGTGGAGGCGAAACTTCCGGAATTGAATGTTCCCGCCACCGTTCCTGCACCGGAAAATCTGGTGATGGTGGAGGCCCCGGACTTGTGCCCCCGCTATATCGGGCGGCTGATCCGCGGCGTGAAGGTCGGCGAGAGCCCGGAGTGGCTCAAGGAGCGTCTCGTTTCCGTGGGACTCCGGCCCATCAATAATGTGGTGGACATCACCAACTTCATCCTGATGGAACTTGGCCAGCCCATGCACGCTTTTGATGCGGACCTTCTGACGGAATCCCGGGTGGTGGCCCGCCGGGCGAGGGCAGGGGAGACCATTGTCACGCTGGATGGGAGCAAACTTGAACTGACTCCGGACAATCTGGTGATCGCCGATGCGGAGAAACCCATGGCTCTGGCCGGGGTCATGGGCGGCGAATACAGCGGCGTGACGGAGAAGACGGTGAATATCCTTCTCGAGAGCGCTGTTTTCCAGTCGTCCAACATTCGGGCCACCAGCCGGAAACTGGGAATCTCCAGCGATTCCAGCTACCGTTATGAGCGCGGAGCGGATTTCGATATGGCGGACTACGCCTCCGACCGGGCGGCGGAGCTTATTATGACCCTTGCCGACGGCAAAGAACTGACAGCCAAGGTGGAAGTGACCGGCGGTCGCCCTGCCGAAAAAGTGATCCGCTGCCGTTTCGACCGCATCCGGAGTCTCATCGGCTTCGATTGCTCCAATGAGGAAATAGCGGATATTTTCCGCCGTCTGCGGCTCAAGGTTGAGGTTGTAACGGATACGGAGTGCCGGGTCACGGCGCCTCTCTTCCGGTTGGACCTTGAGCGGGAAGCGGATCTGGCCGAGGAAGTGGCCCGGATCCACGGTCTGGACAAGATCCCCCTGCTGCCGGTGTCGGCCAAAGTGGCGGATTCCATCCGGAACGATGCCTACATCAAGCTCGAAACCATGCGCAATGAATTGATCGGTTTCGGCCTCAACGAGTGCATGCACTACAGCATGGTGAGCGAGCGCTCGGCACTTTCGGACACCCGTTTTAAAAAGTCCGACCTGATCGTGCTGGACAATCCCTTAAGCTCGGAACTGGCCCTTCTCCGGCCCTCTCTGTACGGGGAGATGCTGGGGTCCGTGGAGCGCAACATCGCCCGGCGGAATCTGGACCTGCGGCTCTTTGAGATCGGGCGGGTCTTCTGCGCCAACCGGGAGCTTTATCCGGAGGAACATCTGGAGTGCTGCATGATCCTTACCGGCTGCCGGCATCCGGAGCGCTATTCCGCTGAACGGGAGGAGATCTGTGACTTTTATGACCTCAAAGGACTCCTGGAGAGCTGGCTTGAAAAACGCCGGGTCCGGAGCTTCAATTTCAAGCCTGCGGAGGACGGCCGTTTTGCGCCGGGCACCGCCGCCGCGCTGGAAGTGAACGGGAAAATCATCGGGGCCCTGGGGCAGGTGGCCCCGGCATTGTCCCGTTCCTGGCGGACGACCATGCCGGTGTGGGCGGCTGTGATCGATGCGGAGCCGCTCTTTACGGCAAAAAACCGCAGCGAGCAGATGACGGCCCTTTCGCAGTTCCCGGCGGTGAGCCGCGATGTGGCGTTCCTTGCCCCCAGGGAACTGCGTCACGGCGAGGTGGTGGAGTTCATCCGCCGCAGCGGACTCAAGAATCTGGAAGCGGTCCGGATCCTGGATATTTTTGAAGATGAAAAGGTCTTGGGCAAGGGGGTCCGGAGCATGGCTTACGGGCTGGTCTTCCGGAATCCGGAACGGACGCTGAAGGACGATGAAGTTAACGGCGCCGTGGAGAAACTCCGGGGCAAACTTTCCGCAGAACTGCATGTAACACTCAGGTGAGGTGAAAAATGATTTATGTGATCGCCCGTTCCATATTGAAACCCGGCAAACGGGAGGCGTTTATCCGGCTTTACCGGGACAATCTCCCCAATGTGATTGCCGAGGCGGGGTGCATTTCCTATAAACTCTGCGGTGAAGCGGATATCGGCAAAGGCGCAGATGAAAACACCCTTACTTTTGTGGAATGCTGGGAAAGCCCGGAACACCTGAAGGCGCATCTGGCATCTCCTCACATGCAGAAATTCATGGCGGCGGCCCGGGATCTGCGGGATTCCTCCTGTCTCTCGGTGGTGACTCCGGTCTGATTTGAGGCGCGTGTCATGAGTCTTATCCTCGGAATCGAAAGCAGCTGCGACGAGACCGCCTGCGCGGTGGTGCGTGACGGCGAAACCGTGCTTTCCAATGCGGTGGCCTCTCAGATCGGCAAACATGCCGCCCACGGGGGGGTGGTGCCGGAACTGGCGGCCCGTGAGCATTTGACGGCGTTGTATCCCACCCTAAAGGAAGCGCTGGATACCGCTCAGGTGACCATGCAGGACGTGGACGCGGTGGCGGTGACCCAGGGGCCGGGGCTGATGCCGGCGCTGCTGGTAGGACTGAATTTTGCCAAAGGGCTGGCACTGGGATACGGGAAACCCCTGATCGGTGTCAATCACTTTCTGGCCCACATCTATGCGGCTTTTCTGGAGTCGGGAAACAATGTCCTGACGGATCCGGCCGCCTATCCTCTGCTGGCGCTGGTGGTTTCCGGGGGACACTCCTCCCTCATGCTGATCGACCACGGTGGGAATGCCCGTCAGCTTGGCTGCACCATTGACGATGCCGCCGGGGAGGCTCTGGACAAGGCGGCCAAACTTCTGGGGCTCGGCTATCCCGGCGGCCCCATCATCCAGCGGACGGCGGAAGGGGGGAATATCCATGCTTATCACTTCCCCCGGCCTCTGACCGGAGCCGCCGGCAAGCCCCTCGCGCCGGAAAACCGTTACAATTTCAGCTTCAGCGGGATCAAGACGGCCCTTTTGTACCACGTCCGGAATACGTCGGAAGCTGAGCGGACCCTGGCGTGGCTGGCCGATACTGCGGCAAGTTATCAGGAGGCTGTGGTGGATGTGCTTGTCCGCAAGGCGTTGCAGGCGGCAAAGGAGTTTCAGGTACGTGGCATTGTGGTTTCCGGCGGCGTGGCCTGCAATTCCGCGCTGCGGGCCAGGTTTGAGGGAAAGGTCCCCTCCGGCGTGTCGCTGCATCTGGCCGAACGGAAGTTCTGTACGGATAACGGTGCCATGGTGGGGGGCTGCGGCTATCACTATTTCCGGAAGGGACTCTTTGCAAAGATGGATATTGACTCTTTTGCCCGCCTGCCGCAGATCACGAAGGTGCCGTTTCTATGAGCCGGCGGGCTGCACTTTTCGATCTGGACGGGACGCTGACGGATTCCATCGGCGACCTCTGTACCGCGCTGAATGAGACCCGTTCCTGTTACGGTGCGGAGCCTCTTGCAAAAGCGCAGGTCCGGGGATATATTGGAGACGGGGTGAAACTTCTGGTGGAGCGGGGCCTCGCCGGAATCCCGCACGATCCGGAAGAGGCGGTAAAACTTCAGCTGGAAAACTACCGGAAACACTGGCTTGACACTACCTGTCTCTATCCCGGAGTGGAGGAGGGGCTGCGGAAACTCCATGATGCCGGGTGGGTTCTGGGGGTGGTGACCAACAAACCGGAACCGGCGGCGAGGCGGGTTCTGGAACACCTGAAGGTCCGGGATCTTATGGACGGTCTGGCCGGAGGGGAGGCGGGGCTCCCCCTTAAGCCGGATCCGGCGGGGTGTCTTGATATTCTTGAGAAGACCGGAGTCAAGCCGGGAAACAGTGCGATGATCGGGGATCATTATGCGGATCTGGAAGCCGGCCGCCGGGCAGGGATGCTCCGGGTCCTGGTGACATGGGGATACGGCGATCCCCGGGAAGAAAAATGGGATTATGCGGCACCGGATTTCCCGGCGCTGGTAAATTGGTTGTTGAATTCAAAGGAGATTGAAAATGGATGAATGGACCAGCAGAAATCTGAAATACACCCTGATCGATGGGCCGGGGGCCTTTGCCATTGATTTTGCCGGAATGGATTTTTCCGACGGGGATCTGAAGAACATGGCTTCCAAGTTTGCGGCTGCCGCCGTGGAAATGGGGAAGATCGAGGCAGGGGAGATCAAAAACCCGGATGAGAAGCGCAAGGTGACCCACTTTTCCGACCGTGCGACCTATGTGAACAGTACGCTTTTTGCCACGGTGGAAGCCTTTGTGGAAGACGTTCACAGCGGTGCGGTCCTGAGTGCAGCGGGCAAGCGTTTCACCGCCGTGGTCATCAACGGCATCGGCGGTTCCGCTCTGGGGCCCCAGCTGATGCAGTTTGCCATGAACGGACCTTACTGGAACGAACTCTCTGACGCAAAACGCCGGAATTACCTAAAAATCTATTTCCTTGACAATACGGATTCTTCGGAATTCTCCGATCTTGCGGCCGTCATGGACCCGGCTAGCACCCTCCATGTGGTGATCTCCAAGTCCGGAGGCACCCAGGAGACCAAAAACAACATGATCGCCATGGAGAATCTCTACCGTCAGAACGGGCTGGATTTTGCCAGGTTTGCCGTGGCCATCACCATGAAGGGCAGCGAACTGGACCGCAAGGCCCGTGATGCACAGTGGCTCCGGGTTTTCGAGATGGCCGAATCCATCGGCGGACGCACCAGCGAAACCAGCATTGTTGGACATTTGCCTGCGGCTCTGACCGGGATTGATTTCCGGGAATTTCTGAACGGCGCCTGCCGGATGGACGAGTGGACCCGCATCGCCGATCCCATGAAGAACCCCGCTGCGCTGCTGAGCGCCATGTGGTACATTGCCGGCAAAGGGAAGGGGGACCGGAACATGGTCATCGTTCCCTATTCCGACCGTCTGGTGCTCCTGAGCCGTTATCTGCAGCAGCTGGTGATGGAGAGTCTGGGGAAGGCGCTGGATCTGGACGGCAAGGTGGTGCATCAGGGTCTGTCGGTTTTCGGCAACAAGGGGGGGACCGATGCCCATGCCTTCATCCAGCAGCTCAACGACGGCCGGGACGATTTCTTTGTGACCTTTATTGAGATTCTCAAGGATTCGGCCCGTTACTCCATTTCCGGCGATGTGGCCATGGGGGATTACCTCCACGGCTTTCTGGAAGGACTCTCTGAAGCGCTTCGGGGCAAGAAGCGTCAGGTGATCCGGATCCAGGTGGAGAAGCTGGGTGCTGCGGAACTGGGGATGCTGATCGCTCTGTACGAGCGTGCAGTGGCCATGTATGCCGAATACATCCATATCAATGCCTTCCATCAGCCTGGCGTTCAGGCGTACAAGCTGGCGGCCAAAGGCGTGCTGGCTCTGCGTGAGGAACTGATCTCCAAGCTGGCGGGGAAATCCCTGACCAGCGGTACGGCAGAGGAGATCGCGGAGCTTGCCGGTCTCGGGGACCGCACGGTGGCGGTGCAGGGGTGGTTGGACAAAGCATCCTGCAACGGCGGACGGGTCCGGCGGACCTTTGACGCCAGGCGCGGCGCATGGATCTACACCATCAAGTGACTGCAGATTCGGGAAATATGCAAATGGGTGTTCAGGAAAAAATTGCCGCGCTGCGCCGGAATCTGAACCGCGTGATCTGCGGTAAGACGGAGACGGTGGAGTATCTTCTGATGACGCTGGTTTCCGGCGGGCACCTGCTGCTGGATGATGTGCCGGGTGTGGGCAAAACTACACTGGCCAAAGCGCTGGCAAAGTCTCTGGCGCTGGATTTCCGGCGTGTCCAGTTCACCCCGGATCTTCTGCCCTCGGACATTCTTGGAACCAGCGTGTACGACCAGCGGACGGCGAAGTTCACTTTCCGTCCCGGACCGATTTTTACCAATGTCCTGCTGGCGGATGAGATCAACCGTGCTTCGCCGCGGACGCAGTCGGCACTGCTGGAATCCATGTGTGAGCATCAGGTGACCTGTGACGGGACATCGCGTCCTCTCCCGCCTGTGTTTCTGGTAATTGCCACGGAGAACCCCATTGAGTTTCAGGGGACCTATCCCTTGCCGGAGGCCCAGCTGGACCGATTTATGATGCGGGTGAATCTGGGATATCCGGATGAAGCGTCGGAACTGCAGCTTCTGCTGGACCGGGAGGAACACGATCCCCTGACGGATCTGCAGCCGGTTCTGGGGATGCAGGAATTTCTGGAGATCCGGCGGATGATGCGCTCCATCAAGTTGGAGCAGTCGGTGCGGGGGTATCTGGTGAAACTGGTCCGGGCGACCCGGGAAGACGAGCGGATCGCTTTGGGATGCAGTCCCCGTGCGGTGCTGCAGCTGGCGGATTGCGCCCGTGCGGCGGCGCTGCTGGACGACCGGGATTTTGTGATGCCGGATGATATCCGAGCCCTTGCTCCGGTGGTTCTGGGGCACCGGATCACGCTTTCCGGGGAGAGCCGTTATGCAGGGACTCCGGTCAGTGAGGTGCTGACGGATGTGATCCGCCGGATCCGCATGCCGGAATAAAAGACGCGAAAAACGTGCCGTTCCGGGATGTTCCGGTCAGGAATGAAGATAGAAAAAATGGAAATCGACAATCCAAAGATACAGGAGGAAAAAATGGAAGATTTCGACAAAATCGTGACGGCCAAGCTGGATGAACTGCGTACTGCGCTTCAGGGGCATGGGGGGGATCTGGAATTGGTGGCCATTGAGGGCAAGACGGTTCAGCTTCGTCTGCGGGGAGCCTGCGGCGGCTGTCCTCACGCGGCGGAAACGTTGAAGAACTACATTGAGGCTGCGCTGCGTTCGGAAATTGATCCGGAGATCGTGGTGGAGCGGGTGATCTGAATGTGCCTGTAACGGGGCCGTGTACAGGTTGCAGAAATCTGCTGCTGCCTTTTATTTTTGAGTCTTGCTGAGTAACATGGGGGGCCGGAGGGTACGGAAAAACGAAGAAAATGCAGGAATTTGTCTGAAAACTGGAAATTTTACTTGAAAAGTTCCGAAGCAATGCTATATTTATACCATTCACCGAATGAGGGAATGACTTTTTCGGGCGTATAGCTCAGTTGGTTAGAGCGCCACGTTGACATCGTGGAGGTCGTAGATTCGAGTTCTACTACGCCCACCATCTATGTATCTCAGTATGAACCGGTTAGATGAAATTCTGACCGGTTCTTTTCTTGTTTACATGTAGATTTTGTGAATGTGCCATAAGTGCTTTATTATAAGTAATTAAGCGATTTTATAACGAATTGACAAAAAAGAGAGTTACCACAAAAATAACCACGTTTCCACAATGGTACTTGTTTGGGCTACGTAACGTTTTTTCGGTTCTTCGTCGGTTTGTGAAAAACGGGTTCTTCGTCGGTTTGTGAAAA
>DCGO01000028.1 GCA_002314605.1 Lentisphaeria bacterium UBA1776 | reverse complement strand
TTGAGACTGCCTTATATGCGATTTCTGTTCGTCAGACCGGGATTTTGCTACGGGCTTCTTTCAGATTCCACCTCACGATGGACACCCTTGCCTTTCGCTAACAGTTCCTACTGATAAGTCTGTATCGGTCTTTCACCGATTAGTCAATGCGCATGCCGCGCATACAAAAACCTCTCCGCACGGGAGTGCGGAGAGGTACACACACACAGAGAACCCTCTTTCTCCAATGAAAAATATCAGATCTTCAGAGAGTTCTCGAATTCTTCATTGACGAAAGCATCCCCCTTCAGCGCATCCAGCAGAGGGTTGAAGTCATTTTTGCAGAACCCCAGAGGATTGTGGCGGATCCAGCCTTCGGCGTATTTGTAGCGTCCGGAAAGTTTTCCGAAATACTCCATGCGCCAGACCAGTTCGTCCAGATAAGCGTCCATGCCCTGACTCACATCCAGCCATTCTTTCTGGCTCTTGTGATAGTTCAGCATAGCCTTCTTCACGTCCATCTTGTCTTCCACATTCACGAACATGCCGGGGATCACCGGACGCCGGAGCTGATCCGTGATGCTGTGGGGCATGCTGTGATAGACCGCCACATCCGTATTGGTGGCGGCTGCCGGGCGGCTGACGGGGCAGTTGGTCATTCCGCGGCAGAAGGCGGCGGATACGGCCAGACGGCCCGCATTCACATGGTCCTCCATGTAGTCGTAGGGGCCGTGGGTCAGGAGGATCTCCGGATCCACTTCGCGTACCACCGGAACGAGTTTCATGAAAAGGTCCTTGCAGTAAAAGACCTCCAGATCATCGCAGATGCTGTCGTGGAAAATGATCCCCTGGGACTCCGCCGAGGTTTTCGCCTCATTGCGGCGGATGGCCACGATCTCGTCATGAGTGTAGCAGTTGGTCCCCATGCTGCCGGTGGCGAGGTTCATGTAGTGGACCTCGTACCCGGCGTCCTTGAGTTTCAGAAGGGTGCCCGCCATGCCGAACTCGATGTCGTCCGGGTGGCTGGCAATGGCAAATGCCGCTTTTCTGCTCATGACTAGTGCATCTCCACGCCGCAGCTGCCGAAGCCGTAACGGTAGAAATTGAAGACCACATCGTCATGCAGCGACATAAGGGACATCGGCACTGCGCTGTCCGCGATCTTCTGGGAGATCATAAAGGTGGAGAGCCGCATGCCGAAGGCGTTGTCGTGGTGCCCCGGATGCCAGATGGAGACCTGCTTGGCCTTCCAGGTCTGCTGGGGACCGACGGTCACGGCCTGGCTGGGAACATTCTGCACCATGCCGCCGCCGGAAGTACGGGCGTTCTGGATCAGGGTGATGGGGTGGAGATCGACGATCCGGGTGGGAAGCTTCAGAAATTCTTTCGGCGTCGGCGGATTGTTCTTGTACTTGCCGGTGCGCGGCAGCGGATCGTTGAAGGCCCAGTGCTTGGTGGAGCCCTGACCGCCCTGCATGATGAGGCATTCGGCTTCGTCAAAGCTCTTCATGTAGGCTTCCGGTTTTTCGCTGGGGAAATGCATGTTTTCCTTGGGCATGCGCAGTTCCTTGCGGATGCGGTTGAAGCACAGTTCCATATCCGCCTTGGCGAACCCCAGCGGGAATTTCATATTCACGGCCTTGCCGTTCACGATCCACTCGTCCATGCCCCAGAAATGGGCATACTTGAGGTTGATCCCCAAATCGTTCACGATCTGGGCCACGATGGGGAGCTGTTCGGTGGGGCCGATGGGGCCGCAGATACCGCAGGGGCGCTTGGCGGTGGCCTTCTGGAAGCAGCGGACATATTCCAGCGCTTCGGCGGCGTAAAATTCCTGCAGCGTGTCGAAAATGTTGATCTTGAACCCCTTGCGGGCCAGTTTCGGCAACGTGTCAATGGTGATTTTTGCCGCTTCGTCCAGGATCTCCCGGTCCAGGGTTGTGTAATCCCACCATTCCGGCGCGACTTTACTCAATGCTCTCATCTTGTCCTCCTTGTTTTTAGGCGTCTTGAAATTAAATATTGACGTCGCTTGTCATATACTATATCTTGAAAATCCGGGAAAGCTACTGAAGAAGAGAAAAAAAATGATACTTTCCCGCGATTCCGCAGGTATAAAGCGCGGCGGATGTTTTACAGAGAGTCCCGCAACCCTGCGCAAAGTGCCCTGTCCGTCACACGGAACTGCGGAGAATTACCCTCTGGTGATGAAGAAGGGATTCCCCTCCGGATCCTCGCCGCGGAAATAGAATCCGGATTCACTCTGACCCTGAACAGCATCCACCCGGTACCCCGTATTGGCCAGTTCGTCAAAGAGTTTTTCCGGATCGTCGGTTTCCAGACACCAGCTGACGGCGGACGATGCGTGCTCCAGCGCCGGGGAAACATTGGATTCCAGCCGGAGCATAACATCGCCGGACAGTGCAAACTCCACGGCAAAGGTACTGTCCATGACCGGCTCCCCCAAGTGGAGCAGATCCCGGTAGAATGCCCGGCAGACAACCAAGTCGCGGACCCGGATCAGGATGCCGAATCTTTTGATTTTCATGGAAAAACTCCTTGCCAAAAAAAAGTTTGCGTATAAATTATAACCGGGATTTTGCAATTTTGCAAATCAAAAACGGGAAAAATCATGGATTACAACGTTTACAGCACCCCGCTGGCGGGTCGTTATGCCAGCAAGGAGATGAGTTATCTCTGGAGCCCCCAGTTCAAACACTCCACATGGCGCCGGCTGTGGCTGGCTCTGGCCACCGAGGAGAAGGCTCTCGGTCTGAACATTACCGACGAGCAGCTTTCCCAGATGGCTGCGCATCTTGACGATATTGATTTCGAGGCCGTGGAGGCCAAGGAAAAGGAACTCCGGCACGATGTGATGAGCCATATCCATGTTTTCGGGACCCAGTGCCCGGCGGCCATGCCCATTATCCATCTGGGGGCCACCAGCTGCTATGTGACCGACAATACCGAACTCATCCAGATGCGGGACGGCATGAAGCTCCTGCGCGGGAAACTTCTGAAACTCATGAACCAGCTGAAGGGGTTCTGTCTCGAGCACGCCGATCAGCCGACACTTGGTTTCACCCATTATCAGGTTGCCCAGCTGACCACCGTCGGGAAACGGTTCAGTCTCTATCTGCAGGACTTCATGATGGATCTGGAGCAGCTGAATTTCCAGCTGGAGAATCTCCCCTTCCGGAGCGTCAAGGGCACCACCGGGACCCAGGCAAGTTTTCTCGCGCTCTTTGACGGGAACCACGAAAAGGTCAAGGATCTGGAACGCCGGGTGGCGGCCAGGATGGGGTTTGAAAAAATCATCGCCGTTTCCGGCCAGACCTACACCCGCAAAGTGGATTATCTGGTTCTGTCCATGCTGGCCGGACTGGCCGGTTCCGCCGCCAAAATGGCCACCGACATCCGGCTTCTGGCCAACCTCCGGGAAATGGAGGAGCCTTTCGGCAAAAAACAGATCGGGTCCAGCGCCATGGCGTACAAGCGCAACCCCATGCGCTGCGAGCGGGTCTGCTCGCTGGCGCGGTACCTCATGAATCTGCCGGTCAATCCCGTCAATACCCACGCGGTCCAGTGGTTCGAGCGGACGCTGGACGATTCGGCCAACCGCCGGATTGTGCTGGCGGAGGGGTTTCTGGCCGCCGATGTGATTCTGTCGGTGCTGATTGATGTGACCAACGGGCTTCAGGTGTGGCCGAACGTCATTGCCCGCCATGTCCGGGAGGAACTGCCCTTTATGGCTACGGAAAATATTCTGATGGCTGCGGTCCGTGCCGGCGGCGACCGGCAGGTCCTCCATGAAGTCATCCGGGGCCACTCCATGGCGGCGGCCAAAAGGATCAAGGAAGAAGGGGGGGCCAACGACCTTCTGGAGAGGTTGTCTGCGGATCCGGTCTTTGCGGCCATCCGGGACCGGTTTGACGAACTGGTGAATCCGCGGGATTTCATCGGCCGGGCGCCGGAGCAGACCCGGGAATTCATCGCCGGGTCCGTTGACCCTCTGCTGGAAAAATATGCTGCCGAGTGGCAGACGGTGAAAACCGATGCTTTGAACGTATAAATGAGGAGAGTTCACTATGGCATTTCTCGATGACAGTTATCTCATCACCAATGAAGCCGGGAGGCGGATCTTCAAAAAGGTCGCCGGTCTGCCGGTTTATGATGCCCACAATCACGCCAATATGGCGGAAATCGCCGCCAATGAGCCTTACCGGGATCTCTGGCAGCTGCTGGCTGCCACGGATCACTATGTGTGGGAGATCATGCGCAAGTGCGGTGTGTCCGAGGAATTCATTACCGGCCCCCGCACGCCTCGGGAAAAATTCGGCGAAATGGCACGGATCATGCCCCTTGCGGTGGGCAACCCGGTTTACGAGTGGCTTCATCTGGACCTCCGCCGCTGTTTTGGCATCACCGATCTTCTCTGCAGTGAAAATGCCGAAAAAATCTGGAAGGCCGGACTTGCCGAACTGGCCAGGCCGGAAAACCGCCCTCAGGCCCTGCTGACCGGCAAACTGAACGTGGCGGCCATGTGTTCCACGGATGACCCGGCGGATCTCCTGAAGGAACACGATGCGGTCAATGCCGCCGTGGGCCGCCGGCTTGTCCGCCCCACCTGGCGCCCGGACAAGGCCATGAATATTCAGGCCGCCGGATGGAATGCCTACATGGACAAACTGGGCGCCCGCTTCGGACGCACCATCCGCACCTACGATGACATGAAGGCCCTTCTGAAAGAGTCTCATGATTACTTTGCCGCTCACGGTTGTGTGGCCAGCGACCACGGGGTCACCATGCCTCCGGCGGAGATCGCCAATCCGGCAAAGACGGCCCAGCTTTTCCGCCGGGCCCGGGACGGGGAGACGCTTAACTGCCAGGAAGTGGCGGCGTATCAGGGCAGTTTTCTCCTGGACGTGGCGGCCATGGATGCGGATGCGGACTGGGTTTTCCAGTATCATGCCGGCGCCGTCCGGGATGTGCGGACATCGCTTTTTGAGAAACTTGGTCCCGATGTCGGCGGCGATGTGTGCAATGCGGCGCAGGATTTCCTGCCGGGTCTGGTCCGGATGCTCAATATTTTCGACAACCGCCTGAAGACGGTGCTTTATACCCTTGATCCGGTGCAGAATGCTACGCTGGCTACGCTGGCCAGGGCCTTCGGGACCAGGGTGCGGCTGGGCTCCGCCTGGTGGCTCCTGGACACGCCGGTGGGCATGCGCCGCCAGCTGGAATACATCGGTTCGGTGGATACATATTACACTTTTGCCGGCATGGTTTCGGATTCCCGCAAACTCACCAGTTACGGCTCGCGGTTCGAAATGTTCCGCCGGGTGCTGGCGGATGTGCTGGGCGCCCAGGCGGAACGGGGGCAGGCTCCGGAAGAACTGCTGACCGATGCGGCAGTCCGGATCTGCAGCACCGGGCCGAAAGAGTTCTTTGGACTCTGAAGTCATGGGCCGTCACGTTTTCGGGCCCATCCACTCACGGCGGCTGGGACTGTCGCTGGGAGTGGACCTTGTCAGGGCCAAGACCTGTTCTCTGGACTGCATTTACTGCGAGGCCGGTGCCACCACCTGCGCCACGCTGGAGCGGCGGGACGAGGCGGGGGTTGACGGGGTCATTGCCGAACTCCGGGAGGTGCTGTCGAAAAAGCCGGCGGTCGATTTCGTGACTTTTTCCGGTGCCGGGGAACCGACTTTGAACTCGAGGATCGGTGACGTGATCCGGTTTCTGCAGCAGGAATTTTCGCAGTACCGGACGTGTCTTCTGACCAATGCATGCGGATTTTCCGACCCGGAACTGCGCAGGGAACTCTCCGGCCTCACGCTGGTCATCCCATCTCTTGACGCCTCCTGCGAGGAGGAGTTCCGGGCCATCAACCGTCCGGTGTCCGGGCTTGTTTTTGAGACCTTTCTGGCGGGACTGCAGGCATTCTGCCAGGAAAGCACTTCGGTGATCGACCTTGAACTTTTCATGGTTCCGGGGATCAATGATTCCGATGCATCGATCCGGAGGTTCTGCGATATTCTCCGGACCCTGCGTGTCCGCAAAGTTCAGCTGAACACTCTGGACCGCCCCGGCACGGATCCCCGGGTGCAGCCGGCAGTACCGGAGACGATCCGGCGCTTCACGGAGGCATTTTCCCCCATCGTCCCGGTGGAAGTCGTAGGTTCGGGGAGTCTCCCCGGGGAACCTCGCACGGCTGGTCCGGTGCGGACGGAACTGGCCTGCGAGATCCGGGAACTGCTGGCAAAACGGGACATGACCGTTCCGGAACTTGCGGAGGCGCTTCATGCCGATCCGGCGCTGATTGCCCGGATCCTTGCCCGGAAAAACGGGTAAATCCGGCAAAAAAATACTCTTTCCCTTGAAAAAAAACAGAGAAAGATTATATTTTTAAGCAAGAGATTTCCGTATGGAGATCGGAGAAAACAATCCATTGATACAGGAGATTTGACGAATGAAAATGAAGACTGCGGTTCTGTTGGGCGGTATCTGCGCCTTGAGTGTTCTGGTATCCGGGTGTACGAAGATTCAGACCTGGGTCCGGGCCAAGCCGGCGGCGGTGTCCCCCTTCCTGGAACACCCGGAACTGCTGACCAAGCAGAAGGCCACTTTCCCCTTCCACTATTTCTACCTCAAGAAGAATGCCGGAAAGTATGACAGCATCTATGTTGCTCCGGTGAACACCAAGTATCTGCGGGACAACAAGAACTGGGCCAAGCTGGACCAGAAGATGGCCAAGTCCCTCGGATCGGATATCAACAATCTGGCGGTCTTTACCCGGCAGACCTTCCGCAGCGAGTTTGCCAAGGTCAAAGGGCCCAAACGCCTGAATGTTGTGGAAAAGATCACCGATCCGAAGCACACTCTGATTGTCGAGCTGGCCATCGTCGGGATCGTCCCCACCAAGGCGGAGCTGGTGATCCTCGGGACTGCCGCCAATATCCTTTTGCCCGGCATTGGTGCCGTTGCCGGCCAGCTGGCCACCGGCTCCGTTACCATGGAGTGCATGGTCCGGAATGCAGGTACCCGGGAGATCATCGCCATGTTTGCCAATACCGAAAAAGGGCAGCAGGCCATCCTCAATATTGCCGGTATGACCTGGTACAACAGTGCGAAAAACAACATCACGAAGCAGGCGGAGCATACCGCCAAGGTCTTCGCCGGGAAGGATTACAGTTACACCTACAGACGTCTGATCAAGATCATCGAGATCTGACGGGGCCGCAGGTTTGAAGAGAGCGCCCTGCAGATTTTGCCGTTCGGAAGACTGCAGGGCTCTTTTGTGTATCTGAATTCCGGGCAGAGAATCCCGCGGCAGCATATTCTGACAATGAATTCTGCAAAACAAAAGCTCAAGGATTGGAGATGAAATTGAAAACAGGCGACTGGATCGCAATCGGGTATGTCGTGCTTTATGCGGCGGCGGTGTTTTTCTTTCCGCTGGATTTCGTACAGAGAAGATTGGTCTGGAAATTGGACATTTCCGGCTCCTTTTCCGAGCTTGCCGGTCTGAAAGGTTTCGGCCGGGTGGTAAATCACTGGCCTTATCTGTCCGGTTTCTTCAAGGTCGCGCTGCTGGCGACCTTCGGCGAAATGCTGAAGATGCGGGGGCGTACCGGATCGTGGAAAACACCGCAGCTTTTTCCGAAATTCATTGTCTGGGGACTCTACGGCGTGCTGTTCTCCTTTGTCTTCGCCCTTTTCGCCAAAGGCGTGGGGGCCCTCTCCGGGACGGCGCTGTGGTTTGGTCCGGCTGATTTCAACTACGGGACTGCACCGTGGAGCGAGCGGATCCTTATGGGATTCTCCATTTCCCTCTGGTGCAACCTCATCTTCTGCTATCCCATGATGCTTTCCCACGAGTGGTGCAACAGCTGCATTGCAAAAAAGCGTTTCCTGGGCGGAGCTGAATTCTTTGCTTCGCTGAACAGCGGGATCTGGGGTTCCTTTATGCTGAAGACCATTCTCTTTTTCTGGATTCCCGCCCATACGGTGACGTTCAGTCTGCCCCCGGACTACCGGGTGCTGATGAGCGCGGTCTTGAGTCTGGCTCTGGGCTTTATCCTGACGGTCAAAAAATAACGGACGGCAAAATTCCTTCAGCGGCACCCCGTCCGGTACCGGCTCCCGATTGGAAAAAACGCAAAAACGGAGTATATTATACTACGGAAGTTTACAGGGAGTTGAGTGGGAAAATGTGTGTGGCAGTACCGATGAAGGTCGAAGAACTCCGGCCCGGTCAACGGGCCGTGGTCAGTTTCAACGGCGTTTCCCGGGAGATCAGTCTCCGGCTTCTGCCCGGCTGCAGGAAAGGGGATTACATTTTGCTCCACGCCGGCTATGCCATTGAGAAACTGGATCCCCATGCGGCGGAAGCCGGCCTCCGGGATTTTGCGGCCATGCGCCGGGAACTGGGGCTGGAATGAGTCTTCAGAAATACAGGAATGCCTTTGCCCGGCTTTCACAAGGGCGTCCCATGCGTCTCATGGAAATCTGCGGAAGTCACAGTCTTTCCATTGCCAGAGGGGGGATCCGGGCGCTTCTTCCGGACAATATCACCCTCCTTTCCGGACCGGGGTGCCCCGTGTGTGTTTCCAGTCCGGAACTCATCGGACAGGCCCTTTGGCTTCTCCGGCAGAAGATCCCGCTGGCCGTTTTCGGTGATCTGGCCCGGATCCCCGGCCCCGGGGGGCGGCGTCTGGACAGGGAACCGGGGGTGACCCCCGTTTATTCCCCGGATGAAGCACTGGCTCTGGCGGAGAAACGGGAGACCGTTTTTGTCGCTGTGGGATTCGAGCCCACGCAGGCCGCCTGTGCGGCGGTCCTTTCGGAAGCGGCGGAGCGGAAGATCCGGAACTTTTCCATGCTGAGCGATTTCAAGCACCTTTTTCCGGTTTTTGCCATGCTCCAGGAGGTGGATGGTTTTCTCCTGCCCGGGCATGTGGCGGCGGTGACCGGCAGGATTGCCTTTGACGGACTGGCCCGCCCCGGAGTGGTCGCGGGATTCGAGCCGGAAGAGATCGCGACAGCGCTTCTTCATCTGGTGAAGAAGGTGGTGGAGCATGACCTTGTTTCCGCCAATGATTATCCGCAGATCGTCCCGGAAGAGCCGGGGGCGGCCATGGCGGCCGTCGGGCGGGTTTTCGAGGTTTGCGGCAGTGTCTGGCGGGGCATCGGTTTTGTGCCGGACGGCGGACGCCGGATCCGGGAAGAGTTTGTGGAATTTGATGCCGTCGAAAAATACCATATTCCTTCTTTTCCGGCACAGGAGGAAACCCGCTGCCGCTGCGGCGATGTTCTGCGTGGAAAGATCCGTCCGGCAGCGTGTCCCTTCTTCGGAAAAAAGTGTACACCGGAACACCCGGAAGGGGCCTGCATGGTAAGCTCTGAAGGGGCCTGCGCGGCGGATTACACCTGTCTGGAGGCGGCTGTATGAGAGAATTCATTACCATGGCCGAAGGGGGCGGCGGAGCTTCCTCCTCCCGGCTTGCCGCCGAAATGCTCCTGCCCCGGTTTGCGGCTCACGGGGGTCCCCTTGCCGGTCTTCCGGACGCGGCAAGTCTTCCCGGGGAAATCCTGTTTTCCTCCGACAGTTTTGTGGTGTCCCCCCGGGAATTTCCGGGTGGGAATATCGGGAAGCTGTCAGTCTGCGGCACGGTGAATGACATTGCCGTTGCGGGAGGGGTTCCCAAATATCTCTCTCTTGCGCTGGTGATCGAAGAGGGTTTTCAGACGCAGGAACTGGAGCGAATCCTGGACGCCGTCCGGGATACGGCAGAGCGGTGCGGTGTGTCGGTGGTCACCGGCGACACCAAGGTCGTGGGGCACGGAGCCTGCGACGGGATCTTCATCAATACCGCCGGCATCGGGTTCGCCCGGCCGGAGTTCCATTTGGGGAGGGAAAGGATCCGTCCGGGGGACCGGATCCTGGTTTCCGGCTCCATCGGCGAACACGCCATGACCCTGACGGCCCTGCGCCACAAAGTCCGGGGCGAAGGACTTGCCAGCGACTGTGCTCCGGTTCTGGAGATAACGGACGCCGCCGCCCGTATTGGAGGGGACGATGTCCGGTTCATGCGGGACCCCACCCGGGGAGGCACCGGGGCGGCAGTGAGCGAGATTTTTGCCGGAACAAAGTGGGATGCAATGATTTACGGGGAAAAACTCCCGGTCCGTCCGGCAGTCCGGACTCTGTCGCAGATGTTCGGGATCGACCCCTTCTTCGCCGCCTGCGAAGGGCGGGTGGTGTGCGTGGTCGCTCCTGACCGGTCTGAAGATCTGTTGCGTTCGTGGCGGACTTTGACAGGGGGTGAAATGGCCTGCGAAATCGGAGAAGTCGCCGGTCCGGGGAATGGAACGGTGGTGATGAGGGGCCTGTTCGGGGGACTGCGGAAGATCGTGGTCCCGGACGGGGAACTTCTGCCGAGGATCTGCTAAATGCACGAGCTGAGTCTGGCGGAGGCGCTGACGGAGTCCGTTGAGAAGTGGCAGGCCGCCAACGGCGGAAAAGTGTTGAGTGTGACGGTGGATGTGGGCCGTCTGGGCGGGGTGGATCCCGAAGCGCTGGAATACGCTTTCGGGCTGATCGCCCCTTATAAGATCAGGACGGTGCTTCTGCCGCTGCGTTTCCGCTGCGGCCGGTGCCGCAGGGAATTTGAGATGGAACGGCTGCCGGAAAGCTGTCCGGAGTGCGGTGCGGAGTATTTCATGCTCCGGCGGCTGAACGGGCGGGAGCTGTCGATCCGGGAAATCGAGGTGGAAAATGTGTGAGACATGCGGATGCGGTCATCATCACCATGATGACGGCCACAGTCACGGAGGGATGCATTCCCATGACGGGGGGCTGACTTTTCACTCCCATGACGACAGTCATCATCACCGGGAGAGTTCTGTCCTGACCGTGCCCCTGAAACAGGCGGTTTTGGCGGACAACAACACCTGTGCGGAGGAAAACCGGACGTGGTTCACCCAACGGGGAATCACGGCATACAATCTCATATCCTCCCCAGGTTCCGGCAAGACGGCCCTTCTGGTGGAGACCCTGAAGCGTCTGAAAGTCCCGGCGGCGGTGATCGTGGGGGATCCTTACGGGGAATATGATGCGGAAAGGATGCGTGTCACCGGCGTTCCGGTGACGCAGATCCAGGTCCACGAGAGCTGCCACCTGAGTGCACGGCAGGTCCATGACGTGCTGGAGACGGCGGTGCCGGAAGGGACCCGGATCGTTTTCATCGAAAACGTGGGCAATCTGGTTTGTCCCGTGGCCTTCGATCTGGGCGAGTGCGCCAAGATCGCCCTCGTCTCCACCCCGGAAGGGGAGGAAAAGCCCCTCAAGTATCCGGCCCTCTTCGCCGCCGCAGATGCGGCGCTTGTCACCAAGACGGATCTTGCCGGCGTGCTGGGTTCTGATCTGGAATTTCTGAAGAAAAATATCCTCCGGATCAATCCGGTCTGCCGGGTGCTGTTCCTTTCCGCCAGAACCGGCGAGGGAATGGACGGGTGGATGGCGTTTCTGAAGAGCAATTTGTCAAAAGAAGGAGAGCGCAGATGATTGCATGGTTTCTCGGGGCGCTTCTGGGCGTCCCCCTTCTGACGGGGACTCTGGCGTGGATGACCCGGTCCGGCAGGACGAGGACCGTTCTTGCTGCCTTCTGTGCAGCGGTGACGGCGGTTTCCGGCATCGGGGCGGTTCTGCTTTCACTGGAGCCGGGAGTCTGGAGCTGGAGCATTCCGGAATGCTGGGAGTGGGTCCCCGCGAGTCTGGAGATGGCCGCAGTGCTGGTGATCCTGTGGATCGGTATCCGGATCCGCCACCTGTGGATCACGGTTTTCGCCGTCCTGCAGCTTTTGCTGGCGGGGGTCATCTGGTTCATCCCCGGCGGGGAGGAAGAAAGCATCATGCTTTTCCGGATCGACAACCTTTCGCGGATCATGCTGCTGGTGACTTCCGTGGTGGGAGGCGCCATCACCATTTTCAGTCTCGGGTACATGCGGATCCATGCGGAACACGCCCCGGCCGGTGCCGCTTCACTGGGGAGATTCTACTTTTTCTTCCTCGGATTTCTGGGGTTCATGGCGGGGCTGGTGATCTCCGACAATCTGGCGCTCTTCTCGTTTTTCTGGGAAGCCACCACTCTCTGCAGCTACATGCTGATCGGCCAGGACGGCGGTGACGCCCGGAAAATCAATGCGGTCCGGGCGCTTCTCATCAACAGTTTCGGCGGCGTACTCCTGATGCTGGGGGTGATGCTCCTCAAAATGCTTACCGGCGGAGAAAGTTTCGAACTCATTCTCGGGAAACAGGCCGTAACCATTCTTCCGGCGGTGCTGCTGTGTCTGGCCGCCTTCACCAAGTCGGCACTCTTTCCCTTCCAGAGCTGGCTCCTGGGCGCCATGGTGGCCCCCACGCCGGTATCGGCCATGCTTCACGCGGCCACCATGGTGAAGGCGGGGGTCTATCTGGTGATGCGTCTTGCCCCGGGGTTCTACGGCGAGCGGGCCATGATCATCGTGGCCTTTGCCGGGGCACTGACCTTTGTGGGCGGGGCGTTGCTGGCCTGCACCCAGAGCAATGCAAAAAAAGTGCTGGCCTACTCTACCATTTCCAACCTCGGTCTGGTGGTGGCCTGCGCCGGGATCAATTCGCCCCTGGCCTATGCTGCGGGGCTTTCCATCATCAGTTTTCACGCCATTTCCAAGGGACTTCTCTTCCTCTGTGTGGGCCGGATCGAACAGGTTATCGGCAGCCGGGATATTGAAGACATGGACGGGATGTATTACAAGATGCCCTATACCACCCGGGTTGCCTGGGTGGGGATGGTGTCTATGGTGCTGCCGCCCTTCGGCATGCTGCTGTCCAAATGGCTGGCCATTGAAGCGACGATCCTGTCGCCTTTCCTGCTGATTTTCATGGTGACCGGCAGTGCCCTCACAGTATTCTTCTGGTCCAAGTGGATCGGCAAGATGCAGAACACCGGGTATCACCGTGAAGTGCCGGACGAGAAGATCCCCCGGGCCATGAAGGCTTCGCTGGGGTTTCTGGCACTGCTGGTACTGGTGACAGGAGGCTCCACCATGCTGATCTTCCAGCACGTTTTCGCGCCCATGGCGGAAAAGGTTTACAGGCATTACACCAGTGTCAGCTGGGATATTTTCAACGAGGCGGGAGTGACCACGGGGACCAGTCTTCTCATCTACGCCGGGGTGGGGCTGGGGCTCCTCATCTATTACTGGTTTTTCTGGCGGAAATTCGACGAAAAAAACATCCGTCTCCCGTACCTCTGCGGTGAAAACATCACCCAGGAAGAGCTGAAAAATATGGAAGGGACCCGTTCCTACGACTTCCGGACGGTGGGGGGGAAGATCGAACACTCCCGCTTTTCGAGCATCTATTTTCACGGGGTCATCAATGAAGGTACGGTGACCGGTATCATCAACTGGGCCGCCTGGCTCATCATCATTGTGCTGATCGGCGTATGCCTCTGCAAATAAACCAGGGAGATTGACCGTTATGAATTTTCAGCAATTGATACTTCACCCGGTGATCCGGAGCATACTGGCGCTGATCCTCGCACCAGTTATCGGCGGGCTCATCATGGGACTGGACCGCAAGGTCACAGCCAGGATGCAGGGCCGCATGGGGCCGCCTCTTCTCCAGCCATTTTACGACATCTTCAAACTGATGGGCAAGGAGCCTTTTGTACTTCACCGGCCCCAGATCCTCTACACCACACTGCACCTGGTTTTCATGATGATCACGGTGGTCATGCTGGTGACCGGGCAGGATCTCCTGATGGTGCTTCTGGTCCACGCCTTCAGCTCCATCAGTCTGGTACTGGGCGGTATGAGCGTGCGTTCGCCGTACAGCTGGATCGGGAGCCAGAGGAAGATCATGCAGATCGTTGCCTACGAGCCCATCCTGATCCTGCTCATTCTGGGGATCCGTCTCCGGGACGGGAGCTTCCTCGGAAGCCGGGTGCTGGCCAACAGCGAACCCCTGATCTACTCCATGCCGCTGCTTTTTCTGGCTTTCATCTGCGTTCTGGCCATTGAGTTTGGTAAATCGCCTTTCGACGTGTCCAGCAGTCACCACGCCCATCAGGAGATCATCCGGGGGGTGTATCAGGAGTATGCGGGGCCCTTCTTCTGCCTCACGGAGATCGCCCACTACTACGAGCTTACCATCGGGTTCGGTCTGGTGATGGCCTTCTGGCACACCAGTATTCTCTGCGGATTTCTGCTGGAAACGGCGGTGTTCTTTTTCCTGCTGGTGTTGGACAATGCGTTTTCGCGTCTCCCCACCGGCTGGATGGTCCGTTACATGTGGACGGTGCCCCTCTCGCTGGCGCTGGCCAATCTGATCTGGTTATGGAGGTAGAGTTATGACCAAAGCAACGGCCCGGTCCCCCTGGATCGTCCATGCCAACTGCAACAGCTGCAACGGCTGCGATATTGAATTTCTGGCCTGTCTTACGCCCATGTACGATGCGGAACGCTTCGGCGTGGTCCATATCGGCAGTCCCAAGCACGCGGACATCATGGTGGTCACCGGTTCGGTGAATCACCGCAATGCCCGGGTCCTCCGGAACCTCTACGAGCAGATGCCCGGCCCCAAAGTGGTGGTGGCCATGGGGATCTGTCCGGCCACCGGCGGCATTTTCGCCGACTGCTACAATGTGCTGGGGGGGGTGGACAAGGTGATCCCGGTGGATGTCTATGTCCCCGGCTGTCCCCCCCGGCCAGAAGCCATGCTGGACGGCATCCTCGAAGGCGTGGAGATCCTCGCCCGCAAGCAGCAGGATACCCCGACCGTGAAACCGGTCATGAAACTCAAAATTGTCAAACCGGCACCGGCACCGGCGGTCCCCGCTCCTGCCGCAGACCGGGAACAGGCGGTGAAAGCATGATGATCATTCATGAAACCATTACTCTTGACGACCAGATCGAAAAGGTCGCCGCACTGATCCCCCAGGGATACCGGTTCGTCACCATCACCACGGTGGACTCCGGGGATCACTTCGACATCTACTATCATTTCGACCGGGATTACGAACTCCACACGCTGAAGCTGGAACTCTCCCGGGATGCGGAACTGCCCAGCATCACCCCTGTGTGTTCATGCGCCTTTGCGGTGGAAAATGAACTGCAGGACCTTTTCGGCATCCGGGTGAAGGATCTGAAGCTGGATTTCTGCAGACACTTCATCCTCAATGAAGACGCTCCGGAGAAACCCCTCTGCCGGGTCCCGGGGGTCTCCGTCAGCACCGTCGAGGTCAAAGGAGGTGTTCAATGAGTACCATCGTTCCCTTCGGTCCCCAGCATCCGGTCCTGCCGGAACCCATTCAGCTGCGGCTGGTGCTGGATGACGAGCGGGTGGTTTCCGTGCTTCCGGTGGTGGGTTATGTCCACCGGGGGCTGGAGAAACTTGCCGAGCAGAAGGATTTCATCCAGGACACCTATCTCATTGAGCGGGTCTGCGGCATCTGCAGTTTCATGCACTCCATGAGCTATTGCATGGGGATTGAGGAAATGATGTCACTGACCGTGCCGGAGCGGGCGGATCATCTGCGTGTGGTCTGGGCAGAGCTCCACCGGATGCACAGTCATCTGCTGGCCTTGGGACTGCTGGCTGACGCCTTCGGCTTCGAGAACCTCTTCATGCAGCTCTGGCGCACCCGGGAGCGGATCATGGACGCCATGGAGTACACCACCGGCGGCCGGGTCATGCTGAACGTCTGCTGCATCGGCGGCGTCCGGCGGGATATCAATCCGGAGCAGAAGGCCTTCGTCCTCCATGAGCTGGACGAGGTCCACAAGGATCTGCAGCAGCTCCTCCCCGTGCTGACGGAGGATTACTCTGTAAAGAAGCGTCTGGTGGGCGCGGGATTCATCGACCAGGCCACGGCCTATCAGCAGGGGGCGGTGGGACCTTCCACCCGGGGCAGCGGCAACAGGATGGATCACCGCATGACCGGCTATGCCGCCTATGGCAAACTGGATTTTGAGCCGGTGGTGGAGACTGCCGGGGACAGCTACGCCCGGACGCTGGTCCGCTGCCGGGAACTCTATCAGTCCGAAGATCTGGTCCGGCAGGCGCTGGATAAAATGCCGGATACGGAGATCCGGACGCCCTTCAAGGGCAATCCCACCGGCGAAGTCGCGATCCGCTGCGAACAGCCCCGTGGAGAGGTACTGTATTATCTGAAGGGCAACGGCACCGACCATCTGGAGCGGATGCGGGTCCGCACGCCGACCTTCGCCAATATTCCCGCCATGCTGGTGATGCTGCAGGGGTGCCGGCTGGCCGATGTGGGGCAGATCGTCCTTTCGGTGGATCCCTGCGTCAGCTGTACGGAGCGTTAAGATGAAGCTTTTTACGATCTTTTTCGATATTATGCGGAATTTCGTGAGCAAGCCTGCCACGCGGAACTACCCTTATGAGCGGCGGCCGGATTTCCCCAATACCCGGGGGCGGCTGATGATCGATGAGACCAAATGCATCTTCTGCGGCATGTGCGCCCGGAAGTGCCCGTCCAATGCCATCAAAGTCACCCGCAAGCCGGATGCCTCGTGGCAGTTCGACCGTTTCCGCTGTATTGTCTGTGCCGCTTGTGTGGAGGCCTGTCCCAAAAAGTGCCTCCGCATGGCTCCCCGTACGGAGAAATATCCGGGCGAAGAGTAACCCCCTTTCCTCCCCGGCTTCCGGTTTTTTCCTGAAATGACGTATTTTCATCGGATCGAACAGGAAAAAAATCGGAACGCGACTTGTTTTTTTCAAAAAAACACCTATAATGTCGGAAGAACATGGAAAGGGGTTTCGGCAATGCAAAAAAAACACGGATTTCCACAGGATTTCCCGTTACACCGCGATCCGGCCGGTGTTTTACGCTGATCGAGCTGCTTGTGGTGATCGCCATCATCGCCATTCTGGCGGCCATGCTGCTGCCGGCTTTGAACAGGGCGAGGCTTCAGGCAGTGAAAACCCGGTGCCTGGCCAATATGAAGCAGATCGGGTTCGGCGTCATGGGGTATCTGGACGCCTCCGGGTGGTATCCTCTCACCAAATTTTCCGGCATGGTGACGACGCCGGAAAGTGCAAAATTCACCTGTGAGTCCGGCTGCAGCGGATGGCTCGGCAGGGACAAGTGCTGCGGCATCGGAAGATTCATCGGCCCGAACATGGGGACCATCGGATATATCAGTGAATCCGGCAAGCCCGGACCTTTTGCATGCAGTCTGGTCCCGAGGGGGGTAAAGGTGGGGTCCGTAAATTATTACTATACCATCGCGGGAAATACTTACATGCGGGCCAGGCGGCTCAAAGGAGCTGCCCTGCAGCGTACATCCACCCTTATTTTTGCCGGGGAAGCTCAGGAGACGGAGGCTGGACAGCTGGCCGCCGGCTCCAACGATAACAGCGAAGAAAAGGCTCCGACGCGTCATGACGGAGCTTATGTATTCTATGACGGCCACGGTACCATTATTCCCTATTTAGACATGAAAGGCGGCGGGGGTGCTTATACTGCGGGGTCCCGCAACAAGCTCCGCTGGATGACCCGTATCTGAAATATGCCCTGTACGAAGATGACTTTATGGGAAGGAACTGGATATGATGCATAAAATAAGTATGATGTTCCTCCTGCTGGGTGTCTTCGCGCTGTCCGCCGGAGAGGTGGTGCTGTCCCTGAACGGCCGGACGAAACACCAGATCGTGGTACCGGATAAAACCGCGAACAAGGCGGAGCAGGAGTCCCTCCGCCGGGCGGCAAAACTCATTCAGGACTGTTTCGCTGCCAGTCAGGTGAAGATGGACATCGTGAAGGAGTCGGCCAAAGACCCGAAGATGCACGGCATTTATCTTGGGAATACGAAATTCGCCAAAGCCAACGGCGTGGATGTGTCGAAGCTTGCCGACTGGCAGCATGTGGAAAAGGCTGTCGGCAAAAATGTGATCCTTGCCGGTCACGACGGTCCGAACCCGATCAGGGATTTTGCCGGACGCCCCTATCTGGGGACCCTCCACGGGGCTTCCGAATTTCTGTACCGCTATGCGGGGGCGAGATTTCTGAAACCGGACAAAGACGGCATTGTCTTCATCCCCCAGAGCATTACCGTGATCCCGGACAATCTGAATGAAAAGCGCGAACCGTGGTTTCTGGAACACGAATGGCTGTGGAACCAGTACGGCAATTTCTATGTGGCCAACCATGCGATGCAGTTTCAGAAGATCTGGTCCCGCTGGGGGCACCAGCACCCCTCTGCCATCCCGGTCAAAAAATACGGAAGGAGCCACCCGGAATACTTCATCCTTTCCGGCGGCCTGCGCAAAAGTTCGGACCCCCAGTATTGTTTTGCCAATCCCGCCGTCCGGGAGCTGATTTACAAGCATATTCTTGACCGCTGCGACGAGGGATACGATATTGTGGAGCTGGGACAGTCCGACGGATTCGTCCCCTGCCAGTGCCGGAAGTGCTTTGAACTTTACGGCATCCGCCCCGCCACGAAACCGGGGGACGGCGCCCAGTGGATCCACGATCCGGCCTGGAAGGAAAAGATCTGGAAGATGCATTACGACATGGCCCTCCGTCTCAAAAAAGACCGTCCGGGCAGAAAGCTGATGATCTCCGCCTACAGTATCACCGCCATGCCGCCGGCCGTCATCCGGGAATTTCCGGATAACGTCATCATTGAGATGATGCAGGCCACCCCGGAAAATTTCGAGGCGTGGAAGTCCGTAAAGGTCCCCGGCGGGTTCGCCGCCTACCTTTACTGGTGGGGGGCTTTCAACCTGCCCGGCTACACCCCCATGAACGATATCGCCACTTTTGACCGGCAAATCCGGCTTTTCAAGGCAAACAACGTGCGTATTTCCCAGGTCAACGGTCTTCCATTCCAGTACGGACTTGAGGGGCCGACCATTTATGTCTATCTGCGTCTCGGCGTCGATCCGGATTACAAAAATGCTTCAGAGCTGTATAAGGAATATCTGGAGGCCGCCTTCGGTCCGGCGGAGGTTCCCATGCGGCGCTTCTTCACCAAACTTCATCACTCCACGGAGATTTTCCAGCAGAACAGAAATCTGCTTTTCAAAATGGGCCGCGACCCGATCAAAATGTACACCATGATGTACACCCCGGATCAGCTCCGGTCCATGGAAGCGGATCTGGCCAATGCGGAAAAAAACGCTTCAGACCCCGGCGTCAGAAACCGCATCGAAACGGTGCGGGGGGAATTCGACTATCTCAAAGACATCGTCAGCGTGGTGTACCGCTGGCACGATTTCAACAGCACCCGGGAGCCGGCCTCCATGACCCGGCTCCTTGACGCGCTGGAACTCCGTGACCGGTCCCTGGCGAAGCTGGAGGCCAAACGGGAGACCCCCTACAACCCGACCTTCCTCCGGGCCGATGCCAGAAAGACCAACGGTCGGTGGCTCGCCATCCCTCCCTTCAACTGGAACATCGCGGAAATGCGGAAGAACGGCATGGCATCTCTGCGCGTCAGATCCATGAAGGCTTACCGGACGGAAGGCTCCCCGGCTCTGAACTCTCCGGCATGGGACAAGATCCCGGCGGAGACCCTTGCCGCGGAAAGCGGCGACAAGACTGTACTCAGTTCGAAAACCAGCTTCCGGATCCTGTATGATGCGGAAAATCTCTATATCCGGGTGGAGGGGTCTCCGGTCCCCGGCAGGGATCAGCGGAAAGCCCGGGGCCGGGATCAGGAGATCTGGCTTCAGGAGTCCATTGTTTTCCAGTTGTCGCCGAAGGCGGACCGGAGCCAGTACTTTTATTTTGCCTACGAGCCGGTTCCGGGGTCGTATGCGGATGCGGAACATGGATTCATTCTGGACACCTACGATCCCCGTTTCGGCTGGAACGACTGGACCTGGAACGGAAACTGGACCTATGAAAACAAGTTCGGCAAAGAGTTGTGGACCTCCATGGCGGTGATCCCGCTGAAGACCGTCGGGGCAGCTTCCCCCCGGAAGGGTGATATCTGGTACTTCAATCTGGGGAGAGTCCACTTCAGCGGGGATAAAAAGAGGGAATTCTCCGTCTGGTATCACCGGATGAATCCCTCCCGGGTCCCGGCGGATGCGTTCCTCGGGGAACTTGTTTTTGAATAACCATTCCGTACATACGGATCAGCTGAAAGAAAAAATGAAAAAGATGTTCTGTCTCCTTGCCGCCGGGATTGCCGTCACGGGATTCGCCGTTGACTGGAGCGGATTCAAAAAGGCCAAGACCCTGGAAAAGGAAAAGCGCTACGATGAAGCCATTGCCGTCTATGAAAAACTGGCCGACGCCGCGAAAAGCGACAAGGACGATCAGCAGTACATGGAGTGGGCCATCAGCGCCGCCAAACAAAAAAAGGATGATGCCGCCGTCAAGCGCCTTGCCAACCGGGTCAAACAGCCGGAACGCAGAAAGTTTGTGCTGATGAGTATTCAGACCCCTGCCGAGGTCATAGCAGGCTGCAAGGATACGGATTTCATGACCTGGCCGGAGGACCTCCGTTCCGACGCCTACGCCACGCGGGGTGACGCCTATCACGTGCAGAAGGATTTCGAAAAAGCCCTTGCCGACTACGACAAGTGTCTCTCTCTCCCCGGCGGCCGCCAGGTCATCAAAAAAGTCGCTTCAGCCCGCAGGGCGGGAGGGATCTGCGAGCGGAAAAAAGATCTGAAAAAAGCCGAAGAATATTACCGGAAAGCACTGGCGGTCACCAACGCGGATTACGGTGTCCGGTGCGAAGCACTGTACGCACTGAGTCAAATGCTCATCGCCCGGAAGTGCGGAGCCGAAGCCTGCCAGCTTTTTGAACCCGTGGCCCGGCTCCAGAAAATGCAGGGGTACTGGGGGCTCCAGCTGAACAGTGCCTATGCCGATGCCCTGATCGCCGCCGGCAAAAAAGTCGAAGCATTGAAAACACTGGACCGGGTGAAGAAGCTCTCTTCGGAAAAAGCGAAACCCGCCGTGCAGAGGAGGATCGATGCCCTTTCTGCAGACATGCTCTGAAGCGGGGTTGCACGAACCGGCCGTCCTGAATGTCCGGGATTATCCGTCCATCCAGGCGGCGGTCGATGCGGCGGCGCCTTTTGACACGGTTTACATCCCCCCCGGGCGTTATGAAACGGGGACGATTTTCCTCAAAAGCCATCTGACGCTGCATTTGGCGCCGCAGGCGGTATTGCTTGCCTCGCCGGATGTCTCACGCTATCCCGGACTGGACTGGGCAAAGATCTCCCAGGGGGGCCAGCGGTGTCTTGTGGGAGGATGCGGTCTTGAAGACGTCACCATTGAGGGGAGCGGCATCATTGAAGGAAACGGGCACTTTTTCTGGGAAGATTTCCGGGATGAGGCAGTGCCTCACGCGAAGACTTCCGGGATCCAATTCTTCAAGCCGAGGAAGATCCGTCCGAAAATCCTCTATTTTGTCCGCTGCCGGGACCTCCGGATCCGGGACATCACCATTTGCAATGCCCCCTTTTACACGGTCCATGTGCTGGGGTGCGATCAGGTGGAGATCCATCATCTGACCGTCCGGAACAACCGGCAGGGGCCCAATACCGACGTCCTTGACATCGACTGCTGTGCCGGCGTGCGCATCACCAACTGCGATCTGGATGCCGGGGACGACGCCATTGCCGTCAAATCGGATATCGCCATGCTGGGGGAGGACAAAGCCTGCGAGCGGATTCAGATCACCGGCAACCGTCTTTCCAGCACCTGCTGCGGCATCCGGGCGGGTTACGAAGGGGACGGCGAGATCCGGGATCTCGTTTTTACGGACAACATCATTTACGACACCCGGAAAGCCATCGACATTCTTTCTTTCGCTCCCAATTCCGGGTTCGGGATCAGGCACGGGGCCCGTATTTCCAGTCTGATCTTCTCCAACTGCATCCTGCGCAACACCTGCCGGGCCATCCATATCTGGAGCGGTACGGGCGGGAAATGCGACTACACCGGATTCATCCGGGATCTGCTCTTTTCCGGGATATACGGCGAGTGTTCCGATGCATCCTTCGCCGGAGGATTGAATGTGGGAAACCTGACATTCCGGGACATTCATCTGACGATCCGCCGCGATCCGGCGGAATACGCGGGGAGGATGCCGGATGAAATGACTTCGGTCTGGGGGCACGGCTATCTCGAAAAACCCTTCACATTTTACCGGGTGACCCCGGTCTGTGAAAATGTCGTGCTGAAGGAATAGTTTTCAGTGGAGCCGATTTCAAAAGTTTTGGCTCTT
>DCGO01000092.1 GCA_002314605.1 Lentisphaeria bacterium UBA1776 | reverse complement strand
GGCGAACATAGCCAAAGTTTTTAATCAATCAAAAAAGTCTTTTGATGATTGATTTTGGCGGAATATTTCCTATCGGGAGATTTTCAATGCCGTTTCAAACAAAACCGTCAGGCTGAACGGAATGATCTATTCCCCCGCAATCCGGACCGGCAAAGCGGATGATCCCCCCACTCCGGGATCATTTTTCCGGGATCACAGGCAGGGGCCCTGCGGGGAATTTTTCCGCCATGCTCATGGCGATTCCTCTGGATGCACTGAAGCGCCCGTAGCTGGAAAAAGTCAGGCGGCATTTCCGGGAAATCGAAAGCTCCCGGGTAAGTTTCTTCATGAACCCTGCTCCGAAATCCGTAAAGCGTCCCGCCAGAACCACCAGTTCCAGATCCATCAGCTCCGCCGGCTGACGAAGCCCCCCGGCACACAGGGAAACCAGTTCATCCTCCGAATAGCTGGAAACATTTTCGAAGGACAGTGCGTCTTCCAGAGTTCTGCCGTCCGGCAGCCGGATACAGCGGATCTCTCCAGCCGCACCATGGGAACCCTGAAAAATCGCCCCGTTGAGCCAGAATGCGGCACCGATGCTTTTCCCCAGCGAACAGAGCATGAAATTTTTCTCCTGATCGGCGGCTCCGCCGAAAGCTTCTGCCAGAACCGCTGCGCGGGAACGGTTTTCCACCACCACCGGCAGCTGCGTCCACCGGGCGAAAAGCTTCTGGAGGTCACAGGAAATAAAAAGGGGGTTGATGCTGCGGATGACCCGCCCGGTCCCGGGGTCCATGATTCCCGGAAGAGCGATCCCGATTCCGGAAACGGGATATTTCCCTGAAAGCTGTTCGATCACCAGCATGGACTGTTTCCGGATATCTTCCAGGGAAGTGTTTTCAAAAGCCGTCTCCATCTTGCGGAGGATCCGGTTGCCGCCGTCCAGAAGCACTCCGGCAAGCTGCCGGGAATAGCCAAGATCCAGACCGATGGTGTATTGAAAGCCGGCTGCCGGCACCAAAAGCGTAGGGGCCTTCCCCCGGCTTGATTTTCCCGGTCCGGACTCGTAAAGAGCCTGAGCATCCATCAGTTTTTCGACAACGAGAGAAGCCGTCGGACGACTGACATGAAGACTGCGCGCCAGGTCCGCTCTTGAAAGACACTGTCCGCGGCGGACCAGTACGAGCGCTTTCTTTTCGATTTCCGTCAATGTCCGGTATTCCATCCTCTGCCTCCGTTACCTTAGGGATAATATATCCTTTCAACCGGTCGCAGTCAAGAAAAAACATCTTATTTTGTTAGATAGTTAACAATGGTCACTTGCAAATATACAAATCAGTGCTACAGTACAAGATACGTTCTAACCCAAAACAGGAGGAAAAAATGTTTGTAAAGATTTCCCAGGACAAGTATGAGCTCGGCAAAGCCGCTGCCAAAGTCGGTGCGGAAAAGATCCGCGCAGCCATCAAAGCCAAGGGCTATGCCAACGTGATTCTCGCTACCGGCGCCAGCCAGTTTGAGATGCTGGCCGCCCTGCTTCAGGAAAAAGACATCGACTGGAGCGTGATCAAGTTCTTTCATCTGGATGAATACGTGGGACTTCCCATCAATCATCCCGCCAGCTTCCGCAAGTATCTGTGGGAACGCTTTATCAGCAAGCTTCCGGTGCCGCCTGCAGCCTTCTATCCGGTGAACGGAACCGCCAAAGACCTGCCGGCGGAACTGGCCCGGCTGGAAAAAGCCATCACGGAAAATCCGATCGACGTGGCATTTGTCGGTATCGGGGAAAACGGGCATCTGGCTTTCAACGATCCCCCGGCGGACTTTGACACCGAGCGGTCCTACCTGGTCATCACATTGGAAGAACGCTGCCGCAAGCAGCAGCTGGGGGAAGGCTGGTTCCCGACCTTCGACGATGTGCCCAAACAGGCTGTTTCCATGAGCGTCAGGCAGTGCATGAAAGCCAAGTGCATCATCAACTCCGTGCCGGATCTGCGCAAAGCCGAGGCCGTCAAGAAGGCTCTGGAGGGCCCGGTCACCAATATGGTCGCGGCTTCCAAGCTGCAGGAACATCCGGATTGCTGGACCTTCCTGGACAAGGATTCCGCATCGCTGCTGGAAAAAGAATACAAATAACGGCTTACAGAGGTCTCCCATGAACTCCTGCGGCTATGTCGATCTGCAGATCAACGGCAATTTCGGGATGGACTTTTCCGATCCGGAATTGACGGAAGATATGTTCATGACCGCTGCGGAACACATCTTTGCCGGCGGCACGGAAGTTTTTCTGCCGACATTGGTGACCAGTTCCGAAGAGGTCTATTTTCACAATCTTCCGGTGATCCGGCAGGCTTGCGAAAAACACGGCATACTGAAACAAGTCCCGGGAGTCCATCTGGAGGGGCCCTTCATCTCTCCGAAGCCGGGAGCCGTGGGCTCCCACCGCGTCTGCAATGTCAGGGAACCGGATCCCGCGCTTTTTGAAGAGATCATGAAAATGTGCGGCAATTATGTGAAACTCCTCACCATTGCCGCCGAACAGCCCCGTGCCGCAGAGCTGACCGCCTGTGCTGTCAGCATGGGGGTGGCTGTTTCCTGCGGTCACCAGCTGGCCGGGCCGGAAGATCTGCAGAAGACAGTCCGGGCCGGGGCCAGACTGCTGACCCATCTCGGCAACGGCTGTCCCAACGAGATCGACAGGCATCACAATATGATCTGGGCCGGAATGGCCTGTGATGAACTTACCGCCATGATCATCACCGACGGGCACCATCTGCCGCCGGAACTCATCAAATGCATCTTCCGAACCAAAGGAGCGGACCGGATCATTGTGACCAGCGATGCCGCACCTGTTGCAGGTCTTCCTCCGGGAAGATACAGTACTTGGGGCAATGATGCCGTGCTGGAACCGGACGGGCTCTACCACAATCCGGAAAAGCGCTGTCTGGTGGGCTCTTCGGCCTCCATGCGGGACTGTGCGGATCATTTCCGCTCGCTGGGCCTTGCCACAGAAGAAGAGATCATGAAGATGACCCGGATCAATCCGCTGAAAATGATCGGTATGATCCCGTAGTTCCCCTCCTCTTCTGTGTTCCGCACGGGTAAAATTTCCATCTGACACGCGATCAGGTTTGTAAAAAAACGGACTGCATGATATTTTATGAGTCATGAAAAGGATCTTTTTATCGTTTCTGCTGGTCGGATTGGCGGCCGCAGCTGCAGCGGTGAGTTTCAGCCCGCAGGACTTTGAAAAAAAGACGGCGTCCGGGGTGGAGGTCCGGTATCGGGCCGGCACACTGCATCTCTCCGGAGGCATCGAATTTCTGCAGGAACTGGACCGGGAACTCTCCCGGATCTTCCTGGCTCCTCCCGGCGCCGGGGCATGCCGGATCATTGTGGACCGGGCCCGTTCTCCCCGGGAAATCTCCTGCCAGATACGGTCCGACCGTCACGAAATCTATATCGGCGAATCTTTCGTCCGTTTTCAGGCAGATCCCGTTTACCGGGGAGAACTGGCGGCCAGGATCCTTTGTGCACGCTTCGGTCTTAAAAAAAGCGCAGCATCGCTCCCGGGGTGGATGATCTGCGGATTGGAAGGCATCCGGCAGAATCAGCAGTCCAGCGGCAAAATTCTGCGGAACATGCGCTATTACCCCGTATTGAGAGGGCTGCTGGGAGCTGGAATCATGCCGGATTTCCGGGCGTTCATGCAGCTGGACAAGTGGGATTTCTCCGCAAGCATCCAGCCGGCCATGAATGAATTCGGGCGGCTTCTGCTGGAGAGTTTTGCCCGGATATCTTCCGTTCAGAACCGGGCACTGGGGGATTATACCGCAGATGTTTTGACCGGCATCCGGCCCGAGTCAGAAAGCTACCGGATCTACCTTCAGCCGGCAATGATCCGTTTTATGGGAGGAACCGGCAATGATCAGGAATTCTTCCGGGCGGCGGCGGAACAGGCGGCCTTCAATCCCAGGTCACCCCGCCCCGCAGAGGCTCTCCTCGACCGTCTTCCGGAGGCACTGAAATTCTCCGTATCCCGGCAGGATGGCAAAAAAAAAGTCATCGGTTCCATTCAGGATCTGCCGCTCATGTTTGCAGTCAAAAATCCCCACCGGCAGACTGCGCGCCGCCAGATTCTCCTCAAGCTGCAGTATTTTCAGCGGGAACTTCCGGCGGACGCCCAGCCGGCCGGGAACGATCTGATTCTTGCCGTCCGCAATCTCGCCGGGGAGGACCCGAGGAAGGAAAGGATACTGCTTGATGAGCGCAGGAACCACCTGGTGCAAGCGCTGCAGAAACAAAAAGTGCTTGAACGGTATCTCCTGGATGCGGAAGATCAATATGTCATCCCGCTGAAACGTTTTCAGGCGGATCTCACGGTCATCAGCAAAGAAAATGAATTTCTCTCCCGGGACGAAAAAGACTACTTCAACCGGATCGAGATGCAGTACCTCGAAAATTGACTTCCCCCCTCCCTCTTTTCGATGATTACCATTTTCTCCTCAAAACAGCCTCAAAAACAGCCATTCCGGCGTCCTGGCGCCATTTTCAGGCTGACTTCTGCGTAAAAAATTTGATTTTTTTTGAAATTTACGCTTGCCTATTGAGAAAACGGTATTATAATTATAGGAGCGTAAACTTCAACCAACCAAAGGGAGAAAAAAATGAAGCATGCGTTCTATGATGTGAAAGCGAAGAAATCGGTCCAGGCGGAAGTCACGGCGGCAGTCACCTACGGCAGCGGCACCCGGGTCCGTTATGCGTTCAAAGCCGAGACCAAAGACGGCCGTCCGCTGACTGCGTTCGTCAAGAAAGCTGACTGGGACAACGCTCCTGCCGAGCTGAAGAAAGCTTCCAAGAAGAAATAAGTTTTTTTTCTGATAGAGGCTGCTGCAGAACCTTTCCGGGTTGTGCGGCAGCTTTTTTTTGCGCGCCCGGCAGGGCGCACGACTAACGGGTGAAAGTCCCAAGACGA
>DCGO01000049.1:18137-56524 GCA_002314605.1 Lentisphaeria bacterium UBA1776 | reverse complement strand
AATTTATGAAACTATGCTTATCATGTGAAAACCGGGGACCATTCCATTACGCCATACGACTGGAAACGGTATTATGATTTTGCGGACGAACATTTTGGAAAACCGCAGTAAAATACCGTGCCTTCATTTCTGGCCGGCGTAAATCCGGACCAGTCTGAAGAGCACGGTTTTTCAGGGCAGGGGAACGTCACTTCCCTGCAAAAAAACGGATCAGCCTTGCCGCGTGGGCGGCACAGGCGTCCACCACCGGGTCGTAGAACTTGTCGGTTGGGAGAAATTTACCGTCCAGTTTCTTCAATTCGGCATAACTGCTTTTGAGGTAGGTATCCATGTATTCCGTGGCGATGTTCACCTTGGCAATGCCGTTCTCAATGACCGCCCGGACCTTTTCGAGAGGCGTCCCCGAACCGCCGTGAAGCACCAGCGGAAGCTCCGGCAGAGCATTGGCGATCTCCGCACAGCGTACCACATCGATCATCGGTTCTTCCCGGTAATACCCGTGGACCGTGCCGATGGAAATGGCCATGGCATCCACCCCGGTTGTCCGGGCAAATTCCACCGCTTCATGGACCCGGGTCAGGGCTCCTTCGTCCCCCTGGGCCACATGGCCGATCTCCCCCTCCGCCGTACAGCCCGCCGCATGGGCGAGGTCCGCCGCCAGTTTCGTGATTTTCACGTTTTCTTCAAAAGCCAGTTTCGAACCGTCCAGCATCACCGATGTATATCCGGCTTTCAGGGCCACCGCCACATGTTCCAGACAGGAGCCATGGTCCAGATGCAGTGCCACCGGTACCGATGCCCGGCGGGCTAGGCGCTCCAGCATGCCGCAGAGGTCGGCAGCCTTGCAGCTTGCAAACAGCCGGTCATAGACCTGGATGATCACCGGGGATTTTTCCCCTTCTGCCGCATGAAGCACCCCCAGGGCGGTTTCATAATTCGCCACATTGAAGGCCCCCACGGCCCGCTTCTCCCGCCGCGCCGGCAGCAGGAGTTCCTTTAAGGTCACCAATGCCATAATAATCTCTCCTTACAGCGCCTTGGCTGCCAGTTCTTCCAGCGTCATGACCTTCAGACCGGCATATTTTTTCAGCTGGATCTTGGTGTAGGGTGAAGCGATGATGACATCCTTCTTCGGATCGTCCGCCCGCTCGGCAACGTATTCAGCAAGATCCTTCACCAGTTCCGGTGCGAATTCCGGCAGCAGCATGGCGCCTTCGCCGCAGGAGTAGGACTCCTCGTCATTGGTGCCGAAGGGCTTGCAGACGGCTTTCACCGCATTCAGGAGTTCCCCCGGGTAGGCGTAATCCCCGTCGTAATTCCGGAGATAGTCGCTCTCGAGGTAATAGACATCCCCCGTTTTTTTCGTGAACTTGAGTTTCAGGGAGAGGATGTATTCACTTGAATGCATCACCTTGCAGTTCAGTTTGAGCTTGAGGTCCTTGAAATCCCGGGTGAGGGCATCGTAGGCCGCCGGGTTGGAGACCACCAGAACGTCCGCTTTGATGCCGTTCACAAAATCCGCAAACTTTTTCATCTGCGCCCTGGATTCCGGGAGAAAGCCCAGGATCTGCATGCCTTTGCCGATGACGCCGCCGGAGATCGTGCGGAAATCCTTCTTTACCTTGGCCATGATGGCCCCGAAGGCCTTGTCCGCCCCGGCGGCTTTGCTGTAGCTGTCGGCAAGATAGACGGTCCTGCCGGTGCCGGTGCATTTCCACGCCGGCGTTTTCTTGAATTTGGCCGCCAGTTTTTGCACATAATCCGGGGCAAATCCTTTTTCGACGATGTCGGCCCGGACCGCAAGGTTGAGGCCGTTTTCGTCATAGGAATTGACGCAGTTGCGGCGGCAGGCGGCGCTCAAGTCCGAGCGGTAAATGGTGTCGATGAAATCCGGATCGCTCCAGTTTTCCGGATGGAACCGGAGTCCCCAGATCAGGGAAGCCCGGATGCGGGGGGTGTCCGCTTCCGTAAAGGTCACGTTGCCGATGCCGGAAAGGTGCCGGCACATGAAACAGAAACGGCAGCAGCGGATGGCGTCTTCAAATTTGTCGATATGCATGATGCTTAAAATCCTTTCATTCCAAGTTTGCCGGGGTTCATGATGTTATTGGGATCCAGCTCTTTTTTGATCCCCTCCAGCACCGGCATGGCGCTGCCGTAGAGATCCTTCATGTAGCGGCCGAGTTTCAGGCCCACACCGTGGTGTTCGTTGATCACGCCGCCGTTGGCGATGGCAGCCCGGATGGCCAGATCCCATACGCGGTTGTAAAGCGCCGCCGCTTCCCGGGGATCCGCCGGGACGTCCCCTTCTTCAAAGATGAACCGGGCGTACAGCATGCACCCCCATTCGTACCAGTGGGAGAAGTGACCGATGAACCGGGCTTTCGGGAAGTTTTCGTTCACCGTTTTCTTCATGGCATAATAAACATTTTCGATGTTCGAAAACGTCGCCACCGTGTCCAGGGTCCCGAAAGCCTGGGGGATGTGGAACATGTACGGGGGATAGAAGAATTTGTACTTGTTCTGCCACCAGAGGTCCCCTCCTTTGCTGCCGAGGTCCTTGCCGCGGTATTTCTTTTCCATGATCTCCCGGGCGTACTTCATCTGGCAGGCCACAATATCCTTCCGGCCGTCGAAGCCGAAGACCAGATAGGCCCCCTTGTCCAGCTCCATGCCGAAGACTTTCCGGACGTGGGTGATGGTCTCCGTTTCGTCATAGAGCCGCACGGCGCAGGGCTGCAACCGGGAACGCATGAGTTCCGCTCCCGCCGACATGGCGGTGTGGAAATCCTTGAAGATGTACGCGCGAAATTCCCGGGTCTCGGGCTGGGGGTGGATCTTCAACGTGACTTCGGTGATGATCCCCAGCGTCCCTTCGCTTCCGGTGAAGAGCAATGTCAGGTCCGGTCCGGAGGCGTGACGGGGCACCGGAAGGGTCCGGATGATTTCTCCCGTCGGCGTAACGACTTCAAGGCTCATTACCATATCTTCGATCTTGCCGTACTTGGTGGACAGGACCCCCGTCCCCCGGTGGGCCAGGAAGCCCCCGATGGTGGCGCAGGAAATGGAGGCCGGGAGGTGCATGGTGGAGTACCCGGCCTTGTTGCAGCGCCACTCCAGATGCTTGGCGATGATCCCGGTCTGGCAGGTGACGGTGAGGGCATCTTCGTCGATCTTGCGTATTTTGTTCATCCGCTTCATGTCGATGACAATGCCGCCGTAAACGGGAAGGGCGCCCCCCTGGGACCCGGAGCCGCCGCCCCAGGGCACCACCGGGAGCTTGTAGAAGTTCGCCAGCCGGACGATCTTCGCCACATCTTCGGTGGCGCCGGGGTGGACCACAAAATCCGGTTTCGGGGTCTCCATGCCCCGGTCGTGCCACATTTCCGGGATCCAGTAGTAGTCGATGGAATGACCGAAGCGGTCCGCATTGCGGGTGCAGACGTACTTTTCTCCGAGAATATCCGTCAGTTCCGTACGGATCATCTCATACATGTAGCTGTCCTGAGATACCAGCATTTTTTGTTTTCTCCAATTTTTATGGTTGAGTTTGGTTGTTCCGGTAAACGGGGGCCAGCGCGTCATGGATGGCCCGGTATTTTTCAAAGCCCTTCCGGTAGAACGCCGCCAATTCCGGATCGGGATGGATCTCCCGGTCAACATGCAAGCAGGTCTTTACCGCCTCGGCGCTGTCGCGGAAAAAGCCCGTTCCCGCCGCCGCCAGCAAGGCGGAGCCGAAGGAGGCGTCCCCCGGCACCGGCACCATGACCGGAAGATTGAAGACACTGCTGACGATCCGGCTCCAGAGTTTCCCTCTGGCACCGCCGCCGATCAGGAAAATACGCTTCACAGGAAGACCCATTTCTTCGATGGTGCCGTAGCAGTCCCGGAGGGAATAGGCCACGCCTTCCAGCAGAGCCCGGAGGAAATCCCCTTTGGTGGAGGAAATGGCCACACCGGTGAAACTTCCCCGGAGATCAGGATCCCAGTAGGGAGAGCGCTCTCCCTGGAGATAGGGGTGGAACATCACCCCGTTCGCTCCCGGAGCGGAGGCTTCCGCCTGCTGATCCAGCAGAGAAAACACTCTGCAGTGTTTCCGGTCCGCTTCCTGTTTTTCAAATTCACAGAATGCATCCCTGAACCATCTCTGACACAGGGCCGCCGCATTGGTGGCGGAGACGGTGTACCACATCCCCGGGATCACATGGGAATAGGTGAGGGTGGTCGGGAAGGGGCGGGCCACTCCGGTCATCACGTTGACATTCCCAGCCGTCGCCAGTTTGATGATGCAGTCCCCCGGCTCAATGGCTCCCGCTCCGTAATCCTCCACGGCGGAATCCGAGGTGCCGCAGACAACAGGGGTCCCTTCCGGAATGCCTGTTTCCTGTGCTGCTTGCCCGGTTACTTTGCCCACTACGTCAGCGGGCTTGACCAGTTCCGGCAATGCATCCATGTCCAGACCGGAAAGTTTCACCAGATCCTCCGCCCAGGTCTGCCGCTTCATGTCAAAGAAGAGCGTTCCCTGAGCCTCGATGTAATCGGTGGCGGCATGACCTGTCACCAGATAACGGACATAATCCTTGACAAAGAGAACGTGTCTGGTCTTTTTCAGGACTTCCGGCTCATTGTTCCTGAGCCACATCATCTGCGGCAGGGTCCAGGTGGGTGCGGGCATCTGATACGCCGTTCTGAAAATGACATCGGCGTACTCTTTCTTCAGAAGCGCGCACTCTCCGACACTGCGCTGATCCGTCCACATGATGGTCTTCCGCAAGGGATGCATGTGTTCATCCAACAGCACCGCGTTGTGCGTTGACCCGTCGAAGGACACCGCGCGGATCTTCGAGAAATCCGCGCCGTTTTCCCGCAGTTTTTTCAGGGAGGAACACATGGCCGGATACCAGCCATCCGGATCCTGTTCCGACCAGCCGGGCCGGGCAAATTCCGTTGCGTATTCGGTACTGGCATCTCCGGCGACAGAACCGTCTCCGGTCACGGCGGTCACCTTGCAGCCGCCGGTCCCGAAATCAATGCCTAAAAAGATGGCATCAATTTTCATCACTTCACCCAGCTGTGGGCCGGATCCTTGCTGGAGATCAGCCCCCGGTTGACTTTGCCGCACATGGTCCAGAGGTAATACATCTGGTATCCCGGCGCACCGCAGAGAGGGTGATAGCCCCTGGCGATGGCCACCGTATCGTTGTTTTTGACGGTGTAGGTCTCGTCGATGGACCCGTCCGGCAGATAGACCTTCTGGATGCCGAATCCCTGGGCCGGATCGAAACGGTAAAAGTAGGTTTCTTCCATATCCACCTCATTGGGCAGATCATCGAAATCATGCCGGTGGGGAGGATAGCCGGACCAGTTGCCGGAGGGGATCATCCCTTCGCCGATATAGAAGTGTTCGGAGTCGAATTTTTCGGAGATCATGACCGTGGCCTGACGGGTGAAATTGTCCCTGCCGAGGGTCATTATCTGACACATCTCCGGAGTGATGACCGAGGGTTTCGCGGTATCCCGGGAGGCGGGGGCCTCGTTGACGGCGATATCCACGTCCGTAATGCCGGTCACCGTGTAAGCGGTGCGCCGGGGGAGATAGACGGTGTGTGGGGGGCCGTCAAAGACGTTTTTCCGCAGTCCCACTTCCCTGAAATCGAAATCCTTGCCCTTCACGGAGCATTTGCCGCCCAGAAGCACCAGCGCGACCTCATTTTCCCAGGTGCTGCCGGCATAAGACATGCCCTGTTTCAGCTGCAGGACCCCGAAACGGGTCAGGGTCATCCCCGCCGCTCCATAATCGAAAACGTTGTTGTACCCATCCTGGGGACGCAGGTGAAAAAGAAACTCCGCCATCTTGAAATCCTTTCTTCTCTTTATTTATTGAATGAGGGTCACTTCGATATTCAACGCCCGGGCGAGGGCCAGCAGCTCTTCGGTCATGTCTCCATAGCCCATGGAGAAATGATGTTCCCAGCCGTTGTTCAGAAGTTCCTTCCGCAGTGCATCGCAGCCGGCGTCGAACTTGACTTTGAGGGGATTGCCCCGGACAAAAAGGTCCGTATCCACCCCTTCGCCGGTGGCGATGAGGAGGCGGAAGCCGCTGCCGTCCCGGGTCTCTCCCAGACGGGCAAAGGTGAGCCTTCCTGGTTTCAGCGGAAACTCGCATACGCAGCCCTTGACGCCGCCTCCGCCCACGGTGGAGCTGCGGCGGATCTCCGGCTTGAACCCCTCTTTGCAGAGGGAGCATGGGGCCGCACCGCAGTGCCACGCCACACCGTAATCCCCGTCCAGTTTGATGAGGTCGCAGAAGAAAACATCTTTGCCGCTCAATTCACGGAGGGCAGTCAGCATGACGGCGGCATAAACGTCCCCTTCGCAGACGGCGAGGGTCCCGTGGTTGTTCAGGTGGCCGATGGTGGAGCAGAGCGTGATCCCGAACATCTCGTCGGCGATCACTTCCGGCCAGCAGCGGAGGGTGACGGCGCCAAGCATGTATTTATCCATCATCTCCCTGACTGCGGCAAAAAACGATGCGGACTTCTCGAACTGGGCGTCCGCGGGAGCGTCCAAGGCGTGGAGACTGGCGTCTTTCAGAAGAAGCTTCTTTGCTTCTTCTTTTTCTGCCGGGGCCAGGTTTTTCGCCATGGCCACGGCTTCCAGCGTCGTCAGGGGAATGACCTCCGGCCCGATCTTGTTGCGGAGCAGCATTTCATCGTAATCGGAAGTGAAGAAGCCCGGGACCCGTCCGCCGATGGAACCCACCCGGAGATCTTTCAGTTTTTTGAGGGTCCGGGTGACATTGACGGCCCGGGTCAGTTCTTTGGCCGTATTTTCATCGGAGATGCTGCCGAACACGTTGAAATACGGGATGAAAAGTTTATAAAGGATGTGGGAATTCATATTGGCCGCGCAGAAGGAATTCGCCCGGAGACGGCCCCCGTTGGGCGGCGGTTCCGGGATGGACCAGAGCACCACCGGGGTATTCAGCGCTCTGGCAAACCGGGGAAGAACGACCCCCAGTGCAAAGGAGAGAAGATGGGCCACCACCAGATCCGCCCCCTCTTTTCTGTACCGTTCCAGGGCCGACATGGCTCCGGCTTCGTCTTCGATCATCCGGTCTCCGCCGATCACGGTCACGCCGGGAATGGCCGCCAGAAACGCCCGGGATTTTTCCCGCGCCTTTTCCAGCTCCGCATTGGTCCAGTTCGCCTTGGTGAGCGGCAGATACACCACTTTCATCGTTTTGTCCATCGTATATTCCTCCTCAGTGATGGTTCAGGAAAAGTTCGACTTCCTCCCGGCGGGGCAGGCCGGTCCGACCGCCCAGTTTCAGACACTTGAGCGCGGCCACGGCAGAGGCGAAGCGCATGCAGTCCGCCAGATCTTTCGTCTCCAGATACCGGACCGCAAAGGCCGCATGATAGGTGTCTCCGGCACCGGTGGTGTCCACCGGTTTGATCAGGAAGGCCGGGCACCGGAGAATTTTTCCGTTGTCCCAGACCATGGAGCCGCCTTCGCCCAGAGTGATCCCCGTGACTCCGGCACCGGTCTCCTTCAGCTCCAGAATGGCTTTGTCCAGATCGTTTTCTCCGGAGAAACTCCGGGCAAAGGCTTCGGAGGCGATCAGAATATCGGTGTAAGGCAGAAGCTCCTTTACGCCGTCCCGCAGGGTTCCGGCGTCGAAATTCACCAGTACCCCGTGTTTCCGGGCCTCTTTGACGGCCGCAAGGGCCCCTTTGGGATTATGGCCGTCGATATGAAGAACTTTCGCCTGACGGATCAGTTCGAGGGGCACTTCCTCCGGTTGCAGTTCCTCCGTGTCGCCCCGGGTCCAGGCCACACTGCGCTTGCCCGTAGGAGCCTCGATCCAGCAGTAGGCGAGGGGAGAGGTCCTCCCCGGACGCACGGCAATGCCGGAAACATCCACCTGTTCTTTTTCGAAATCCCGCAGGATCCATTTGCCGGGTTCATCGTCCCCCACCGTGCCGATGAAGGCTGCGCTCAGTCCCAGACGGGCCGCCGCCACGGTGGCGGTAGCCGCCGGACCGCCGCCCTGCACCAGGTGCTGGAGCATCTGCACTTTGCTGTCTATGGGGATTTCCGGCAGCAGCGAGAGATAATCGTTGCTGCAGAATCCCAGTCCGACAAAATCAACTTTGGTATGCACTTTTTTTAATTCCTCCTGATCCGGTTAACCTTCCGTCCATGGCGCTACTATATATGGCAGCACTCTTTTTTGCAACCGCTGTCAATGAGAATGAACGGTAAATATATGAGAAAATATGAAAAATAATCAAAAATTATCAAATCTCTCCTTGAAATTGAGAACTCTGAGGAGTAATGTACGGCTCGTCAGCGAAAGGGGATTGTCATGAAAAATGTCCGTATCCTGCAGATTCTGGATCACCTTAAAGAGGTGAAATACTGTTCCATGGAGGATCTGCAGAAGAAATTCAAGGTATCCAGCGCCACCATTCACCGGGACATTGCCGCACTGGCCGCCAGGGGGGCGCTGTCAAAAATGCATGGCGGGGTCGCCTATCCCGAAACGGCGGCAGGGGACCGTAAAAAAACATTTTCGACGTTTCAGGACCGCATTGAGTGGAACCAGAACCGGAAACAGATGATCGCGCAGATGGCCATGCAGGAAGTCCAGGAGGGGGACATCCTTTTTCTGGATTCCTCCACCACCACCTATTTTCTTGCAAGACTGCTGGAAAATTCCCTGTTCTCCAACCTGACGATCGTGACCAATTCGGTGCTGATCATGCAGGAATTTCACAAGTTTCCGGCCCATTATGTTCTGATCGGCCTGGGCGGCGGCTACGATATCCAGCTGAATGCCTTTCTGGGGCAGGCCACCTTGCGGGAACTGGAGTATCTCAATATCTCCAAGGCATTCATCTCTGCATTCGGGGTCACGGAGGAAAACGTCACCACCAACCATGAACACCATGCGGATCTTTTGATCAAGGTCCTGCAGATCGCCGGTCAGAGGTTTCTTCTGGCGGACCGCAGCAAATTCGACCGTGAAGGGCTGTTTAAGATCGCCAAACCCCGCTTTTTCAGCAAGATCCTGACGGAGATCGTGCCCTGATCACCGGGGCTCAGGATACGGCAGATCTTTTACATGCGGGACATGAAGGTTGAAATGGGTCCGCAGGATCCTGTCCAGATCTTCCGCTCCGGCTACGGAAATGGTTTTCACGGAACTGTCCGGCTGACTGATCCGGGCAATGCGTTTTTTCCTGCCGGTTTCCGGGTCCGGGATGTCCGCGATGGAATTTCTGCCGTACGGGGTGAAGAGATGCACCTTGAGTTCCCGGTTGAAGACCGAGGACGGGTGATGGGCGCAGTAGTAGTGAACGTACAGGAAATCCACGGTCCAGTGAGGGTCTTCGGTAAAACTGTAGTAATTGGTCCATTCCCCGCCGATCCGGTTCTGGACCACAAACCCGAGATTTTCATGCAGAATGATCCGGTAGTCCTGCCCTTCCCGGGTTTGAGTCACGCCCACTTGGAGTTCCAGCGGTTCCAGCGGACAGACCCTTCCCATGCCGGCATCAACAAGGAAATTCCGGCCGGAAACCTTCACCTTCAGCACCCGGTGCCGCCGGGGAGGCAGCGGAATTTCCCCCTGCAGCCAGCGGCCGAAATATTCCGTGACATGAAATCCCAGTTCCCGCAGCAGCCATGCCAGAAGCCCGTTCAGTTCAAAACAGTATCCGCCCCGGCGATCCAGTACGATCTTCTGATAAAGTTCGGCGATTTCCAGCGACCCCGGCCGGCGGTACAGAAGATCCAGATTTTCGTAGGGGACATGGCTCAGATGGGCCCGCTGGAGGTTCTGGAGAGTTTCCGCAGAAATTCCGGTATTGCCGGAATAGCCGATGCGCTGGAGATAGAGTTCGATCTTCGACGACATGATTTGCTCCGGGTTACTGCAGATACATGGACGGGAACGTCCCCCGGACGCTTTTCCCGGTGGGCACGGGATAGGCTTCCCTGCTGTCCGCCAGTCCCCAGCGTCGGGAGAAGGGCCAGAAAACGAAAAAGGCTTTACCGACGATGTTCCGGCGGGGGACCGTCCCCCATATCCGGCTGTCGGAACTGAATTTCGTATTGTCCCCCAGCATGAAGTATTCATCCGGCGGGACGGTGAATTCCTCCTGCTCCGTCCGGAGGTAGTAGCCGCAGGGCTCGTCACCCGGAGAATTGGTGTGTCCCTGATACCCACCCTGCATGCTGTAAACTTTTTCGAAAACCGGCGCAAGATCCTGGATCCGGTGAAATTCACGGTTTCCGGCCGGTTTCACAAAAAGCTGCCCCCCCGCAATTTTCAGGGTATCGCCGGGAAGTCCGGCCAGACGTTTGATGTAGTAATACCCCGACTGGTCCATCAGTTTTGTCCCGTCCGGGGACGAGATGTTTTCGGTGCAGAAGACGGTCACATCTCCCCTTTTGAGTCCGGTGAGGTTGATCATGACACGTTCCACAAAAAGGTGGTCCCCCAGCGAGAGTCTGCCGTCCGTCACCGCTTCGCCGGCACGGTAGGTCCGCTGCAGATCTTCCGCCAGACCGCTGTATTCCGCCACTTTGGCCGGCGCCCCCGGGAGAGAATAGGTGCGGGGACCGATGTCAAACAGAACCTTGTCGAAAAATGCGTTTCCGCCGATTCTCAGACTGTCCGGATCCAGCGTGCCGGACTCCCGGATGGTGAGGCCGGCGTCCCGGGTGCTGAAGAGGAGTCCGCTCAAAATTCCCGGCAGCCGGAATGCCCACGGGTTGGAATTCCCGACGGGCGTCATGTAATGGATCCCGTAAAGGGTCGGCTGCATGGAACTGGTGGGAATCTTGAATGGCTGCAAAAAGAGCCCCCGGATCCCGAAAGCCACCGCCATGGCCACCGCCAGAATATCCATCCATTCCCGTATCCTGGAAAAACGCTGCGGGGGGATCAGAAAGGCCAGCCGGTCCCGCAGACAGGGGAGGGCGTCAACGTCCCTTTTTTTCTCTGCCGTCCGGGCGTCGGAGATCAGCCGGTCCATGGCCAGCCGGATGTTTTCCGGCAGAATGTCGTCATCGGCATGCCGCAGCTGTGCGACGGCTTCCCGGAACTTCCGCAGCTGTTTTCTCTTCCGCAGGGATGCAAAAAAAACAGATTTCATCGGTCATCCTCGCTGGAGCGGAGCACTGCTACAAAAGCTTCCTGAGGGATGTTGACTTCGCCGATCAGTTTCATGCGTTTTTTGCCCTCTTTCTGCTTTTCCAGCAGTTTCCGCTTGCGGGTGATGTCGCCGCCGTAGCATTTGGCCAGTACGTTCTTGCGCAGCTGCCGGACGGTTTCCCTGGCGATCACCTTCCCGCCGATGGCCGCCTGAATGGCGATCTGGAACATTTGGGGCGGGATCACATCCTTCAGCCGCTCGCAGATCATCCGGCCCCGGTACTGGGCCATGTCCTCGTGGACGATGGAGGCGAAGGCGTCCACCGGTTCCCCGTTGACCAGAATATCCATCCGGAGGAGCTTGCCCGGCTGGTAGCCGCAGGGCTCGTAATCCATACTGCCGTAGCCCCGGGTGATGGATTTAAGTTTGTCGTGAAAATCAATGAGGATCTCGTGCATGGGGATGACGGCGGTGATGATGACGTGTCCGGCATCCACCGAATCGGTGTTGGTGCAGATCCCCCGTTTGCTCATGACCAGATTCATCACATCGCCGATGTAGGCGACCGGCAGCATCAGTCTTGCCTTGATCAGCGGTTCCTCAATGCGGTCGATGGCCGCCGGGTCCGGGAGCCGGACGGGGTTGTCGATCTCCAGCATTTCGCCGTCCCGCATGAAAACGTGGTAAATCACGCTGGGGTAGGTGGCGATGATGTCCATATTGTATTCCCGCCGGAGACGCTCCTGGATGATCTCCATGTGCAGCAGTCCCAAAAATCCGCAGCGGAACCCGAAGCCCAGTGCGGCGGAGGATTCCGCCTGATAGAAGAATGCCGCATCGTTCAGCTGGAGCTTCCCCATGGAGAACTTCAGCTGATTATAATCCGCCGTGTCGATGGGGTAGATGCCGCTGAACACCATGGGGCGCACCTGCTGGAACCCGGGCAGGGGTTCTTTGCACGGCTTCATGACGTCCGTTACCGTGTCGCCGATCCGGGTCTCCGAGGAACTCTTGATATTGGGAATAAGATAGCCCACCTCGCCGGGACCGAGCTCCTCCGCCGCCTTCATCTCGGGGCTGAAGAATCCGACTTCCTTGACTTCGCTTTCCAGATCATTGCTGAAGAGCCGGATGCGGGTCCCCCGCCGAAAGGTCCCCTGATGGACCCGGACATAGGTAACCACTCCCCGGTAGGCATCGTAGAGGGAGTCGAAGATCAGTGCGGAACTGCCCGGATCATGCGGAGGAAGTTCCGGCGGCGGAACTTCCCTGACAATCGCCTCCAGAAGCTCCGGAACGCCTTCGCCGGTCTTGCCGGAGACCATCATGGCCTCTTCCCTGGGGAGGGCCAGGACCTCCTCCATCTGCTCGAAACAGAGGGGCAGATTGGCGGCGGGCAGATCGATCTTGTTGATGAGCGGGATGATGCGGAGATCCTGATGCATGGCCAGCATGACATTGGCCACGGTCTGCGCCTGGACTCCCTGAGTCGCATCAATCAGGAGCAGGGCTCCCTCGCAGGCCCCCAGGGACCGGCTGACTTCGTAGGAAAAGTCCACATGTCCCGGAGTGTCGATGAGATTGAGTTCATATTCTTCCCCGTCTTTGGCGGTATAATGCATGCGGACCGGGTGGGATTTGATGGTGATCCCCCGTTCCCGTTCCAGGTCCATGCCGTCCAGAAGCTGCTCCTGAAGGTCCCGCTGGGCCACGGTATGGGTGTATTCCAGAAGCCGGTCGGCCAAAGTGGATTTCCCATGGTCGATATGGGCGATGATACAGAAATTGCGGATGTGTCTGAGAGCCATTCCGAAAAAACCTCTCGATTGTTTGCGTACTTTCAATTCATAAATATAGCACGCAGGCGTAAAATATCAAACGGCCGCTTGTAAAATCGCCATAGACGCGCTATTGTATCGTATATGTTTTTGCGGATTGCCGAATTTCTTGATGGAGGAACGTGAAATGAGATTTTTTTTCAGTTTGATGTGTGGCGTGATGCTGGCCGGAATCTGTTGCAGTTGCGGAAAATCCCCCGCTGCCGGAACCAAGGGAAAATCGGGGAAGGCTGTGGTGCGGAAAGCCTATGCCGGAATTCCGCCGATCTGCTATCTTGCCAGCCGGATCTACGGAGAAGTGGTCCCTTCCGTGCTGCCGGACGGACAGAATCCCCGGGACTACACTCCCACTCCGGCTGACGTCCGGCAGACGGCAAAGGCCAGGGTGTTTCTGTACACCGGCATGCCGTTTGAAAAGAAATTCCTTGCCGGACTGAAAAACAGTTCCGTTCAGATCGTGGACGTGACGGCGGGGATCAAGCGGATCCCCATGGATGCGCATCACGGACATGATGACGGGGACCGCGGTCACAAAGCGGAAGCGGCGGATCATCATCATGCGGGGGAGCTGGATCCCCATGTGTGGCTGGATCCGGCCAACTGCAGGATCATTGCGAAGAACATTCTGGACAAACTGATCAGCCTGCTTCCGGACAGGAAGAACACTTTTACCGCAAACTACCTGGAGCTGATCCGGGATCTGGACGCCATGGATGCGGAAAACCGGAAGCGGCTGGCCCCGTTCAAGGGCCGGGCATTTCTGGTGCATCATGCGGCATTCGGTTATTTTGCCAAAGCTTACGGCCTTGAGCAGCTGAGTATTGAGCTGGGCGGAAGGGAGCCCTCTCCGTCGCAGCTGGCGAAGGTCATCCGTGTTGCCAGGGAGCACCGCGTGTCCTGTATCTTTGTTCAGCCTCAGTTCAACCCCGCTTCCGCAAATGCACTGTCCAAGGCCATCGGCGGATATGTCGAATCGCTGGATCCCCTGGAGGGCAATGTTGTCCGCAGTCTTCACTTCATCGGCTACTCCGTGGCCAGGGGTTTTGAAACGAAATGACGTCAGATCTGATCCTCGAAATCCGGGATCTGGACTTCGCCTACGATGGCGGATCGCCTGCGCTGGAAGGGGTGAACCTCTCTCTCCGTCAGGGGGAATCCGCCGGGATCATCGGTCCGAATGGCGGAGGGAAAAGCACGCTCCTGAAACTGATCCTCGGCATGCTGGTACCGCAGAAGGGGATCATCCGCGTTTTCGGGCGGTCCCCGGAAGATGCCCGGCAGCTGATCGGCTACATGCCGCAGTATCACCAGCTGGACGGCGCGTTTCCGATCCTGGTCCGGGAAGTGGTTCTGCAGGGAACGCTGCACCGGAATGTATGGGGCAGGGTTCCTGCGGAAGACCGGCGGGCGGCTGCTGCGGCGCTGGAGGAAATGGGGATTGCGGACCTTGCGGAACGGAGTTTTTCGGAACTTTCCGGCGGTCAGCGGCAGCGGGTCCTGATCGCCAGGGCGCTGGCCTGTCACCCCCGGCTGCTGCTGCTGGACGAACCTACGGCCAATGTGGATCCCGGAGCGGAAGAGCAGTTCTATTCCACATTGAACTGTCTGCGCCGCTCCATGTCGATCCTGACCGTCTCCCATGATCTGGGGTTTGTGAGCAGGGAAATCGACCGGGTGATCTGTGTCAACAAACATGTTTCCATCCACGAAGGCGGTACTTTTGACCAGGCGGCCGCCGACCGGATCTACCGGCACGGCATGCACCTTGTGGAGCACAATCACGCCTGTTTCTGCAACTGCGGCGGAGAGGGGGCAAAATGAGTCTTCTGCAGGAATTCATGATGCCGGAACTGGGATTCATGCGCAATGCGTTTCTGATCGGCATTCTGGGAAGTCTGTCCATGGGGGTGGTAGGGACTTTTGTGGTGACCCGCCGGATCACATCCATTGCCGGAGCCATGGCTCATGCGGTGCTTGGGGGGATCGGAGCGGCGCTCTTCTGTCAGCGGGTCCTGCATGCAAGCTGGGCCCATCCCCTCGCGGGAGCGGCCATTGGCGCGGTGGCTTCGGCTCTTCTGATCGGGTTGGTGAGCCTCTATGCACGGGAACGGGAAGATTCCGTGATCAGCGCCGTATGGGCATTCGGGATGTCCATCGGGCTTTTGTTTCTCCACTGGACCCCGGGATATGTGGATTTTCAGGGATATCTTTTCGGCAACATTCTGCTGCTGGCGCCAACGGACATCGTCTGGACGGCCGTGCTGGATGTGTTCATTCTGGTGCCGGCGGTTCTCTTCTTCCGGCAGATACAGGCCATGCTTTTTGATCCGGTGTTTGCCGAATTGAGGGGGCTCCGGGTCAAACTCAATTATCTTTTGCTTCTGATCGGTACGGCGCTCGCCATTGTGCTGATGGTCTATGTGGTGGGGATCGTGCTGCTTATTGCGCTTCTGACTTTGCCGGCCGTGACGGCCGGGTGTTTCGCACGCCGGCTGAGTTCCATGATGATCATTGCGGTCCTTTTCTGCTGGTTTTTTGTCGGTACCGGACTGGTGGCAAGTTATGCGTGGCAGCTGCCCAGCGGACCGGCCATAGTGCTGATCGCCATTACCAGTTATCTCCTTGCTTCGTCCATCCGGTACTTCATTGGGAAATGTCATGGAAAAGAAAAAAAACGGCTTCGTGGTAAAAATTGACGATCTCCAGCGGGAGAAACTCCGTGCCGTTCTGGAGGCAAAAAGCTGGGATTTTGCAGAAGCTCCTTATGCTTACTGGAAGGTTTCCGGTCCGAAAATCAGTCTGGTGGCCTATACCAGCGGGAAACTCACCATTCAGGGCGCCAATGCGGCGGAATTTGTGGAGTTCACTCTGGAGCCGGAGATCCTGCAGGGACTGCTGCCAGCCGGACCGGCAGCGGCTTTGGCGGAACTGGATAAAACGCCTCACGGAGGCATTGATGAAAGCGGCAAGGGGGATGTATTCGGACCTCTTTGTGTGGCTTGCGTGTTTTCCGAAGGACGCGTGGCGGAGGAACTGGCCGCCATCGGGGTGTGCGACTCCAAAATGATCTCCGGCGACCGGAAAATTTACTCTCTGGAGAAACAGATCCGCGGTATCTGCGGCGACCGCTGCAGTGTGCTGATCCTCCGGAATCCCACCTACAACCGGCTGTACCGCCAGATCGGCAATCTGAACCGGCTTTTGGCCTGGGGACATGCCCGGGTCATGGAGAATATCCTCGAGAAACACCCGGAGTGTCCCCGGATGCTTTCCGACCAGTTTGCCGGGGAAAATGTGATGCGCAGAGCGCTTCTTGCCAAAGGGCGCCTGATCCGTTTTGAGCAGCACCCCCGGGCGGAGAGCGATGTGGCGGTGGCCGCCGCCTCCATCCTTGCCAGGGCCGCCTTCATCCGGGAAATGGATGCTTTGGGGAAAGAACTCGGCATTTCCCTGATGCGGGGCGCCGGCCCGCAGGTCGCAGAAACGGCAAAGGTTCTTGCCGTACGCGGCGGCGCCGAACTTCTGGAGCGCTGCGCCAAAATGCATTTTCGCACCTGTGAAAATGCTCTGCACGGATAACCGGGTCCTTGGTGCGGGTGGAAACGCCCGGCCGGAAAAACGGTAAAATTTTTCGCTGTGTATTTGCGAATCACCGGAATAGGATATACATTATTCGCATCGTTTTTTTTGACTGTTTTCTTCAAGGAAAATTCATGATGAGCAAGATTGTTATACTGATTGCCGCGGCGGGCGGATTGCTGGCCCTGGCCGGCTGTTATTCCACCAGTGCGGCGCCGGACAAGTATTTTCAGTCGGCAGATAAACTCTGGTGGTCCATCCCAGTATCGGAAGTCCTTCAGCAGCCGATAGATGCAAAACTCTATACCCGTTATACACTGTGGAGCAGAACCAAAAAGATTTCTTCTCTGAACGTTCAGGAAGGGCGGATCCTTCCCCCCGGGTCGGAAGTGGAGGCATTGTTTGCCAACGAGCGGCGTCTGGAACTGAAGGATAAGAACGGTCGGGAATACACCATTATTTTTGAGCCCGGAGAACAGCTTTGCGACATGCGGGCCTTTATCCGGCAGCTGCTGACCATTCAGCCTCCGGAAAAGGAATTTGCGGATATTCGTCCGGAAATGAAGCCCTATGTCATGCGGGGTGAAGTCATTCCCGGGATGAACCGGCGGGAGGTTACCGCCGCCTACGGTCCTCCGGCCCGGAGCCGTACGCCGAATCTGACCAATGATACATGGGTTTACTGGATTTCCGACGATGAGACCATCCGGGTGGTTTTCCGGGGAAACGTGGTCCGGAGCATCCTGAACATGAATGCGGGGAAATATGTGCGCTGAAATGCATGGAATGGCGGCCTGTTTTTCCGCCGAAGAGTTCAGGACCGCCTCCGGCGGAGAGTGGAAAGACGGAACCGGCTGTACGGGTTCTCTCGGGTGTTATACCGATACCCGCAAACCGGGGAGCGGGAAGATCTTCATCGCTCTGTGCGGCGAAAAATTTGACGGTCATGATTTTTTGAAACAGGCGGTCGCCGCCGGAGCCGAAGCGCTCTGCATTGCCCGCAGCCGTGCCGGAAAACTTCCCCCGGAAGTGAAAATCCCGGTGCTGATGGTGGATGATACGCTGAAGGCCTATCAGGATCTTGCCCGTTTTCATCGCCGCAGATTTTCGGAATTGAAGGTCGTGGCCGTTACCGGAAGTGTGGGCAAGACCAGTGTCAAGGAGATGTGCCGGGCGGTTTTGAGCGAATTTTTCGGTCCGGATGCCGTGCTTTATACCGAGGGAAACACCAACAATCAGATCGGTGTCCCCCAGAACCTTTTGCGGCTCGGTGCCCAGCACCGGGCGGCCGTTATCGAGATGGGGACCAGCGGTCCCGGCGAGATCGCGCCTCTCTCCGCCTGCGCAGAACCCCAGGTGGCGCTGGTGAATACCATTGCCCCCTGTCACCTGGAGAAACTGGGGTCCTTTTACGGCATTGCCCTGGAGAAATCGGCGATTTTTGACGGCCTCCCCGAAAACGGAGCGGCGGTCATTCCGCTGGAGTGCCCGGCAAATAACGTTCTCCTTGAACATGCCTCAAAATTTCATGTCACCCGTTTCGGTCACACCGGAAGTGAGGCGGAGGTCCGCTCGGAGTATCTCTCCGGAGACTTGGACGGCAGCCGGATCGCGGTGGAATTTCCGGACGGGAGCCGGCAGGAAATCGAGTGGAAACTTACCGGCGAACATCAGGCTTTGAATGCGGCGGCCGCTTCTGCGGTGGGACTTGCCTGCGGCGTTCCTTCCCTGGTGATCGCCGCGGGGCTGGCCCATACGAGCCTTCCCGGCATGCGGATGGCCCGGAGCGTTATCGGCGGAGCCACATGGATCAACGATGCGTACAATGCCAATCCCGCCAGTCAGCTGGCGGCCATCCGGCAACTGGCAGCCGGCAATGTGCCCCAGGAGTCCCTGGTGCTGGTACTCGGGGATATGCTGGAGCTGGGGACCTTTGAGGCGGCGGAGCACAAGAAAGTGCTGCAGGAGGCGCTGAATGTGTTGCCCAATGCCCGGATGGTGACGGTGGGCCCGAGATTTGCCCGGGCGGCGTCCAGTCTGAATGCCGCCAATGTCACCCTGTGCGGTTCTGCGGAAGGGGCCGGACGGATCCTTGCCAAACTGGTCAAAGCCGGGGATACGGTGTTTCTGAAAGGCTCCCGGGGGATCGGGCTGGAAAAAGCGATCCCGAAGCAGGAGTCATGATCCGTTCGCTTCTTGCCGCCTTCACCATGCTGACAATTTTGCCGGCGGGCGGCTTCTGCCCATCCGAAAGGGAACTCCGGCGCGCCGTTACTTTTTTCCCCGTGGTGGGACTGGTGCTTGGGGCGCTCTTTTACGGTATTTGCTGCTGTTCGGGACGGCACGGGATATTGGCGGCCGCTGTTCTGACCATCCTGCCGGAGATCCTGACCAAAGGGCTTCATCTGGACGGTCTGGCCGACACCGCAGACGGATTTCTGTCCGGTCGGGACCGGGAAAAGAAGCTGGAGATCATGCGCGACAGCCGTATCGGCACCATGGGGGTTTTTGCCATCGTGGCGCTGCTGCTGTGCAAATTTGCCGTTTTCTGCGAACTTGGTCCGCGGCCCGGGATTGCGGGGATGATGTTTCTGAACGGCCGGACCGCCATCCTTTTTCATATTGCCTCCAGTCGTTACGCACGGCCAGCCGGATTGGGCGGACTGTGGTTCCGGGACGGGAAACCGGTGGCGGGGATGATCCTTGGTACGGTGCTGTGTCTGGTCTGCGGCTGGTTTGCGGACGGCTGGCCGGGGATGGCGGTCAATGCAGTGATCATTGCCGTTTTTCCCATACTGTGGAGTCAGGTGACACGTCATGTGATCGGCGGAGCCACGGGGGATACCATCGGGGCCTGCGAGGAACTTACGGAGGTCCTGACGCCTTTGATCTTTCTATGGATCATGTTTTATATATATTGAGGTAAATATGGAGAGAATCACCATTCTCGGGGCAGGCGCCAGCGGCCGGGCGGCGGCAGCCCTGGCGGAGAAACTGCAGCTCAGATTTGAGATCCTGACGGATGAAATCTTCAGCGAATCTTTTTCATGGGGCGATGTTATTGTGGCGAGTCCCGGGGTTCCGCCATGGTCCCCCATGTATCAGGCGGCAAAAGCCTCCGGGCAACCCATGTGGAGCGAGCTGGAATTCGGTGCCCGTTACTTCAAGGGGAGGATCGTGGCCATTACGGGGACGGACGGGAAAACCACCACTACGGAACTTCTGACAAGCCTTCTGAACGCCGCCGGAGCGGAAGCCCGGTTTGCGGGGAATATCGGGGTCCCGCTCTCCTCTCTTGCGGCTGAAGATTTTACCGGGATCGCGGTGGTGGAGGTAAGTTCTTTCCAGCTGGAACTTGCGGACAGCTTTGCTCCGGAAGCGGCGGCGATCCTCAATATTTCCATGGATCACCGGGATCGTTATCCGGGCGGCGAGGACGAGTACCGTGCCGTCAAATACCGGATCATGAAGCATGTTCCGGAATCAGGGCGCGTTTTCGGCCGTTCCATGAAGGACCTGACACCGGAAGCCCATATTCTCTGGATGGAAAATGCTTTTTACGCAGACGGGATCCCGCTGGCGGATTATGCGGATCTGAAACTCAAGGGAGAACACAATATCGAAAATATCGGTGCAGCGCTGGAACTGGCGTACCGGATGCTGCCGGAAAAGACGTTTTTCGGACCGGAACTCAAGGCGGCGCTGAAAAATTTTTCCAGCGGCCCCCACCGGGTCGAGACAGTGTGTGTCCGCCGGGGGATCCGGTATGTGGATGATTCCAAAGCCACCAACCCCCACGCGGTGCTGGCCTCCATGCGGGCCCTCTCTCCCGACGGCGGAACCCGGTTCCGGATGCTCATGGGGGGGCTGGCCAAGGGAATGGACTTTGAGATGCTTGCCGCAGTAAAAAATGAAATGGCGGGGGTTTATCTCTTCGGTGCCTGCAGGGAACAGTTGAAGGCCGTTCTATCTGGGGTTCCCTGTCAGGACTTCGGGACGGATTTTGAGGCGGCGGTCCGGGCGGCGTGCCGGGATGCCCGACCCGGAGAGACCGTGCTTCTGGCGCCGGGGTGTGCCAGCATGGACATGTTCAAAAATTATGAGGAGCGGGGAAACCGTTTCCGGGATTGCGTTTTGTCAAACGCGTGATACATTATTATATGCGACATTTTATGAATCAAGAGGTGACAAATGCACGCATCTGAACGACTGATCATAACCTGCGGCGGGACAGGAGGACATTTTTATCCCGGGCTGGCGCTGGCCAGGCGGATGATGGAACGGGGCGGCAATGTTCTTCTCCTGCTGTCCGGTGTCAATTCGGCGAACCAGCAGCAGATTGCAGCGACTTTTGACATCCCGGTCAAGGTGCTGCCCTCCATGCCGTCGCCGGGCCGCAGCCCCATCCGGTGGCTGCGCTTCTTCCGGGGGCTTTGGGGCGGATTTCTGCAGTCCTGCCGGGAAATGAAGGAGTTCGGCCCCCGGGCCGTACTGGGCATGGGATCCTTTGCCTCCCTCCCGGTGATCCTGGCTGCCCGCCGGTGTCACATTCCCATTTATCTCCATGACGGCAATGCCAGGATAGGGAGGGCAAACCGTTTTCTGAGTTCTTACGCAAAATTTCTCGGTACGGCGTTTCCTGCGGTCAACGGGCAATGCGTCAGTTGTCCGTGTGAAGCGACCGGCATGCCCCTCCGCCCGGAACTTCTGCGGACGGCGGAACTGAAGAGTTCTGAAGCTGTAGTCCGGCTGAACGAGTTGTACGGATCCAGTTTGGAACCCGACCGCACCACGGTGCTGATTTTCGGTGGAAGCCAGGGAGCGCAGAGGATCAATGAGGTTGTTCCGGTTGCTCTCCGGGCACTGGATCCGGCAGCAAAACTGCAGGTGATCCACCTGACCGGTGCCCACAAATTCGAGGCGGTTCAGGCCGCATATGCACATGTAGCCTATCCGGCACTGATTCTGCCCGGATGCGATCACATGGAACTGGCATATTCGGCCAGCAGTCTGGTGATTTCCCGGTCCGGCGGCAGCACTCTGGCGGAACTGGCGCTCTTCGGCAAGGGGGCGGTCCTGATTCCGTATCCTTATGCGGCGGAGAATCATCAGTCCGACAATGCCGCCGTCTTTGCGGATGTTGGGGGGGCCGTGCTGCTGAATCAGCAGGATTGTTCGCCGGAAAGAATCGGAGAACTGATTCGGGATGTCCTGGAACACCCGGATGTCTGGCTTGTGCGGAGCGCCCGCATGCTTTCCATGGCGAAACCTCAGGCATCGGATACCCTTCTTGACCGGATTTTCTCAGAAGAAAAGGTGTGATCCATGCCGGAAGATGCCTTTGACCGGAACCGTGTGCTGCAGCTTTCCGACGGGGAACTGGGTGCCGAATGTACTTTTGAGAGTTTCAAAGGTTCCGGCAACGGCGGGCAGAAAAGGAACAAGACTTCCAGTGCTGTCCGGGTCCGTCATCAGCCTACCGGCATGACGGCGGAAGATGCCGTGGAACGCAGCTGGTTCCGGAACCGGGCTGCTGCATTGCGGAAGATCCGGCTCAAAATAGCCCTTGAATACCGGGAGGTGCCGGCTCCGCTTCCCCGCGCGGCATGTGCACTGGACCATGCCGATTACCCGCTTTGGCGTGCCGTGCTGCTGGATGCGGTGTCCGCTTCCGGATTCGAGCCCAAGCCGGCGGCGGAAATGCTCGGTATCACGCCCAGTTGTCTTGTGAAACTGCTTTACCGGGATCCGGAGCTTTGGGAGCATGTTTCCCGGGAACGGCAGAAACTCGGCAAGAACCGTTTGAAAGTATGATTACTGTATGCAAAGATGTCTTCTCCTGATATTGCTTGTGTGTGCAGAACTCCTTTGCGGATGCAGGGATTCCGGAAAGGACTCCCGGATCCATCTGGCTTCCGGGGGGAGGGTGCGGACCCTTGATCCCTTGTATGCCGATGACCTGTCCAGCCGGAATATGGTGGCGGCATTTTACGACACGCTGCTGGAATACGCTTATCCGGAACGGCCCTGCCGCCTCCGTCCTGCCATGCTGGAAACCATGCCGGAATCCCGTGCCGGTCATACGGAATACCGTTTCCGTTTGCGGAACGACCTTTATTTTACACCGGACTTGTGTTTCGGCGGTAAAAAACGTAAAATAACCAGTGACGATGTCCTTTATTCCCTCCGCCGACTGGAAGATCCAGCTGCTCTGAGCCCTCTGCGCTGGATGGTCCGGGACAAGTTTGCTGAACTGAAAGTTCTGAACGACCGGGAGTTTGTGATCCGTCTGAAGCAGCCGGATCCCCGCTTTCTGTATCTCCTGGCGCTTCCCAATGCGGCGGTGGTTCCCCGGGAAGCCGTGGAGTTTTACGGGCGGGATTTCGCTTTTCACCCGGTGGGGTCCGGTCCCTTCATCCTGAAAGAATGGATCCGGGAATACCGGATCGAAATGGTGCGCAATCCGGATTTCCGGGAACAATATTTTGTGAACGCCGCCGCTCCGGCGGACCGGACGCACCGTCTGCCCCTTGCCGAAGGGATCGTCTGCAGTCAGATCCGGCAGCCCTTTGCCGCGTGGCTTCTTTTCCTTCAGGGAAAACTGGATGCCAGTGCGCTGGATAAAGACAATATGGATCTGGCGGTGGGCGGCGGTGCTTTGGCTCCGGCGCTGGCGGCGAGGGGGATCCGGCTGCAGGAAAACCCGGAATTTGAAGTGATCTACATCGGATTCAACTGCCATGATCCGAAACTCTCGGATGTCCGGCTCCGGCGGGCCATTGCCATGGCTTTTGACGCGGGGAAGCGGGTGCGGCACCTGAACGGCATGCTCCGCCTTCTGGCCGGTCCTCTGCCGGATTCCGTGCCGGGATACGATCCGGACCTGAAAAATCCGTGGCAGACCGGCAATATTGAACAAGCAAAGAAGCTTCTGGCGGAAGCCGGTTATCCGGACGGGATCGATCCTGCAACCGGAAAGCCCCTTGTTTTGACCTTTGACCTCAATAATGCCACATCCGCCCAGCGGCAGATCGGGGAACTTCTGCAATCTGATCTGGCGGAAATCGGGGTCCGGGTGGAGATCATGCTGAACAGCACCCCCCGCTTCATCGACAAACTCCGACGGGGAAAAATGCAGCTTTTCCGCTATTCCTGGGTGGGGGATTACCCGGATGCGGAGAATTTCCTGCAGCTTTTTTACGGCCCCAATGCGGGAGGGTGCAACCGGGCGTGCTTCCGGGATCCGGAATACGACCGGATGTTCCGGGGAGTGCTTTTCATGGGAGATTCCCCGGAACGGACGTTACGTTACCGGAAACTGGCGTCTTACGTCGTGAATCAGGTCCCGTGGATCTTTGAGGGGAGTCCTGTAAGCTGTTCTCTGCACTACAGCTGGCTGGAAAACTATTTTCCTCACGAATTTGCCTTCAACCGCTGGAAATACCTGAAGGTCCGGCAGGAAGAGCGGGAAAGCCGGCGCAGAAACTTCACCGCACTGGATTTTTCCGACTTGCGGTCCCATTAGCGTCAGGGAAAAACTCTGCAGAGAACATTGCAGGTGCTATTTTTTCAGTTCGTCCAGTGTCGCCAGACAGAGCATGTTGTTCCGGCTGACTTTGGGCGAATTTTTGCCGAGGACCATGACCAGATCGCTGCCGCACAAACCGGCATCCTGCCGGCTCAGCCGGGAGATGATCTGATAGGCCTGATGCACAGGCTCGGCATCGTATTCCGCAAGACTGGCAAAAACACCGAAACACAGGTTCAATTTCCGCATAACAACTTCCACGGGAGTCAGGGCATACACAGGAATCTGCGGACGCATGGCAGAGCAGACCTGTGCCGACTGTCCGTTGATGGTACAGCAGGCAATGGCTTTCACCGACAGGGAATCCGCCGCACGGACGGCTGCGGAGAGAATATAGGCGGAATCTTTCCTGTTTTCCGGTGTCTCCTGCAGGACCGGGAAAAATTGCCGGGGCGCCCGTTCCGCTTCCGTCACGATTTTCGCCATCATGGAAACCGCCTCCCGGGGGAAATCTCCATGGGCTGTTTCGCCGCTGAGCATCACTGCATCGGTGCCGTCATAGACGGCATTGGCCACGTCGCTGACTTCCGCCCGGGTCGGGGCGGGACTGTGCTCCATGCTCTGGAGCATCTGGGTAGCGGTGATGACCGGTTTGGCAAATTTGCGCGCTTCGTGGATCAGATTTTTCTGGATCCCCGGAACTTCTTCCAGCGGAATCTCGATTCCCAGATCCCCCCGGGCGACCATGATCCCGTCACTGGCAGTCAGGATCCCGCCGATATTCCGGACCCCTTCGCGGTTTTCGATTTTGGCGATGATGCCGATGTCTTTTCCTTCCGGGCCCAGTGCGGCGCGGACTTCCTCAATATCTGCGGCGCTGCGGACAAAGGAGTGAGCCACCAGATCGCAATGGAGCCGGACCGCCGCCGCCAGAAATTCCCGATCTTTGCCGGAGAGGGCAGGGGCGTTCAATGAAACATTCGGAACATTGACGGATTTGCGGTTCATGACCGTACAGTCAAAGTTCACTTCCGCTTCCAGATAGTCCCCGGATTTTCCCGTGACAAGAAAGGATGCGGCCCCGTCGTCGCAAACAATCCGGCTTCCGGTCGGGACCTCATCGGCAAACGGTTCGTAATTCACCTGAATTCTGTCGTCCCTGCCGGGAAGACCGGAAAAACGGACCCGGTCTCCTTTTTTGAACGGGAGTCCGCTTTCCGGAAGGCTGCAGGTGCGGATATTGGGGCCCTTGGTGTCCAGCATCACAGCCAGATGGGGGGAGACCCGTCGGACCATGGCGATAAGGTTCTCCATCTCTTCCAGCGTCATGTGCGCGGAATTCATCCGGACCACGTCCATACCGCGCAGAAAGAGCTCCCGGAGCAGTTCTTCGGTACAGCTGCTGCCGGAAACCGTTGCTACGATTTTGGTGAGTTTACTTCGGTTCGGAACATAACAGCGCGGCATGGATGCACCTCCTTGATTTCGTCGTTGGACTACTATACCCCGATGGGATCATTTTTCAAGCAGATTTCTCTGAAAAACGCGAACGCATACGCAATTATTTTCTTGAAAAAAAACTGAAATGTGCTAATTTATCAGTACAGGTTAAGTACTTATGGCAAACACGCGAACCCCATCCTCAAACGAGTCTGCGGCCCCTCCGTCCCCGGCTTTTTCCGGTGACGACAAGGATTCTCTGTCCATTTATTTCCGGCAGATGGGAGCGATCCCGCAGCTTTCCCCCGGGGAAATGAACGAACTGGGGGGAGAAATTGATGATCTCGCACGAAAGTACCGGATGCTGGTTTTGCAGATCGGATTTGCGGCGGAGGAATTTCTGAAGCTTGTTGCGGGCTGCCTGCGGGGGAATGATCCTGCGGACATTTTTATCCCATCGGCCATGCGGCTGCCGGATTTTGCACCGGACCGCCGGATCCAAACCCTGAAAACACTGCAGCATGAAGCGGAGGATGCACACCGGAAATTTCAGGAGGCTTTTTCCCATGGAACCCCTGAATCGATCATTGCAAGCAGGAAGAAGCTGGTACGGATTCTGACCCGTTTTGACCTGCAGAACGATGTTGTTGCGGATTTTGATGCCGTTTTCCGGAACTATCTGGTCATGACGGATGCCGAGGAAGATTCTGCAAACCGGATGCTGCTGCTGAAAAAATCCGCCTTCCGGGAACAGGAGTTGGCCAGGTTCTGCGGCGAGCTTGATTCCGCCCGTCAGGCGCTGAACGATGCCAGAAACCGGATGCTGGAGAGCAATCTCCGGCTTGTGGTCAGCATCGCCCAGCACTACCGGAACCGGGGGCTGCAGTTCGACGACCTCATTCAGGAGGGCAATCTGGGGCTGTTCCGGGCGGTTGAAAAATTCGACTTCCGGCTGGGAAACAAATTCAGCACATACGCCAACTGGTGGATCCGTCAGAGCATCAGCCGTGCTGTGGCGGAACAGGGCCGGGTCATCCGGCTTCCCGTCCACATGATCAACACCATCAACGCCATCAACCGGGCGGAGCAGCGCTTTATTCAGGAACATGACCGGCTTCCTGAAAACGAGGAACTTGCGGCGGTGCTGGAGCTGCCTCTGGCCCGCTTGAGCGCCATCCGCAAGATGGCCTGCCAGACCATTTCCCTGCAGGCTCCCAGCCGCGAAAATCCGGAAAATTCCATGCTGGAGGACATGATCGCCGACAGCAATGACCGCGGTCCCGCCCATGATTTTTCCCGCAAGGTGCTTATAGAGCGGCTGTATGAAATGCTGGACAGCCTGCCGGAGCGGGATCAGCAGATCATTATCATGCGTTTTGGACTCTTTGACAACCGGCCCCAGCCGTTGACGGAGATCAGCACCCGTTTCCACCTGACCAAGGAACGGATCCGGCAGCTGGAACTCCGCATTCTTGAAAATATGCGCAAACTCGCCAGAGACAATTTCTTTGACGGTGTGCCCCAGACAATGGAATAAGATTTTTATGACGATCTCCCGCAACCAAGAGCCGCTGATTCCGGCATTGAAACAGTATTTTCATTTTGACCGCTTTCTTGACCGGCAGGAGGAGGTGATCCGCCGGATCATGGCGGGCGAGGACCTTTGTGTCGTCATGCCCACCGGAGCAGGCAAATCCGTCTGCTACCAGCTGCCGGCGCTGCTGAAAAAAGGTTACACCATCGTGGTCTCTCCCCTGATTTCGCTGATGAAAGACCAGGTGGATGCCTTGTGCGGACGGGGGATCCCTGCCGCGTGCATCAACAGTTTTATCGGCTATTCCGAGCAGCAGGATGTTCTCCGCCGGGCGCTTACGGGGGACCTGAAACTTCTTTATGTGGCTCCGGAGAGATTTCACACCGGGGCATTTCAGCGGCTGCTGTCGGATGTTCCTCCTGACATGCTGGTGGTGGACGAGGCCCACTGCATCAGCCAGTGGGGACATGATTTCCGGACAAGCTACCTCAAATTGGGGGAATATATCAAGCGTTTTTCCCTTGCTCAGGTCTGCGCCTTCACGGCCACGGCAACGCCCCGGGTTCAGGCGGATATCCGCACCCAGCTGCTGCGGCCGAAAATGGAAATGATGATCGCCGGATTCCGGCGGCCGAATCTGGAATTCAGCGTCCGGGAATGCCGGCGCAAGGAAGACAAGATCCGGGAACTCCGCGAAATTCTGAAGACCCCGGAACCCACCATTATTTACGCATCCACCCGCAAAGCGGTGGAGGAGATCGCTTCCGAATTTGACTGTATCTCCTACCACGCAGGAATGAGCGATGCCGACCGGGTCGCCGCGCAGGAGCGTTTCATGCATGATCCGGCGCCGGTGCTGGCGGCCACCAATGCCTTCGGCATGGGGATCGACCGGGCGGATGTGCGCCGGGTGATTCACTACAATATTCCCGGTTCCATTGAAGCGTATTATCAGGAGGCCGGACGGGCCGGGCGGGACGGAAAACCGGCCAGGTGCATTCTGCTTTTCAGCTATAGTGACCGGTTTGTTCAGGAATTTCTGATCGACCTCAACAATCCTCCGGTGGAAACGGTGGAGGCTGTGTACGCTTATCTCCGGAAACTTTATGCAGAGCGGAATACCACTGAATTTGAGCTGACGATGACGGAGATTGCCGAACACTGCGAAGGGGTCAGGAACGATGCCGTTGCCGGCAGTGCCATGAGTATTCTGGAAAAGAACGGCTACATTGAGCGGTCCTACCGCTCCGGCAATCAGGGAAAGATCCGTTTTCTGAAAGATCTGAAGGATTTAAGTGACACCCATGAGCAGGAGAAGACCCAGCGGTCCCGGTTCATCCACCGGATGATCCTGCATTACGGAGGAGCTCTGAACCGCTGGACCGAGTGCTCGCTCTCCGAACTGACCGGAGTCACCGGACTGAATACGGAACAGCTTCGCCGGGTGCTCCGGGCTCTTGCAGGAGAGGTGCTGGAGTGGGATGCCCCTTTTGCCGGACGCACGACCTGTCTGGTCAGACCGGAAGAGGCGGAACTGCATATTGATTTCGATGCGCTGGATCTCAAGCACCAGTTCGAGCTGGACCGTTTGAATGAAGTCATTGCCTACACCCGGGAACGGCGCTGCCGTCAGGTATTTCTGGTGGAATATTTTGGTGAAGTTGCTGATTCCTGGCGCTGCGGCGAGTGCGATCTCTGCCGCGGAACGGCGGAAAATCCTTATGCATCGTTCCGGCCGATGTTCAGCCGGGGGGCCTGGGCCGCACCGGCCAAAAAACGTCCGCCGGCTCTTTTCCGCCAGGCGGCTGAACCGGAACATCCGGCAGGGGAAGATGATCTCTATGAGCGTCTCCGTGTCATCCGTTCCGGGCTTGCCCGGGCCCGGGGTGTTCCTGCGTATCAGGTTTTTACCAATGCAGCATTGGAAGAACTGGTTGCCCGTCAGCCCCTGACAATGGAAGAAGCCATGCGCTGCAAGGGTATTGGTCCCGGAAAAAAAGGGTATCTTGTCCCCATGCTGGCGGAAATCGCCAAATGGCGCAAAGAAAGCAGCCCCCCATTTTGAAAAAATGCCGTTTTCTTTTACCCGATACGGTTCTCCTGCGGGAGACCTTGTTTTGGCCGGAGATGAATCCGGCCAGGTACTGAAAGGGCTGTTTTTTTCGGAACAGCGATTTTTCGGCGCCGGTCCGGACGAACCGCGGGAACGATGGGACGAGGCTCCGGTTTTCCTGCAAACACTGAGGTGGCTCGACCGATATTTTGCGGGGGACAGACCGGAACCGGAAGAGCTGCCCCTTGCTCCGGACGGAAGCCCCTTCCTGCAAAAAGTATGGATGGAACTTCAGAAAATCCCTTACGGGACCTTGACCACCTACGGTGAACTGGCCGTGCGCCTGGGGACCTCGGCCCGGGCCGTGGGCGGCGCAGTGGGGCGCAATCCCGTCGGGATCATCATTCCCTGCCACCGGGTCATCGGTGCGGGCGGGAAACTGACCGGATTTTCTGCCGGACTGGAGATCAAAAGATATCTGTTGAGGCTCGAAGGCCGGGACATCTCCGGCTGAACCAAGATTCCCCGGTTTTTTATTTGAAAATCAGGGAAAAAAGGCTATATTACCCTAATTGACTGTATTGATCCGTATCATAAACTAAAATAAAGGAGAAAAAATTATGATGCTGTCACTTTTTACTGCCGCCGCCGCTCCCGCTGCCGTCCCTGCCGCAGGGGCTTCCGCCGCTCAGCAGTCTTCCGGAGGCGGATTGATGGGCATGCTTCCCATTTTCATCATCTTCGGCGTCATGATTTTCTTTATGATGCGTTCCCAGAAGAAGCAGCAGCAGAAGCGGGAACAGATGCTTTCCAAGATCGCAAAAGGTACCAAAGTCGTGCTTTCCAGCGGGCTCCTCGGCACCATTGAGGAAGTCCGAGAGAAGACCTTTGTGGTGGAAATCGCCAGCGGCGTCCGGGTGGAAGTCGTCCAGGGCGGTATCGGAGATGTGCTTCCCGCTGCCGAGCCGGAAAAAAAGTAAGGTCCGTCAGGAGAAAAAAAGCACTATGAACAATCGCCCCTGGATGCTGCGCACGGCCATTGCAGTTGTTGTGATTCTGGTCTTTGTGTGCTCCATGTACCCGCTGACCCAGCGGGATTTTTACGATACCTTCCGCAAACTTCTGAAAGATCCCAAGGACCCTGTGGCCGAACAGCTGATCGCAGATGCCAAAGCCATGCAGGCCAAAAATCCCGAACTCTTTGCCTCGCAGGCTCTGCTGGCCGCCACGGAGAGCAAAGGGGTCGTCCTGAAAGATCACATCAAGGATAAATCTCTTTCCGACAACCGTGACGTAATGAGCCGGATCCGGAAAGATGCCTCAAGCTCCATCCGTCTGGGACTGGATCTGAACGGCGGCGTGGAATTCATGCTGCAGCTCATTCCTGACCAGGAGTTTCTGGACCGCCTCGGCAAGAGCTCCGGTGCCAAGGACCGTGAAGCGGTGGAAGAGCGCATGACCAGCGAATTCAACCGTTACCGTGACATCGCCATTGAGATCCTCCGCAAGCGTCTGGAAGGGCAGAAGATCTTTGAGGCGGAGATCACCCCCACTGGCGACCGCTATGTTTCCATCAAGGCCCCCATCGTGGCCAAGGATGAAAAAGTCAAACTTCTCAATCTCATCGCCATGAGCGCCAAACTCCGTTTCCGGCTGGTGCATCCGGAAAACATGAAACTGGTGGAGGAGTATCTGCAGAATCCCGGAAACTTCACGGTCCCCATCGGGTATGAACTTATGAAGACTTCCGAGTTCCGCCCCGGCAAGGCTCCGGAAGTGCATTACTATTTTGTGAAGTATGACTGGGTCATGGACGGCAAAGGTGTCCGGGATGCCTTCCCTGTGCGGGATCAGTTCGGCCAGCGGCAGATCTCTCTCTCCTTCAACCCCGAAGGCGCTGCCCGGTTTGCCAAGGTCACCACGGAAAATGTCGGCCGCCAGCTGGCCATTGTGCTGGACGGGAAACTCTACTGTGCGCCCAATATCAAGGAACCCATCACCGGCGGCAATGCCTCCATCTCCGGCTCCTTTTCCGAGGAGGAGTGCAAGAATATCTCCGATGCACTGGTCTCCGGCAGCTTCCCCTTTCAGATCAAAGTCGATGCTGTCTTTGACACCGACCCGAAACTGGGGGCCGACAACGTGTCCAACGGCGTCTGGGTGGCGCTGTGGAGCATGCTCGGGGTGGTGGTCTTTATGGTGGCCTACTATCTGGTGGGCGGCGTGATCTCCGTGATCGCGCTGGTCATCAATCTTCTGCTCCTTCTGGGGGCCATGGCGGCTTTTGACGCCACATTGACTCTCCCCGGCATCGCGGGTATCGTGCTTACCATCGGTATGGCGGTGGATGCCAACGTGCTGATCTTCGAGCGTGTTCGCGAAGAATTGAAGAGCGGAAAATCCCTGATCCCCGCTGTGGATGCCGGCTACAAGCACGCGCTGTCCGCGGTCATTGACTCCAACTTGACCACGCTCATCACCTCCATTATTCTGATGTCGGTGGGCACCGGCGCCATCAAGGGGTTTGCCGTGGCGCTCTCCATCGGTATTCTCTCCACGCTCTTTACGGCGCTTTTCCTGACGCGGCTTATGTTCGACTACCTCTTCATGTGGTTCCCGAACATGCAGAATCTGAAGATGAACCAGTTCTTTACAGAGGCGAAGATCAATTTCCGCAAGGTGTGGAAGATCGCCGTGCCGGTCTCGGTACTGCTGGTGGTGCTGAGTCTGGTCCTCTTCGGTGCGAAAAACAAGGCGATCCTGGGGGTGGACTTCACCGGCGGTACGCAGGTCATGTTCGACTATCAGAAAGCCGTTCCCGCCACGGAAATGGAAAAGGCTCTGCTGAAGATTCATTACGATGCCACGGTGACCTACAAGACCAGCGCTTCCGCGCAGGACAGCCGCAAGGTGGAGATCCTGATCCGGGACGACATGACCAAAAAGAGCAGCAACCCCAAGGAGGTCCTGCAGAAATACCTCAATGAGCGTTTCCCGGAAGCGAAATTCACCGGCGGCCAGGAAAGCAGTGTAGGTGGTCTGATCGGCTGGGAATTCAGCAAATACGCCATCATCGCCATCATTCTTTCCACGCTGGGGATCGGTGCGTATGTGACGCTGCGTTACGAGCTGTCCTATGCCACTGCCAGTATCATCGCACTGCTTCATGACGTGATCATCGTTATGGGGATCTATGTCCTGATGGGACGCACGGTCTCCCTTTCCGTAGTGGCCGCCGTGCTGACCACTCTGGGATATTCCATCAACGACAAGGTGGTGGTCTTTGACCGCGTCCGTGAGAATGTCCGCAATGATGAGGACAGGACACCCTATACGGAGCTGGTCATTTGTTCGGTGAATCAGACCTTGAGCCGGACCGTGCTGACCAGCATCACCACGCTGATCGTGGTGGTGGTGCTCTTCATCTGGGGCGGTATTGCCATCAACGACTTTGTGCTGATCATGATGCTTGGTATCATTGTCGGCACCTATTCCTCCATGTGCGTGGCTGCGCCGACGGCGACGTATCTGCATAACCGGAAGAAAAAATCCTCCGCAGCGCACTCCGCTGCCGCAGCAAAGAAGGACTGAACGCCCGGATATGGAACTTGCCGGGAAACGGGTGTTGATTACCGGCGGTGCCGTCCGCGTCGGCGCCGCACTTGCGGCGGCCTTTGCAGGGGAGGGGGCGAGGATCTCGATCCATTTCCGGCATTCGGAAGACGCCGCCAGAAGGCTGCTTTTTCTTCTTCCGGGGGGAGGGCACGATCTGATAGACGGCGACCTTGCCGATCCCGAAGAGACGGATACCCTTTTCCGCCGGCTGGGGCATCCGGCGGATATACTGATCAACAATGCTTCTCTTTACGATCACACGGCGGAGGATGAAACACGGGTCCGGCAGGTCAATGTCCTCTCTCCTGTGTCTCTGATGGAGCAGTTCGCTTCTCAACTTGAATCGGAAAACGGCGCGATCCTGAATATTCTGGACGGGGCGGCCCTTCAGCGGCATCCGGCACAGGATGCCTACACGGCCAGCCGGGCGGCTCTGGCGGAAGAGACCCTTTCCTTTGCACGCCGTCTGGCCCCGAAGATCCGGGTGAATGCCCTGGCTCCCGGTCCGGTAATTCCTCCGGTATGGCTCCCCGCCAGCAAAATGGAACACGTTTCACAAACGCTGCTCCTTAAGCGTCCTGTCCGGATCGAGGATCTGACCGCAGCAGCCCTGTTTTTGTGTAAAGCCGAATCCATGACCGGTGTTCTTCTGCCGGTGGATTGCGGTCTTCATTTGAACTGAATTGATGCAGAAAGGAAGATCATGGCGGACAAGATCAGAGTTACGGTATGGAACGAATTCAGGCACGAACAGTCCATCGAAAATGTTCGGAAGATTTATCCGGACGGGATCCACCGGGCCATTGCGGATATGCTGAATGCCAATGGCTTTGAGGCAAGGTGTGCATGGCTGGATCAGGATGAGGAACACGGGCTTTCCGAGGAAGTGCTGCGCAATACGGATGTTCTTTTCTGGTGGGGACATATCGCTCACGGCGAAGTCCGGGACGAGGTGGCGGACCGGGTGGTTCAGCAGGTTCAGGCCGGCATGGGTCTGGTGGTGCTGCATTCGGGTCATTTGGCGAAGGTTTTCCGCCGCCTTATGGGGACCAGCTGTACCTTGAACTGGCGGGATGGGGACCGGGAGCGGCTTTGGGTCATTGATCCCATGCATCCCATTGCGCAGGGGCTTCCGCCTCATTTTGAACTTCCGGATACGGAGATGTACGGGGAGCGCTTCGACATCCCGACCCCGAAAGACATCGTATTCATCAACTGGTATGCGGGGGGAGAAGTCTTCCGGGGCGGCGTGACCTTTGAGCGGGGGCGCGGCCGGATCTTCTACTTCAGTCCCGGACACGAAGCTTTTCCGATCTTTTATGATCCCAATATTCAGAAAGTTCTCCGGAATGCGGCCGTCTGGGCGGCGCCCAGGGGAGAGCGGATCATTCCGGATTGTCCCAATCCGGCGGCCATGGAAGCGGTAACGGGCCGGTGAACTCTCTTATGCTTGGCCTGAAAATGGTTCTGTTTGCCGGATTTCTGCTGATATGCGGAGGCCCTGTCCTGCGGGGAGAGGATATTTCTCAAGTGAAACACGGCATTGTCTGTCTTACATTTGATGACGGGCGTTACCCAGGATGGCTGGCGCAGGTGGAGCTCTTCCGGAAATACCGTGCCCGGGCCACGTTTTTCTACAGCGGGGAAATCACCCCGGATGCGGCGGAGTCCATGAATGTCCTGCGGCGGAACGGCCACAGCGTGGGATTGCATGCCCTCCATCACCGGGACTGTCCTGCCGATGGCGATTTTCAGCAGTATTTCGATACCGAGATCAAACCCCAGCTGGACGCCGCCGCGAAATACGGTGTCACAGACATCCGGTATTTTGCGTATCCCAATAACCGGCACACACAGAAATCGGATGCGTTTTTAGGGAAATATTTCACCCGTTTCCGGGCCGGACTGGGGATCGGGAAACACAAAGGGTTCCGGATCGCGGATGAGGATGCGGCATTCCTTCCCCTTGCCGGACTTCCGTCGCGGAAGGTTCTGGGCGGATGCGGGATCGGCCCTTATTACGGATCCTCGGAGGAAAATCTGGACGGGGCGCTGGAGCGGGCGGCAAGGGAAAACAGACTTATCGTCTTTTTCTCCCACGGCATTGTCCCCGGTGCCCGGAGGGTGGACATGTCTCCGGAACTCTTGGAGCATCTGTTGAAAAAGGCAAGCGGACTCCGGATGCAGATCCTCGGCTTCGATGAACTTCCCTGCCTGCCGGAAAAATGAAGTTCCTGCTGTTTTCATGGATGGAGTGTCAAAAAGGCAGTTTTTTGACGGAGCCGGGTTTCCGGACTTGCAAATTTTTGCCGGTGTGCTATAATACCCTCAGGCATAAGCCGGAAAGATTTTTAACCAAAGGAGACCTATGAAGATCTATATCTTTGCCGACATGGAAGGCTGCAGCGGCATCAGCAATTCGGAGTACATCAACGGCAGCAAGGCTGCTATGGGTGCCGCTTTTATGGCGCAGGACATCAATGCCTGTATCGCCGGCTGTTTTGATGCCGGGGCCACCGAGGTGATTGTCCGGGACGGTCACGGTGCCGGGATCAATGTGGATCCGGCGGTCATCGATCCCCGTGCAACACTGATTCAGGGAGCCGCTCCCGGTATCCGCTTCCCGGATATTGAGGGTTCTGCCGGACTGATCCTTCTCGGCTATCACGCCATGGCCGGGACGGAAGGCGCGCTTCTGGAACACACATATTCCTCCAAAACGATCCAGAATATGTGGCTCAACGACAAGAAAATCGGGGAGATCGGTCTGGATGCTGCCATTGCGGCGGAACATAAAGTGCCGGTCATCATGGTTTCCGGCGATGACAAGGCCTGCAAGGAAGCGGTCCTTTGGATCCGCAATGTCCGGGCCTGTCAGGTGAAAACCAGTTACAGCACCCAGGGGACCCGCCTGATCATTCCCTCTGCCGCCCACAAAATGATTCGGGAAATGACAACCGATGCCATCAAGGGACACCGCCGGGTCAAGCCGCTCAAGGTGGACTATCCGGCGACCCTGCGTCTGGAAATGGTGGAGCGCTGCGGAGTTCCCACTGCGGCCAACTGCACAATCCTCGACGGGCGCTCCTACGAGAAGACCGGGGATTCGGTGGAGGAGCTCTTTTTCAGGTAAAATGACGCAGGAACGCTGCACTTTTTGCGGCGGCATGTATGAGCCGGCTGCGGTAGAACCCGACCGCCGGCATCCCTGCTGCGGCATCCGCCCCGCCGGAGAATTGACGGGTGCGGTGATCGGCGGCTGTCAGATCATCGGGGAAATCGGTTCCGGTTCGACCGGTGTGGTTTATCTGGCGGAACAGCTCCGCCTGAAGCGTCGCGTTGCGCTGAAACTGCTGTATGATGTCGGGGATCCTGGTGCCAGAGACCTTTTTTTTGCCGAGGCCCGGATTGCCGGAAGGCTTGCCCACCCGAATGCGGTTCGTGTTTACGGGGCCGATGAGAATGAACGGCATTTCCCCTATATGGTCATGGAATATGCCGCCGGCCCCACCATAGAGGAACTGCTGGAATCCGGCAGACGTTTTACGGAAAAAGAAACCCGGCGTATTGCGCTGGAGATTGCCCGGACCCTCGCCGACATCTGGCAGCAGGAGCAGCTGACTCACGGAGATCTGAAACCGGCCAACGTGATCCTGCGGAAGCCGGATCACTCGGTGTGCATCCTCGATCTGGGGCTGCAGACAGCCCTCCGCGATGCCGGGATCCGAACAGCGATGGGGACCCCCATCTATGCCGCGCCGGAGCTCCTGAACGAGGCATTCGGCAACTGTGATTTCCGGACCGATGTTTACAGTCTTGGAATTATGATGTACGAAATGCTTTCCGGTTCTGCGCCTTTTACGGGAACTCCGGATGAGATCCTGGTTCACCATCAGGCGAAGGATGCCCCGCCGCTGCGCAGCCGGGTGCCCGGAGTTTCTCCACAGTTTGCCCGGCTGGTGGACCGGATGATCTGCCGCTATGCGCCGGAACGGCCGGACTGGCCGGAGGTGATTCGGAAACTGAGTTTCGCGGAACATGACTCCTCCGGCCGGATTCCGGCAAGAAGACTTCTGTTTGCAGTCTGCATCGGACTTTTGTGCGGCATTCTCGGCTGCTGCCTGGCCGCCTATTCCGCAGCGAAGAAAAAAACAGCAGATCTCCGGACTTGCCGGAGCAAATTGGAGATCCGTCATGTTTTCCGGCTGGCGGAAGCGGGAAAAACAGCGGAAGTCCGGAAGTGTCTGCAGTCCGGATTTCCTGCGGACTCGGAAGATGATTCCGGGAATACTCTTTTGATGCATGCCGTGCTGATGAATCAGCCGGAGACGGTTCGCGAAATCCTTCGGTATTCCCCGGATCCGGTGCATCGCAACAAACTTGGGGAAACGGCCCGCGACTTGGCCGGGAAAAATACGGAAATGATAAGACTTTTAGAGAAAGAGGTGAAAAAATGATTGCGGATCTGAGAAAATTTGACTGCGGAGATCTCCTTGTGTCCCCGTCGCTTCTGGCGGCGGATTTTGCCCGTCTGGACAGTGAGATCGCCCGGGTGGAAAAGGGCGGTGCGGAACTGCTTCATCTGGATGTGATGGACGGGCATTTCGTCCCGAACCTTTCCTTCGGCGGACCGGTGATCACATCCATCCGCAAAGTGAGTAAACTGCTTTTTGATGTGCATCTTATGATCTCTCATCCGGAAAAATATGCGGCATCCTTTGCCAAGGCCGGTGCGGATCACATCACCTTTCATGTCGAGTCGGACGATGATCCGGAAGCGGTGATCCGCACGATTCGTGAGACCGGCTGTACCGCGGGGATCTGCGTCAAGCCGAAAACCCCGGCGGAAGCGGTCTTCCCTTATCTTGACAAAGTCGATATGGTGCTGGTGATGACGGTGGAACCCGGATTCGGCGGCCAGAAATTCATGGCTGACATGATGTCGAAAGTCCAAGCCATCCGTCAGGAAATCGACCGGAAAAGTCTGAAAGTCCATCTGGAAGTGGATGGGGGGGTGGACCGTGAAACCGTGAAACCGTGCATTGCCGCCGGGGCCAATATTTTTGTGGCCGGTACCAGTGTTTTCCGTGCCCCCGACGGGGCCGAAGCCGCCATTGCCGGACTGAAACACCGGTGAGAGGCACGAACTGAAACGCGCGGGACACGAGAGTCTCCGCTTTTCGGGCGAGTCAAGTACGGGACGCCCGGAGACCGGGCGTCTTCAGTGAGAGTTCATTCATCATGGCGGCAGACGTGCCGCTTCGACACGTCTCGGCGTCTCTCCGGCCATGCCGGACAACTCGCCTCAATCAGAAAAGCCGCTCTTCACCGGAGAGCGGCTTTTCTCATGGCAAAAAAAAGGTTCTTCGACGGTTTATGACGCGATTCAGGGGAAAACAATAAAAAAATCCGAAGACGGAATAGAAAAAGACCGATATTGCACCTATTGTTTGTCGATCAAAACTCACAAGGAGGATACAATGTCGGTCAATCTCTACTATATCCAAAGAATCGGGATAAACTTGATGACATCGTGATTTTTTGGACATTCCGGCACATCAGCAATGCCAAGATGGAGTGATTCAACAACAAGATCCGGTGGCTGATCCGGCAGGCATACGGATTCCGGGAT
>DCGO01000049.1:14522-18122 GCA_002314605.1 Lentisphaeria bacterium UBA1776 | reverse complement strand
TCAAGATTTTTGATTTACCAAACAAGCATGTCAATGACGGAATTTGAGCGTGTTTTTTCATAAAACGACGAAGAGGCACTTTTTTTGAGAAATTTGACCGTCAAATCTCTCTCTTGTGGGAACTATAGTATGGAATACAAAAAATGCAAGAGCGCATTTCTTCGTTTCAGGCGTCTCTGGAATTTCTTTGTGATTTACCGACGGAGTGAACTCCCTCCGCCGCAGACTTTTAAAATCGGCTCCTTCAGCGGCGGATAAGACAGACCGTGTAGATGCAGGCAGTCAGAAGAAATCCTGCGCCGGCAAGTCTGCCGATGGGTTTCGAGAATTTCATCAGACAGGCCAGCGCCAGCGTTACCCCAAGCATAACGGCCAGGTCCGCCGTGCAGATCCCCGGTGCCATAATGGGCCGGATCAGAGGGGCGATGCCGAGAATGATCATAATATTGAGGAGATTTGAGCCCACCACATTGCCGATGGCAATATCCTGCTCCCCCCTCCATGCGGCTACGGCGCTGGTGGCCAGTTCCGGAAGGCTGGTGCCGAGGGCAACAATGGTGAGACCGATCACGGCATCGGACACCCCCAGGCTGGCGTCGGCAAAGACGGCACTGTCCACAAAAAATCTTGCTCCGGAGGTCAGGGCGCCGAGTCCCAGCAGGACCAGCCCCATGGCCAGCGGGAGTTTTACGACGGAAGTTTCCATTTCTTCTGACTCCGAATTTTTCCGGCGGGAGGAGTGTACCTGAAACCATGTATAGCCGATGCCGGAAGCGAGAAACACCAGGCCGGGGATGCGTCCTACGCCGCCGGTAAGGATGACGACCCCGGTCAGCAGGAGGCTTATCACGATCAGAAGCGGCATATCCAGTTTCAGGAGCCGGGGATTGGCTGTCACCGGGGCGATGAGCGCCGATACGCCGAGGATCACGGTGATGTTGCAGATATTGGATCCCACGATGTTGCCCAGCGAGACATCGCCTTTACCGTCCAGTGCGGCAATGATGCTCACAACAAGTTCCGGGGCGCTGGTGGCAAACGCCACCAGTGTGAGTCCGATGACCAGCGGGGAGATCCTGCACTTGCGGGCAATGGATACGCCTCCCTTGACCATCCATTCTGCGCCGTAATAAAGCAGGGCGCCGCCGGCAATACCGAAAAAGATACAGCTCCACCAGTTGGAAACCATGTTGAAACCCCGTTGTCAGATAAGAAAGAAAAATGGAGCGGGTGACCGGAGTCGAACCGGCGTCGCCAGCTTGGGAAGCTGGAGCATGACCGTTTTGCTACACCCGCCTGCGCGTCTCTTAATTTAATACGGAAAGCAAAAAATGCAAGCAGAAAACTCCAGATTTCATCAAAAAAACGGAATATTTCCCGGGGTGGGGAGGCGATTCAGCCCAGCTGATAAAATTTCATGGCGTTCCGGGCGGTGACATCCGCAATGTGCTCCGGCGTGTCCTGCCGGACCTCGGCAAGTTTGCGGATCACATACGGGATATTCCCCGCCGTATTTATCGTCCCCCGGAGCGGTATCGGAGCAAGATAGGGCGAATCCGTCTCCGCCAGCAGCCGGTCCTCCGGGATCATGGCGGCCACTTCCCGCACATTGGCCGCCCTGCCGAAGGTTACGATCCCCGTTACCCCCAGCATGCACCCTTGTGCCAGAAAACACTCCGCCCACGCCGTGGAACCGGTGAAACAGTGCACCACCGCCCGGCCCCCCATGCCGGTAAACCATGCGGTAAGCCTGCTCATGTCTTCGCAGGCGGTGAATACCCCTTCCTGATCCCGGCAGTGGAGAATGGCCGGAAGGTTTTCATCCAGCGCCAGCTGGAGGAATATTTCAAGGACTTCCAGCTGACGGGACCGGGTGTCGCCGTCATAAAAATAATCCAGTCCCAGTTCTCCGGCCGCCCGGCACAAGGGATCGCGCAATAACTCCCGGAACTCCCCTGTATTCCCCGGAAAATCCGCAGCTCCCCCCGGATGGATGCCTGCAGTAAAGATCCCGTTGGGATATTGCCGGGCAAAATCCCGGGCCGCCAGAGATTCCTGCCAACCGCCGCCCACGGCGGCAATTCGCAGTTCGTCTGTCTCCAGACCTCCGGCAGCAGCAAATGCAGTGCGGATCTTCTCCATGGTTGTTTCCACGGACTCTTCCGGACTGTAATGAAAATGACTGTCAAAATAGATCATAAAAACTTCACTTTTTCATGCAGCGGACGCCCCTGCCGGTCAGAATGGGGCGGAAACAGGTGTTGCAGCCGCTGCAGACAGACTCGGATTCTTCTTCCCGGAGCCATTTCAGTCCCAGATCCGGCTCGGCGATCAGGGGACGGCCGAGGGCAATCAGATCGCATACCCGGCCGGAAAGCAGTTCTTCGGCCCGGGCGAGAGTGCGGATCCCCCCCACCAAAATGACCGGAATCGGGAGTTTGCTCCGGATCTTTGCGGCAAATTCCGCGTAATAGGGTGCTTCCGCCCGGCCGGAACGGACCGGGGAAAATTGCGGCCCGGCTTCCGGCACGCCGCCGGAAATTTCCACCGCCGTCAAGCCCCGGGATGCCGCCGTCTGCATCACATGCAGAGAGTCTTCCTGCGTCAGGCCGCCGGGGACGAAATCTTCGCAATTCAGTTTGCCCAGGACCGGATATTCATCCTTGACTGCCCGGCGGACCCGGGTCAGCACTTTCAGGAAAAGCCTTGCCCGGTTGTCGGGAGAGCCTCCGTAAGCATCCGTTCTCGCATTCCGGCAGGGGGAGAGAAATTCACTCAGGAGATATCCGTGGGCCCCGTGAATCTGAACTCCGTCAAATCCGGACTCTCGTGCCCGCACTGCAGCGGCGGCAAAGGCTTCGGCAATGCCGTCCAGTTCCGATTCGCTCCAATCTTCCGGCAGGCGCCCCTTCCTGTTCCCGATGCATCGGCTGCCGCCGTGGCCCAGCTGCAGCATGATTCTCCCGCCAGAGGCATGTACCGCTCCGGTGAGCTTCCGGTAAGCGGGGATCAGATCATCCCGGTCCAGCCGGCACTGGTGACGCATGATGCACCCGTCCGGCACCGGGCTGGACATACCGGCAATGATGAGACCAACATGACTGCCCGCCAGCCGGGCCGAATAATCCACCAATGTCGCCGAAGGACTGCCGTCCGGCAGGGCCATTCCTTCGCAGACGGCGGAGCGGACCAGCCGGTTTTTGAGCCGGATCGCTCCGTGGGAAAAACGATCAAAAAGCATGAATGCTTCCTCAAAAATTCAAGATCTGCAAGGCGCGTTTGAGCAGATTCTCGGTTCCGCACTCCGCTTCGGGAAGTTCCGAAGCAAGTTTCCGCAAAGTCCGGTCCACTTCGTCCCGCTTGAACCCCAGCTGTTCCAGCGCCAGCGCCGCATCGCTTAATGCCGTCTGCAGTTCCGGTTTGACGGAGGGAAGGGCGGCACTTCCGGCGATGCCGGAAAGCTTTTCCTTCAGTTCCACTATGAGCCGTTCGGCGGTGCGCTTGCCGATGCCGTTGATGCGGCTCAAGGTCTTGACATCTCCGGAACTCACCGCCTGACAGAAATTTGCCGCAGGCATGGCGCTCAGGATGTTCAGCGCC
>DCGO01000049.1:0-14459 GCA_002314605.1 Lentisphaeria bacterium UBA1776 | reverse complement strand
CCCGCCGATCCCGGAAACGGCGATCAGCTGTTTGAAGAGTTTTTTCTCTTCCTCGGTGGCGAATCCGAAGAGGGCGATGGCGTCCTCCCTGACCTGGGTGTAAATATACAGTGTGGCCGTTTCTCCGGTATGGGGAAGTTTCTCGAAGGTGGAGAGGGGAATGGCCGCCTCGTAACCCACCCCGCCGCAGTCGATGACGCAGCCGGTGTAACTGCTCTCCACCAGTTCTCCCTTCAGCCGGGCGATCATGACCGGTCCTCCCCGATAATATCCATGGAGATGTCCGCCGATTTGACGGAGTGGGTCAAGGCTCCGCTGGATACAAAATCCACCCCCACCTGTCCAATGGAGGGGAGGCGGGAGATCGTCACATTGCCGGATGCTTCCAGTTTGGAACGGCCCCGGACGATGTTTACGGCCTCACGCATGGTATCGTTGGACATGTTGTCGAGGAGAATATATTCTGCTCCGGCATCGGCGGCCTCGGCCACTTCTTCCAGACGGTCAGCTTCCACTTCCACTTCCAAACCGGGATACATGGCCCGGACCCGCTGAACACTGCGGGAGATCCCCCCGGGGCCCTCCATGGCGGCCATCTCCCGGTGATTGTCTTTGATCATGGCCCGGTCGTACAGACCGATGCGGTGGTTGGCCGCTCCCCCCACTGCCACGGCGTATTTCTCCAGATTCCGGTATCCCGGCGTTGTTTTACGGGTATCCAGCACCACGGTGGAACTGCCTTCCAGCGCCAGAGCGTATTTTCTGGAAGTGGTGGCGATCCCGCAAAGCCGCTGGATGAAATTGAGGGCGGTCCGTTCGGCGGTCAGAAGCGCCTGCGCCTTGCCCAGGATTTCGGCGATGAGATCGCCTTTCTGACAGAGGGTTCCGTCCGGGCAGAGAATCCTGTAGGTGCTTGCAGGGTCCAGTTTCTGGAAAACCCGCCGGGCCACTTCCTGACCGGCCACCACCATGTCCGGCTCCTTGCAGCGCATAACGGCTCGGGCAGCCTTTTCCTGCGGAACCACCGCCAGAGTGGTGGTGTCCCCTTTGTCCCCCAGATCTTCCTCCAGCGCGAGTTCGATCAGGGTATCCACTCTTTTCCAGTCAATTTCCGGTACAGGGGGCTTCATTTTGACACTCCTTCCTGATAATCCCGACATATCGGCACGGCGGAAACGGCCCGGCCGGTAAGATAATCAAATTCCACCAATACGCCGCAGAACCGGATGGGACCGGTTTCCGCCACCCGGAGCCGTCCCGGCATGCCGGTGGTGAATTTGTACAGCACATCATCCACTTCCCGGCCCAGTACGGAACGGGCCGCCCCCACCATGCCCGCATCAGATGCGTATGCCGTTCCTCCCGGCAGGACGGAAACATCCGCCGTCTGGACATGGGTATGGGTGCCGATGACGGCGGTGACTTTCCCTTCCAGAAAATACCCCATGGCGATTTTTTCGCTGGTGGCCTCGGCGTGAAAATCCACAAAAATATTCTTGACGGAGGCGGGGATCTCCTTCAGAATTTTTTCCGCGGTTTCAAAGGGGCAGCAGGCGCTTTCCCGCATAAAGACCTTGCCCTGCAGGACGATCACGGCCACACTGCCGCCGGCGGGATTCGGAAACACCCCCCAGCCGCGGCCCGGCTGTCTGCTGGAGAGATTGGCCGGACGCAGGACGTTTTTCAGGGTCGGGATCTCCAGATCAAAGCCCTTCTGGTCCCACACATGGTCTCCGGCGGTGAAAACATCCACGCACGGCATTTCCGCCATGCATTTGGCGGTGAGTCCGTTGCCTCCGGCGCAGTTTTCTGCATTGGCAATGACAAATTGAAAATTCAGCTCCCTGCGAAGTTCCGGCAGCAGGGCCTTTACCGCCGCCCGGCCCCCGGAACCTACGATGTCGCCGATAAACAATGCTTTCATGGCAATCTCCCTATTGTGCTGTTCTCAGAAGTTCCGCAGGAAATCTCCCGGCAGGACTTCTGAATCCAGCCGAAAAAAAAGGCCGGCAGAACCGGCCTTTTTCAAATGCAGCGAAACGGGACTTACTCCACGGTGATCGCTTCATTCGGGCACTCGCCGGCGCAGGCACCGCAGCTCACGCACTCATCTTCCTTGACGCAGGCCTTGCCGTCCTTCATCTCGATCGCGCCAACCGGGCAGGCCCCGGTGCAGGCTTCGCAGCCGACGCACTTTTCCTGATCAATCTTTGCCGCCATTTTTTCCTCCTGAATGTTGTTGTCAATGGGATCCGTACATACGGAAAACCTTCCATTACTATAATGCAGAAAAGGCAGTTTGTCAAATTTTTTGCGGCCATTTTGCCGTTGAGGTTGACATCCTCCGGCAATGTGCTATATTTCCGGAGCTTTTATTTCAGCAGAAGGAACGAAATCATCATGAGCAGCGATTGTCAGTTTCACCGGATCCTCCTTAAACTCAGCGGCGAATCTCTGAAGGGGAATTCGGACACCCCGTACAGCGAAGAGGCCGTCAAATCCATTGTCGAACGGGTCAAACTGATCCTGGCCGAAGGGGTGGAAGTGGCCATTGTTGTCGGAGCCGGCAATCTGTGGCGGGGAGCCACCCGGGGCAGCGGTATGGACCGGGTCCGGGCGGATTATATGGGAATGCTGGGAACGGTCATGAATGCCATGAACCTCTGCGAACACTTTCACATGGCGGGAATCCCTTCTACGGTCCAGAGTTCCGTGGCCATCAACCCCATGGTCCATCAGTTCGACCGGGAAGCGGCGGTGCGGGCGCTGGAAGCCGGTCAGGTGGTGATCTTCGGCGGCGGTCTCGGCAGTCCCTATTTCACCACGGACACCACTGCTGTCATGCGGGCGCTTGAGACCGGCTGCGATGCGGTGATCAAGGCCACCAAGGTCGATGGCGTCTATTCCGCCGATCCCAAACTGGACCCGGCGGCAGAGCGTTTCCCGGAACTATCCTTCGATGAAGCGCTGGCCCGGCACCTGAAGATCCTTGATTCCACGGCCTTCACCATGTGCCGCGACAATGCTCTTCCCATCATCGTCTTCAATTTCAACGATACGGACGCTTTCCGCAAGGTTCTGCGGGGCGATACAGAGGCTGGGAGCATCATCAGCTGAAAGGCTGCCGGTTATGGCCATTCATCCCACTGCCGTCATTGATCCCTCCGCCCGGCTGGGGCGGGATGTGGAGATCGGTCCTTATGCCGTTATCGAGGGTGATACGGAAATCGGCGACAATTGTTTCATCGACAGCTTTGCCAAAATCGCCCGTTATACCTCCGTCGGCGCCGATTCACGGATCTACATGGGGGCCTATATCGGCGCGGAACCTCAGGACCATCGTTTCAAGCCGGGGATCGAGTCCAGAACGATCATCGGTTCGGGGTGCACCCTCCGGGAATATGTCACAATCCACCGTTCCCCTTTTGAACGGGGGATCACCGAAGTCGGAGACGGAACTCTGCTGATGGCATTTGTCCATGTGGGGCATGATGCCCGGATCGGCAGATTTGTGACGGTGGCGAATCAGACGGGGATTTCCGGACATGTGGTGATCGAGGATCAGGCAGTGTTGAGCGCCTGCATCCTGATCCACCAGTTCTGCCGCATCGGACGACTGGCCATGATCGGTGCCCGGGCCATTCTAAACCGGGATGTGCCTCCTTTTGCACTGCTGGCGGAAAACGAGTGCATCCACGGGGCCAATATCATCGGTCTTCGCCGGGCGGGGATCCCGGAAGCGAACCGCACTGCCATCCGGGAAGCCATCCGGACCTATTTTTTCCGGGGATTGAACGGCATCAATGCTCTGAAAGAGATCGAGTCCGGCAATCCGCTCCCGGAAATCCGGCACTTTGCGGATTTCATCCGGCAGTCCACCAGGGGAATGATGCCTGGGGACCCGAAAATCATCGCGACCCTTTCCCGCGGTGCCGTGCCGGATGCACCGGCTGCCTCTGAATGAGATTTTCAGCGCACGGCCGGTTTTCTCGGCCATATCCAGCCTTCGAGGCCGATCGTCAGTGAGAAGGCCAGCAGGGTTGCGGGAAGCATCCAGAATGCGCCGGAGAGGCCGAACCTGTCTCCCAGATACCCCATGAGCCAGGTGAAAAATCCGCACCCGGGTATCCCGATGGCCGAGAAGTAGATATACAGCAGCGTGGAATCCAGTTCCGGCAGCTGTTTTACGCCATATACCTGCAGCGTGGGCCAGTATGGCCCGATCCCGATCCCTCCCAGAATCAGCAGAACCATGAGGATGATGTACAGGATCCCATGCGAAGAAAACATTTCCGGTTTCAGCACCGCCAGCAGAATGGTGACGGGGATGTTGGCCAAGGCGCAGATCAGCAGCACATGTTTGAGTCTGGACTCTCTGGCAAAATAGCCGAAGCCCATCCGGCCGATGAACATCCCCAGGGCAATGGACCCTGTGCCCACCCCTGCCATCCACACTCCCGTGCGGAAATGAAGCTGGAGATAGGCCGCAGACCAGAAGGTGAGGCAGAATTCCGCCCCTGCGCCCAGAAACATGCCGAGACAATAGACCCAGAACCGGGGTACTTTGGCGATCTGCACGGAAAAACGGAAGACTTCGTTCCAGTTTGCCGCCCCTCCGGATTCCGGATAGCGCTTTTCCGGATGCTCCCGCCACAGAAACATGAGGGCGGCGGTTCCGGCGGCGGTCCCTGCCAGGAGCATGACGATCCGCCAGGACACTCCGCAAGTCAGAAGTCCCCCCGCCATCAGAACGCATATACCGATCCCGACCGACCAGAAACTGTGGGCAATGTTGACATATCGCTCCGGCGCATCTTTATGAAGGTCCTGCACAAAGGGGGTGGCCATGCCTTCGCAGATGCCTTCTCCCAGACCGGCGATCGCCAGTCCGGGCAGCAGCAGCGCATAGGCTGGCGCCGCCGCGCAGGTCAAGATCCCGGCGGCGGAAAGAAGCATGCTGAATCCCATGGATCTGCGTTTGCCGATCCTGCCTGCGAGGCATCCGCAGCTCAGGAGCGCGATGACCAGCGCGGCACTCCGCAGGAGGTGCAGCGCCCCGCCGGCGGCCATTCCCCCCTTGTCCAGCGGGAAATGCAGTTCCTTCCCCATGGCGACAATGACCAGAGGAATGGAAAGGGAACATACAGCATAAGCGGCAAACGCCGTATATGCCGCATAGTCATAGCGGCCAAGCTTCAGTTTTTCAATCATGGCAGGAAACTTCCTTCAAAGAGGGGATGCTTTCGGCGGCTCCGGGCCGGGTGACGGTTATTGCCGCCGCCCGGTTGGCGAGAGTCATGGCGTCTTCCACGTTTTTGCCGTGGATTCTTGCTGCCAGATAGAACCCGTTGAAGGTGTCTCCTGCACTGGTGGTGTCCACCACTTTGACCGGCATTGCGGCAACCCGGCAGCGCTGATCTCCTCTGGCATACAGCGCCCCGTCTTTGCCGAGGGTCATGACGATCTCCGTCCGGGGAAAACGTCTGGTGAGAATACCGGCAAGTTTTTCCGGAGGGGCCTCCACTCCGGACAGCATTGCCGCTTCGATTTCATTTACAAAGAGAATATCCGCCAGTTCCAGTGGATATTTCTGAACTGCCGTATCGCAAGGGGCCGGATTGATGGCGATCTTCATGCCCCGGCGGGAGGCCTCGCGCATGATAAACGGGATCGAACTGATTTCATTCTGAAGGAGGAGCCATGCCGCATCGGTCCGGTCCAGAACTTCCAGAACAAATTTTTCGTCAACGGTCCGGTTTGCGCCAGGGTAGAGCAGAATACAGTTCTGGCCGGAATCTTCCACCTGGATACAGGCGTGTCCGGTGGGCGTCAGAGAGACCTGAATATTTTCCACATCCGCACCGGCTTTTGCCAGCATATCCTTGAGAAAGGCCCCTTCCGCTCCGATCAGTCCTGCGTGGCTCACGCTCAACCCTGCCCTGGTCATGGCGATGGACTGATTGAGGCCCTTGCCTCCTGCGTTCCGGAAATAGGCCTCCGCCGTCAGCGTCTCTCCCGGCGAGACAAAGACGGGAACCCGGTAAACATGGTCGATATTGAGAGAGCCGAAATTCAGTATTTCTGCATGCATGGTCTGATTTCCTCCGGTTGACGAAAAAACGGTGCATAAATATACCCCGGCAAACCGGAAAAAACAAATCAGCGGTTCTCCGGGACCTTGTCCGGTGCAGTCAAAATGATCGTTCCGGTGCCGTCTGCGGCAATGGAGAGGGTTGCAAGTTTCCTCGTTTTCGGGTTGAAAAAGAGTTCTCCGGTGCCTCCGGATGAGGCGGCTTCTCCGGTGACGGGCATGAATCCCCGGGCCCGAAGTTCCCCGGCTGTCCGGGGGAGGGCTCCGGGAGCGGCGCCGGAAAACGAGCCGTAAAGACATTTCTGGCCGGGAATATGGATCACTTCAGTCGGATCAGCTCCGTCGGGGAGGGGAAGTTCCGGCGGCCATGTCCGGCATCCGGGAGCCGGTTCAGGGAGTTCCATGGTGAAGACGGTGACCCGGTCCTCCTGTCCCACCAGCAGAATCCTTTCGCTGGATTTTCCCCGGGGAATCTTGCCGACGGCCCCTGCCGCGGTGAGGCGGAATTTGAGATCGGGATAGCGTATCGCAAGTTCTCTAAGCAGGTCCTCCAGCGTCCGGCGGATGAGTGAAACCTCCACATAAGTGGCGTATCCATTGAAGACCGCCCGTTCGGTCATCAGCTTTTTCCGTTCGAAAAGTTCATTGAAAGAGCTTTCCGGAAAACCTTTCCGGCCGGTTTTCCTTCCGGTTTTCGGCCCCAGAAGATACACCTCTCCCAGCAGAACAGAACCGGTAAGCAGCAGCACCGCCGGAAAAAAAACAGTCTGAAATCTCATGATGCTCCTTTTTCCGGGGATTATTATACCGCCGGATGCGGAAAATGCAAGACTCGCTGCTGGAAAAAAGCGCTGTCTTCATGACGGGGAAAGGAGAAGACCCCTTGAAGATTGCATGAAGAGGGATTATATTAAGAGAGTATATTGAATACAGGAGATCCGGGATGAAAAAGAGTTTGTTGACGGGGGCAGTTCTGCTGCTTTGCATATTCAGTACCGTTTCCGCATGGGGCGGAGCTGTTGTTTTCCGGGGCGGCGAAGTGCTGGCGGCGGAGAGTTCCTCCAGGCAGCCGGCGGTGGCCAATCTTCCCAAGGGGGAAAAAGGAATCGTCTGGAGCTACGTTCTGGTAACGGTCCGGGTGACTCAGGGCAGGGGGCTTTCCATCGAAGATTTCTCGCTGGGTGTTCTCGGCGGAAATTATCCATGCATTGCCATCCGTGAAAATGACGGAAGATTTGATGCCGCCCAATGGCAGTGCCAAAGTGTTTCCGCCGGCAAAAAATACGGTATGCTTTTCCGGATCCCTGCGCAGGATTACAAAGAGGCGGTTTTCTCACTGGTCTGCAATGCTCCCGGCAAGTGGACCCACACCCGGATCCCGGTCAGAAATATCGGCAATGCCGCTTTTACCGCCGCCGGGCGGGTCCCCGCGAAGGGAAGTCTTTGAGTTCTCTCCTGCATCAGAGTTCCAGGAAACGCTCCGCCAGAAGGGAGTAGCGGGGAGCCTGACGGATGTTTCTTACGGCAGTCTGGACCGCCCGGCTGCCGCCGATCAGCACCAGCAGTTTTCTGGCCCGGGTCACGGCAGTATAAAGAAGATTCCGCTGGAGCATAATGGAGTGCTGTGACAGGATCGGCAACACCACCGCCGGAAATTCGCATCCCTGACTCTTGTGGACGGTAATGGCGTATGCCATGGTCAGCTCGTCCGCCTGGTCAAAAGCGTACTCCACCGCCCGGTTCCCGTCAAACAGCACATTGAATTTTCGCTTTTCCGGATCAATCCTGGTCAGGATCCCCTGATCGCCGTTGAAGACCTGCAGCTCGTAATTGTTGCTGGTCTGCATAACCTTGTCCCCTGCCTTGAACAGCCGTTCGCCGAACTGCATGGAGACGGCATCTCCGCCGTTCAACTCCGCCTGAAGCAGGGTATTCAGCGCCGCCGTCCCGCAGGTGCCTTTGTTCATGGGGGTAAGAACCTGAATATCGCTGAAGGGCCGGAAGCCGAACCTTTTCGGGATCCGGTCTGTTACCGTTCTGATGATCAATTCCTGCACCTTGTCCGGATCGTCCTGTTCGATCCAGTAGAAATCGCTCAGCGTCCCGTTCCGGGGTGTTTTTTCGGGAAGTTCTCCCCGGTTGATCCGATGAGCATTGCGGATGATCCGGCTGTCCGCCGACTGCCGGAAAACCTCCGTGAGTTCCGTGGTCAGAAATTTCCCGGATGCAATGAAATCCGCCAGCACACGCCCCGGACCCACCGGGGGCAGCTGGTCCCGGTCCCCCACCAGCAGCACACTGGTTCCGGGTTTAATGGCCCGGAACAATGCCTGCGCCAGCAGAATATCCAGCATGGAGACTTCGTCCACGATCAGCAGATCGCATGGGAGGGGATTGGCATCGTCGTACCCGAAGTGTCCCGTTTTCGGGTCGAAGACCAGCAGCCGGTGAAGGGTCTTCGCCACGAGTCCCGTGGATTCGCTCATCCGCTTGGCGGCCCGTCCGGTGGGAGCCGCAGCCGCGATCTTCAATCCGGCATGACGGGCCCGGCGAACGATCTCCCCGAGCACGGTGGTTTTGCCGACACCGGGGCCGCCGGTGATGATGCAGAGGGGGGACTCCCGGATCCGCTCCACTGCAAGAAGCTGACCTTCGCTCAAACAGACCCCGCATGTACGGCCGTCGTCCAGACAGCGCCGTCCGGCAAAATCTTTTTCCGCCAGCAGCGAGGCAACCGCTTCCGGCAGCATCCGCTCCGCTCGTAGGAGAAGCGGAGCATAGACCATATCCCGGTCCTCGACCAGCAGCTTGCGCTCCTCCCCCCGCCGGAGTCCGGCTTCCGCCGCCGGGATACTCTGCCCGGCCAGTTGGGCGACCCTTTTCAAAAAAAGCTCCCGGGGCAGTCCCGTATGTCCGTTGCCGGTTTCCTGATTCATGGTGTAGATGGCCGCCGCCGTCATACGTTCCGGAGAATCTTTGGCAATGCCGATCTCCGAGGCAATGGCGTCCGCCTTCAGAAAACCGATCCCGTCAATTTCCTCTGCCAGACGGTAAGGGTTGGCCTTGACAACATCGGCGGCATGGGCGCCGTATTTTACATACAGTTTTTTGCAATAGGTCTGGGAGATCCCCAGCCCCTGAAGGTAGATATAGACATCCCGCAGGGCGGCACTTTCCCGCCAGGCTTTCAGGATCAGCGAGGCTTTGTTTTTTCCGATCCCCGGGACTTCGTTGAGACGGCCGGGAAATTTTTCCAGTACCGTCAGGGTATCCTTGCCGAAGCGGTCGACAATAGCTTTGGCGGTTTTGGCGCCGATCCCGGGAATACTGCCGGAACCGAGAAAGCGGGTGATCCCTTCGGCGGTGGAGGGAAGGACCGGACGGAAATTGGATGCATGAAACTGACGGCCGTATTCCGGATGTTTTTCCCAGCGACCGGAAGCTTCGATATTCTGGCCGGGGCCGATGCCGGAAATGGGACCGACCATCATTTTTTCCCTGCCGTCGGCTTCGTCCCGGAGTTTCAGTACGCAATAGGACCCTTCCTGATTCTCGTAAATGATGCGGACAATTTCGCCGCGGATAAGATTGTGGAAAAGGTCCTCCATGACTCAGCGTCTTCCCGTAAGACTGATCCGGGGATCCGCTGCGGCATAGAGGAGGTCGGAAAGGAGGAGCCCCGCCAGAGTCAGTACCCCGCTGAAGGCGAAAAGCGCCATTACCAGAGGATAGTCCCTGCTGGACAATGCCACCAGCGACAGCGCTCCCATACCGGGAATGTTGAAAATATATTCCACCAGCACACTGCCGGCCACCAATCCCGGCAGCAGTCCGCCGAACAGGGTGATGAGAGTGATGAGCGCATTGGAAAATGCGTGTTTCCAGAGGATGGTGGTTTCGTCTGTTCCCTTGGCTCTGGCGGTGCGGATGAAATCGGCGTGAATCACCTCCAGCATGCTGCTCCGGGCATACCTCGAGAGCCCCGCCAGACCGGCATAAGAGAGACACAGTACCGGAAGAAAATAACATCTGGCCGCCGCCGCGACCCGCCGGAAGCTCGAGAGGTCATCCGCATTCGGGACCGACAGTCCTTTCAGCGGGAAGACCGGCCAAAGGCCTCCTTCACAGCAGCATGCCTGCAGCAGCAGGCCAACCCACATGACCGGCAAAGAATAGAGAACGAAGAGCACCAGGGCTCCGCCCCGGTCAAGCAGTGAGTTTTCGTGTTTTGCCGAATAGACACCGATCAGAATGGCAAAGATATAGGTGAAGAATACACTCCAGCAGTTGAGTTTCAGCGTCACCGGCAGCCGTTCGGCGATCATGCTGGTCACCGGACAGCCGGGGTCCACCACCACGGAGGTCCCCAGATCCCCGTGACATACGGCGGACCTGAACCAGCGGAAAAAACCGGTCAGGACCGGTTCGTCAAGCCCGAGTTTTTCACGGACGGCCCGATTGCCCCGCTGTTCCGATTTTTCCGCATCCAGGTTGAGGCCGGAACTGCCGTCCGTAAAAAGGTTGCTCCGGGCCGGATCCCCAGGGGCACAGCGGAGAAGCACATAACTTGCCAGCAGAATGGTGAAAAGCGTCACCCCCGCAAGGAGAAGCCGCTTGATGATATAGAAAATCATGTTTCCGGACCTCACTTACCCTTCCATGGCTTTCAATCGGTCCTTGAGGAGATTTTCGATATATTCGTTGCCGTAAAGTTTGCGCATGAGCCGGATGTTGAATTCGTAGAAAAGCTGGTCGTCCGGTCGGGGGATCAGCTGTCCGCAGGAGAGTTCCACCGCATCTTTCCGCAGCTGGGCGTCTCCTTCGAAACGGGAGAGATACCGGATCAGTGTCCGGGGACTCAATTCGGTAAATTCCTTCTGACCGAAGGCTTCGGTGTATCTCGCGGCGATGAGCGAAATAAGGTTCCGGTTGGGATGGTGGAACCCGTGGGTATTCAGAAAATCTTCCACCATCTCCTGACAGCGCACATCATCAAAGGTCGGAAACTGGATGCTGATGCCCCGGGAGAGGATACTGGGCGGAAAATCGAAGTTGCTGGCCAGCGCCAGCATGACATGTCCCGGCGGGGTAAAGGTTCCTCCGACGTGAGTCCGGAATGCGTAAAAATCTACCTTGTCCGGCTCCAGATCATCAAAAAACACCACAAATTTCCGGTCCGGACGCATGGCCAGGCGGGCCAGCAGTTCCGGGAGTTCCCGGGACAGCACCTCGCCGTCCGCCGTAATGAGCGTGATCTCCGGCGAAGCGGCGGCATGCGCTATGGTGAGCTGGGTTTTGCCGTGACCGGGCAGACTGGAGATCAAAAGCGGCACGCCGGCCCGACCGGAAAGAAAAAAGTTGAACTGTTCCCGGAACTGCCGCCGCACCGTGGCAAAGCCGTAAAAAGCATCCACCTTTCGGATGTCATCCAGCCGGATGGGCCGGAGCACTCCTCCGGCATACTGGAAGGTCCTTCCCCCCGCCAGCGGATCAAAAGTCATGAGGTTCTTCCGGATCTCCGTGAGGGATTTCAATCTTCTGCCCGGAGAGGCAAGCATTTTCTTTGCCGCCGGATGAAGATGCAGACAGGGGGGGAACCATTCCCCAAGTTTCCCCGGAAATTCCAGCAGTATCCCTGCCATTTTCAAAAGAAACCGGACATCTTCACTCTTCAGATTCATGGTTTCCGGCGGTGCGCCGAAATCCACCATGGCGCTGAAGAGCGCTTCGCCGATACGGGTCCGGAAGTCCGCCGCTCCGATGCCCCGGAGCATGCCGTTCAACATGTCCGCCGTCCGGTCGAAGTCGGGCGGATCCATGGAGAGGAACTGCAGCATTTCCTGCAGTTCCCGGCAATCCGACAGCAGTGCCCGCGCGGCACTTCGCACGGCACTCAGATTTTCGGTAAAATCGGCGGGCATGATATTTTCTCTTTTGCGTTTAACGGAGGAGTTCCCCTGCAATCTTGAACACCAGTTTGCGGACCGGGGCAGGGTTGTCGCTCCAGCCTGGCATGTGTCCCTCTCCGGGAAGAAGAAGTGCAAAAACGCCCGGAACCATGGCAAGGCGCGTGTTGTTTCCTTCCGCATAGCTGAAGAGTGCATAGTCCTGTTCCTGATCCATGGGGGAGAGTACCGGCAGTTTTTCCGTGGACATGCAGGTCATGTTTTCACAACCCTCCATCACGATCTGAATATCGGCGAAACGGGCATGGGACTCCACTTTGGAATCCGCCGGTTTCCGGGTGGTGTAAACGGCGTCCGACACGGTCAGCTTCCCCTCGATCAGCACCTGTTTTCCCAGCGGCATCGACGGGGTCCAGCTGTCCAGAAATGTCCGGATCTTCTGCCACACCTCCGGTGCGAGTTTGCGATAGTCCTCAAAGTTTGCAAGTTGATCGTAGATCATGATACATCATCCTTTCCCGGTTTTATGCAAGGTAATGTATCACGCCGGGCATTTTTTTCAACTTTTTTCCCGTTCCGGCAGGAGATTTTTCAGGAAAAGGCGATGAACGATGTATTTTCGCCGGTCAGTTCCATGAGAAGACTGTTCATTTTTTCCTGTTCTGCAAAAAGCTGATCCAGCCGTTCACTCATCTTGTCCAGACGCTCCTGGACCATTTCCTCAGGGAAAGATCTTTCCGGTGCTGCACCGGCCTGGTTCTGGAGAATCAGCAGAAGTTCTTCCTGTTTTTCCAGGATCTCCTGCATGTCCTCTTCCCTGCTGCAGACCGGGACAGGGCGAACTTCCTCCTGAACGGGGGACATCGTTCCCGGAACCGGGACCGGACCCCGTTTCTGCCGCAGCAGTGATTCCATGGTTTTTTCCAGCATTTCCGCAAGATTGATCTTTTTCATAAAAAATCCTCCTTTATCCGGAGAAATTTTGTCAACCGCCCGGGGGATCGCTTCTGAAGGGATCCCGGCGGCTCCGGCACATGATCTGGCTCCGGTAATCATCAAAATCGCTCATGAGTTGCTTGCAAAGTGACGTTCTGCATGTATATTTGTTGCCATAAATCATCGGGGTTTTTCATGTCTTTTGCTGAAACGTTGAGTTTGGAAAAACGCAGGCGTGCACGGTTTCACGCTTATGCGGCATGTTATTTCGGATGCATTTCCGAGGTCATGCTTGACAGCAGCGCCATACTGGTCCTTTTTTTCACGATGCTCAATGCATCGCCCCGCGTCATCATGTTTTCGTCCAGCCTGACGGGAATTCTCGCCCTTTTTCTGATGATTCCCTGTTCCACTTTGATCGAGCGCTGGGGATTGAAAAAATCGGTGAAGTATTCCTGTTTTGCAGGATGCCTTGGTTTTCTGATGATCGCCGGAGCCCCGTGTTTCGGGAAGGATGCTGCGATCCCCTTTGCTCTTCTTGGCACTTTCATCTACTGCGCGCAGCGGGCCGTATATGGTTCCGCATGGTATCCCCTCCTGGATAACTTTCTATGTCCTCAGGAACGGGGGAGTTTTTTCTCCGTCATGCGCACCGGGTATATGATTTCTTCGGGAATCCTCTTCTTCCTGCTTGGTCTGCTGCTTGGCAAAGAACCTCCGTTCTGGTTGATGCAGACCATCATCAGTGTTACCGGATTGATGATCCTGCTCCGGTGGTATTTCGTCAGCAAGTTCCCGGAGGATCCGGACAGTATTGCCCCGAACATCAACTTCAACAAAGCCCTTCGGACCTCCATCCGGAATGCTCCGCTGACCGGATTTTCGATTTATCTTTGTCTGCTCGCCGTTGCCTATACCTCGCTCCTGCCGGTGACGCTTATCTATCTGAAAAAATATATCAATATGGAAGCCGGGACCGTGCAGATTCTCTCTTCGGTGGGCATTGGCGGCAGTATTTTCGGCTACTTTGTTTACGGGTGGTGCAGCCGCCATCTGAAACTCAAATGGCTGGAACTTGCGGCCCATGCACTTTTTATTTTTCTGGCGGTGGCGCTTTTTGCCCTTGACAAAAGCACGCCGGGTTTCACCTTGATCATGGGAGGAATTCTGTTCCTCATTTCCTTCGGGACCAGCTGGATCCTGTGCAACAATTCTCTGGAATATCTTGCGCTGGCCCGTCCGGGCAACAAGACCATGGCGATCGCATTCTGCCAGACTTACCACAGTCTGGGGACGGCGCTCGGCCGTGTCGGCTGTGCGGTTCTCCTGGGAAGTCCCCTGCTGGCTCAGACCTGGGAATACGAAGAAAACTACATGTGTATTTACCAGTCGATATTTCTGCTGATCGCGGTGATCGCTGTTTTTGCACTGGTCATGATTCCGATTCTGCCCTCCTTTGTGCCGAAGCACGAGGATTATTACAATTCTGCATCATAAAAAAAGGCTATGTTCGCCAGTTGTGTGTT
>DCGO01000138.1:5625-14970 GCA_002314605.1 Lentisphaeria bacterium UBA1776 | reverse complement strand
TTGCTCATATATAATCGCTCCTTCCGGTTTCCCGGCGCTGTATGTTATTTCAAACCGCCATGGCGGTAATGTAATATACACCCGACGGAGAGATTTTACGAATGAAGAAGGAATGTTCAATTCCTTCCAGAATTCCTGCTGACTGGGAAAACAGAAGAAGTTCCTGCACATCGAATAATAATACCTGCAGATGCCCCCCCTTTCATCTGCCGAGGATTTTTCTTGTTTTAATCCTTCAGACAACGATCAGCGGGGACGCGGTAGCGCTTGAGGATACGGGGCGTGGCATCGCGGATTTTTTTTGTGTCCAGAGTAATAGGTAGGTCGTGACCGTTCACGGAGAAGGTAATAAACTCACTTTGGCATGTTTCGACCATGCGGATCAGTTCACGCAGGTTCTTAACCGGCTTACCGTTGACGTTATGCACAATCACCAGTGCACTATCCTGATAGCCCATATTGACCTCGTCGCCGAGAACCATGGTCAAGACAATGGTTTCATCGGTAAGCGAGGAATGTTCTTCACCAAATAATCTGGTGAATTCGCCCGGAGGATTATCCTTGCCCCATTCTTCCAGAAAGCTGTGGCTGAGCGTTGTGAAAACCAGACCTCCAACGATGTAATATTCTGGGCCGCGATCCCAAAGATGATCCTGAATTTTATTGTGTGATTTCCTGATGGGAAGTAATTTGGAAATAATCTTGCCATCGCGTAACAGAGTCAGATTCATTTTCTCGCCGATCTGCTTGCGCTGGATGATCGTATTGAAATTGCGGGACTGTCCATCGCTCAGACGAATGTTGCCATTGTTTGCAATGGTCATGCCATCAATCGCCAGCAGAACATCACCTTTCTGAATCGTGTCTTTCTGCGTAAGGGGATTGACGGAGCGGATCAAAACACCGGTCTGGTCAGGCTTCATTTTGAGGTAACGGCGAGTGTCCGGATTTTCAAGTTGCAGATACACAAAACCCAAAATTCCGAAACCATCGACCTTGCCGTCTTTGATGTCCGTCAGAAAATGCCGAATCACATCGCTGTGGATCATGTAACCGAGGTTCTCGCCTCTGCGATTTCCCTGAAAAGCGATTCCAACGACCTTGTCATCAAAGAAAATCGGACCGCCACTGTTGCCCGGGTTGATTGCGGCATCCAGCTGTGCTGTCAGTAAATACTCGAATGAATGAGAGTACATTCTTGATTCGATGCGCGAGATGATTCCCTGCGTAACGGAAAGGCCATCACCAAAGTCCTTGCGCTACTCTTTTTTACGGGGTTCGTGCCGGAATTTCGGCGCGGACAGACTATCGGTTTTGAGGTGGGATATGTAAATTCGCGGCGTATGCGCTGAAAAGATAGCGTGTGAATAAACGCTGCGAATTGGCGCAGTCGTATCACGCCCAGTTTGAATAGTCGAAAATCCCGACCTAACGGAGAACGGAGAATTTTGGCGGGGAACACCGCCGGGGCTGTTCCGGTATGCCGGGAAGCCATTCTCTGCGAAAGTAAGGGGAGGCCTTTATTCTTTGCACAAGTCTGGCTGTCAACGGCTTTTACGGAAAAGAAAAAAGCATCAGCGGAAGTCCGTTGATGCTGAACGATTTATAAATGGTGGGCGATACGAGACTTGAACTCATGACCTCTGCCGTGTGAAAGCAGCGCTCTAGCCAGCTGAGCTAATCGCCCGATGTTTCTTTCTATTACTATAGCGCTAAATTCGGATTTGTCAACCCCTGCGGATGAAATTTCCCGGAAAAGAACTGCTCTCCAGTTCACTGCAGCCGCCCGCCGCAGCCGGGATGCACCAGATACACATCCAGTTTTCCCGCAATACCCAACTGGCGGCAGAATTCATAGTGCGGTCTGAAATACCCAGCCTCATAAAGGTTGTGAGAGTCCGTGCCGAAGGAAATCTTCCCCCCCTTCTTCAGGACCAGTTCCACAAATTCCGCCTGGGGAATATTGGTGTGAAAATTGATCTCCGCCGCCACTTTGGCAGCCGCCAGACGCTGCGCCACCGGCTCAAAAAGTTCCTTCGGGATCGGAAGTCCCCCCTTCCGGAAGACCCGGAAGGGATGGGCCAGAATGTCGATCCCGCTTTTCAGAAGGGCATCCAGACGGCGCAGAAAATCGGTTTTCTTCCCCTCGTAATCCAGGTCTTTCTCCAAAAAGTGAACGGCCCCGATGCGATACCCGTTGAGCACCGGACTCCGGAAATCCGCCACCACGGCGTCGGCATCCACATCCAGCTCCAGACCGAACAGCGCCGGCGGCGATTCCCGGATCAGACTTTCATACTGCGAAGTACGGTTGAACTTTTCCTCCCGGGCGCGCCAGAAAAATTCATTGCCCCAGTAGGTATCCTCCGGACTGTAGAGCTGCCCGGAATGCTCCGAAAAATGGACATGCTTCACCCCGGACAGACGTTCCAGCTCCACTGCCATGGCCACATCCATATTTTCAGAACAGTAGGCCAGACGCGTGTGAACATGAAAATCCGTCAGTTCCGGAATTTCCGGGATCCCCAGAAGGACCTCGCCGGAGGCCGTGTACATGGCAAAATCCGGTGCCGCAAAGGTGCGGCCCGCAATATGCCGGGCCGGGTCACAGTCAATCGAGATGGCTCTCTTCCTGAACCGGAGCGAGGCGTTCCACAGGTCCCGGACCGCTGCCGGGACTTCCGGCACGTCAAGAAAGATCGTCCGGATCCCGTGATATTCCGCAAGGTGATGGGCCGCCCGGAGAATGAGGTGAGGGAACACCCCCTGCCACTCCGGGCTGGCAAGATGGATTTCCGCCTGACCTGGTTTCATTTCCGCCGTTCCAGGGATCATTCCGCCTGATAAGCGTAGCGCCCGTCGGGAAACACCGCCGGGACCACCAGCAGCAGAACCGCCGCAAATACCAGCATGACCGCGTACAACAGGAAAAGGGTCTGGTAGATGCTGAACAACGTTTCTCCACACGACCACTCCACGGCCAGCACCCCCGCCCCAAGAAAGAGGGAACAGAGGATCCGCGATACCCCTGATCCGCTGCTGGACAGGGTGCCGCAGAACGCCATGGCCATGGTCTTGTTGCCCGGAGTGGCCAGCTTCATCATCTCAAAGGTGCTGGTAATGTACGCGCATCCCAGAGTGGAACTGTAGATCAGGAGCAGAACCGTGAGACACCCGTACAGCATCAGGGGCGGCATGGAGTTTTTGCCCAGGAGAAAGAAAGCGATGTTTCCGAAAAGATAGATCCCGTGGGCCGTCAGCATGATCTTTTTCACGCCGAGCCAGTGCAGAATCTTGCCGGCGGTAATGGACCCCAGCAACATCCCCAGCATGGTGGCGCTGGAGAGGATCACCGTCACGTTATCCGGCGCAATGATATGGCGCTTCAGATACAACATCACCAGCGGGATGGTTCCGCAGGAGCCGATATTGAGGACAAAGAGATAGACACTGTACCCGGTGAGAGCCTTGTTGCCCACGGCGATCTTCAGCCCTTTGCGGAGCCCGGAGGCGTCCCGCTCTTCCACACGGAAAACGGGGATCCGGCCGATGAAATAACAGCGCCCCGCAAAGATCACTGCCGAGAGGAACAGCACTCCCTGCAGCATCCCGAGTGAAGGAGTTTTGCCGATCACCAGACCGATGAGGAAGAGAAAGAGCCAGCTGGAAAACTGCCAGCAGAACCGCATCCGGCTCAAATAACTGCCCCGGCGGTCAGGCGTCAGAAAGGTGTCCAGCATGGGGAACCATGCTGCTGCGTAACCGGTGTGAAAGAAGGAGAAAAGCGTCAATCCCCCGATCATGACCGTGACACTCCAGCTCCCGAACCACGGCGATGCCGCGATCAGGAGAAACATGAGTACGGAAAGAGCGATGACCCGGATGATGAGCCGCTGGTTTCCGACTTTGGTGGCCAGAAGCGCCATGGGGATTAGGCAGACGCCGTTGAAAAAAGGCATCAGTGCCGTGGTGAACATGGCGAACATGTCCCCCGCGCCGATCATGGCGGCAAAGAGGATGATGACCGCACTGTCCGTAAGGGTGATATCCCCCATGGCACCGAAACAGGCGGACAGGATGGAATCCCGCTCGGCCCCGCGCCTCAATTCCGGCGTAGGTTCAACAACCGCTGGCTTCATCATGGACCATTTGCCTTTGATCGGAAAAAAGTCAGTTCCCGGCAACAAAATCCACGGCGTTCTCAAAGAACTTCACGCCGTCGCCCTGTGCCGGGAGTTTCCCGTCATCCCGTGCCGCCGTCCAGTCAGGGGCATTGTAGGGAGAAAGGAAAGCCTCCGGATGGGGCATCAGCCCGAACACCCGGCCGGTGGGGTCGCAGATCCCGGCGATGGAGTTCAAGGATCCGTTGGGGTTGGCTGGAAACTCCGTCGCCGGATTGCCGGCATCATCCACATAGCGCAGGGCCACCAGATTGCGGGACTCGATCTCTTTCAGGACCTCCGGAGAAGCCACGAACTTCCCTTCGCCGTGACGGAGGGGGAGGCGGATGGTATCCATGCCTTTGGTGAAAACACACGGACTCGCCGGATTAATCTTCAGGCGGCACCAGTCGTCCCGGAAAGTCCCGCAGTCGTTGTGTGCCAGAGCCGAGGTCTGGGTGAAATAATCCCCGTTCAGGGCCGGAAGCATGCCGAGGCGGGTCAAGGTCTGAAACCCGTTGCAGATCCCGATCACGAGCTTGCCCGCCGCCACAAAGGCCTCCAACTGGTCCCGGAGGTGGAATTTCACCCGGTTGGCAAAGACCGTCCCTGACCCCAAGTGGTCGCCGAAGGAAAATCCGCCGATAAAGGAAAGAATATGAAATTCCTCCAGTTTCCGCTCGCCGGAAATGAGGTCGTTCAGATGGACCTGTTCCGCCGTGGCCCCGGCCAGCTCAAAGGCCGCTGCCGTCTCCTTTTCGCAGTTGAGGCCGAACCCGGTGATCACCAGGGCTTTTACATCACGCTTGTTCATAATATCTGCTCCAATCAGGTATGATAATCCGCATTGATCTTTACATACTCATAGGACACATCGCTGGTCCAGACCCAGTAATCCGCATCGCCGGACTTGAAATCCACCCGCACGGTGAATTCCCGCTGTCTGACCACATCCACCAGCACCGATTCGGGGGTGCCGGCATCGCCGCCGTCTTTGACCACCGGTAGGTCGCCGTAGAAAATATCGGTCTTCGCCGGATCGAACTCCGCCCCGGAGTAACCCAGCGCGGCAATGACTCTCCCCCAGTTGGGATCGTTGCCGAACCACGCCGTTTTGCAGAGAAGGGAATTGGCAACGGCTTCGGCGGCCTTTTTGGCATCGCCATAGCTGGGGGCGTGCTCGATTTTGATCTCGATGAACTTGGTGGCGCCCTCGCCGTCCAGCACCATGCGCCGGGCGAGGTTCTGCATGACCGCCAGCAGCGCTTCCCGGAAGAGCGCTTCCTCCGGAGATCCCGGCTGAATGACAACACCGGATGCCCCGTTGGCCATCAGAAGGACCGTGTCGTTGGTGCTCATGTCACCGTCCACGGTAATGCGGTTGAAGGATTTTTCGATATTGCACTCCACCATGGCGCTCAGCTGTTCCCGGGTCAGAGCCGCATCGGTGGTGATGAAGCAGAGCATGGTGGCATGCAGGGCCTTCAGACTGGGATCGATCATCCCCGCCCCCTTGGTCATGGCTCCGATGGAAACGGTTTTGCCGTCCGCCTGAAAGGTGACCGCACAGTGTTTCGGCACGGTATCCGTAGTCATGATGGCCTGCGCCGCCAGGGGCCCCCCGTTACGGGACAAGGCCGGGACCGCCAGAGAGATCCCCTTCCGGATGGTCTCCAGATTAAGCTGGACCCCGATCCTTCCGGTGGAGGCGGTAAAGACCTCCTCCGGTGTCACCTTCAGCGCATCCGCCGCCATTCCGGCGCTCTTTTCCGCCGCGGCATCCCCGGGGGCCCCGGTACAGGCGTTGGCATTGCCGCTGTTGATGATGACGGCCCGGAATGTTTTTCCATTCTGCAGCCGGCGGCGGCAGAGCTGTACCGGCGCCGCCGCAAACTTGCAGGATGTGAAAGCTCCGCCGGCGGTCGCCGGTTTTTCGGAGAGGATCATGGCAAAATCCGGCGCGCCGCTACGCTTGAATCCCGCCGTGACTCCGACGGCCAGGAATCCGGACGGGGTGGTCACAGATCCCGACTCCACCAAATTGAATGTGTTGCTCATAGCGTATCTCCTGAAATGTTTTCCCTATAATGTACCATGCGTGGGAGATTTTTGCAACCCCCCGGCACCGATTTCAGGAGTACAGGTTTATTTCCGGGAAAAAATGCGGTGGCACTCCCTGCGGGGGATCCAGCCCTGCCGGGAACCGCAGCTCACCAGCGCAAAATCCCCCCGTTCCTCCAGAAGCCGGATCTCCTGTCCCGCCGGCAGCCCGCCCTCGACCCGGCTGTTGGCGGAAGGCAGCAGACGGAGACTCGTTCCCCCGTCCGCCACAATGGCCCGGTCCGGGTGATACGGCCCGTGGATTTCGCTCGCCCACGCCGCCAGAGCAAGGAGCACGATTCCCCCTGCCGTCCCCAGACTCCAGCCCAGTGCCGCCCCGGAGAATTTCCGGCGCAGTGCCAGCATGACAAATCCCAGGAACCACGCCGCAGCTGCAACAAGAAGCCACTCATCCGACCGGAGCAGATCCCGGCAGAAGATGACCAGTTCCCGCGGGGATTCCACGGTTCCTGCGCTTTCTCTGCCCAGTTGAGCGCGGACGACATTGAGATTTTCCAGGACGGCCGGGTCTCTGGGAGCGAGCCTGAGCGCCGCCTCGAACTTTGCCAGCGCCGCCGCCGGATGACCGGTCATGAATTCGGCACATCCGGCATTATAGAACCGCCCCGCAGAGAGACCGTTCTTTTCCGCCGAACGCTGAAACGCTTCCGCAGCCTGTTTGAAATCGCTCCGGTCGTAAGCGGCGGAACCCTGTTCAAAATCCGCATCCGCTAACAAAGATGCGCTCCCCAACACAAGGCTCCAGATCATCATGCGTTTGAGAGCTTTCAGGACGGCCTTCCGGTCTGTCGGCCCGGCTTTGGCCGCACCGGGCAGATAAGCCTGATCTCCGGAAGAACGGAGAGCGTCCGCCAGTGCAGGATCCGTGACTTTGCCGGCGAGATCCTGTGCCGTGGAACCGGGGGCCATGTCCAGACGGTCGGCAAGGAGGGGAAGGACCTCATCATTCATGATTCTGTTCCATTGGGCATCCTCTGCGGCTTTGTCCAAACGCTTCAGGACCTTTCCTGCGGCGGCTTCGGCCCGGCGGCGGCGGCGCAGAGTTTCGGACCCGGCCAGCTGTTCCCGGCGGCGGGTCAGAACTTCCCCTGCAAGCCAGAGCGCCGGACCTCCCGCCAGCAGGAACACGATCCAGAGGAACTTGTTTTTTTCCAGCGGATACCGGACCGTCTTTCCGGGGGATCTCTCAAGGTACAGCAGGGCATTCCCCGGCTGTTTTTCCGGGTGTGCCGCCGGTTCCGGCCGGGAGGAAGGCGCCGTTTCGGCGGTCCCGCCGGAAACAACCGCCGCCGGCAGCGGACGGTCCGAGGGACGGATCGAGAAGGTCTTGTCAAAAGCGGTGGGATTGAAAGTTCCCTTTTCGGGATCAAAAACCGCAAAGTTGAGTTTCAGGGTGCTCTTGCCGGGACGCAGCGGGATCAGCTGCCACGCGGCAGTCACAACCCCAGGCTCCCGGCGGATCTCCGGGGGATAGATCCGGAATCCCTCCATTTCCAATTTCGGAAATTTCAGGACTTCGGCAGAACCGGCGCCATTCAGGCTGAGTTTCAGGGTCATGATCTCACCCACCCTGGGAGAATCGGCCCCCTCCAGATCGAACTGCATCCGGATATTTCCCAGCAGTCCGATGAACTGTGTTCCCGCCGGGACCGGCGGCAGCGGACGAAACTCGATCTTTCCGGGGGAGGAAAACTGAATCTTCTGCTGGACGACCCGCCGTCCGGAAGAACCGAACATGCTGGAGAAGAAATCATCGTCATCCTCGTCAAAAAGGCTCATCCGGCGTGCCTGCCGCCGTTGACTTGCCGGCAGCGCAATCTGCAGAATCGCAGTGGCTTCCGGCGTTGCGGCACCCGCCGCAATGGACCGGAAAGCGCATGGAAGCATGATAACGCTGTAGCGGCTGTGCCCCCGGGTCTGAATTCTTTCCGATGCTTTGCCGAAGCGGGGATTCTCCGGATTGACCGCGCGGTAGTCCTTGAACACGGCATTGGGGATGGAGATCTCCGGGTAGCCCATACGGGTTATCTGAACGCCATGCCGCACAAAGATCTCCAGCCGCAGGGGGACCTCCTCTCCCAGGTAAAAACTCCGCCGGGGCGACATGACCCGGATCTTGCCGAAAACAGCGGAGCCCGACCGGACATCTCCGCCGGTGGCCTTCAGATCCCGTGCCTCGCCGGAAGAAATAATCCGGATGGTCATCGGAGAGGTGGTCACACGTTTGCGGTCCACCAGGACCTCCAGTCCCGGCAGCGCGTAATTCCCCGGTTTTTCAGCCATCAGAAGAATACCGGTCGTGTAGGTGACATGACCATTGACATTCCGGTAGCCTGTGCTGGAGCTCTCCGGATACCATTTCACGCCGGGAGTTTCCGGAACGGAGGCCAGCGACGGACGCCCTTTGGCGGAGGAGAGGATCAGCTGAAAGGCCTCTCCGGCCATGGGAATTTCCGGCACCAGCGAGACCTCCACCTCCGCCGCATGGATCACTCCCGCCAGCAATATCGGCAGAATTGCAAAAATCATCTTCATTTCATCACCAATCTTTCTCGACCTGATAGCGCTTGCGGCCGGACTGCTCTTTTAAAACCTTCCGCAAATCTTTTTCCTGTTTGGCCAGTTCATCCAGAAGCCGTGCGGCCTCCGCCGGATCCGGCGGAGACTTTTCCGGCGGGTTTTCTCCCTGTTTCGGTTGAGGCTGCAGAGGATCGCCTTTTCCGTCCTTTCCGGACTTTTTCTGCGTTTTTTTCCCGTTGTCCTGAGGTTTTTTTTTGCCGTTGTTTTCAGGATTCTTCCGGTCCTGCTTCGGATCCTTCTGCTGATTCGGGGAGGCCAGATTTTTCAGGGCGTCATCCAGGTGCCTGTCCGCCTGGGCCGGCCGGTTTTCACTGCGGGCTTTTTCCGCCTTCCGGATATCTTCGGCGGCTTTTCCTGCGCGGTCAGCCAGATCCTTCTGCTTCAGATCCTCCGCTTTCTTCTTCAGATCTTCCGCCGACTGTCGGGCATCTCTCATCTGCTGTTGTGCAGATTTCTGCGGCTGATTCTGCTGATTCTGCTGATT
>DCGO01000138.1:0-5555 GCA_002314605.1 Lentisphaeria bacterium UBA1776 | reverse complement strand
TCTGCTGATTCTGCTGATTCTGCTGTTGATTCTTTTCGGATTTATTCTGATTCTTGGCCTGTTGGGTCTTCTGCTGCGCCTGCTGCTGCTGTTTCTTGAGTTCCTCGATTTTTTTCAGCAGGTCCTGCACCTCCTTCCGGTCATCGGTAAGTTTCTGCAGATTGTCCCCGGGTTTCAACCCTTCGTCCGCCTGGGCGAGCCCCTGTATATAGAGGCGCTCCGCCTCCTTCAGGGTCTGTGCGGCCCTGGAAAGCTGCTGACCAGCCGCATCCAGCTGCTGGCTGTACAGCGTTTTCTTTCCCTCCTGAATGGCAGTCCGCGCCGCCTGATGGATGCCGGTCCCCAGGTTGAAGAAACTCCGGGCCCGGACCCCAGGACTTTTTTCGCCCAGCTGAATGGCCCTGCCGTACAATTCTGTGGCCCGTGGATCAGCAGCGGTCTGTGCCTTTCTGGCGTCATTGTAAAGCTGCACCGGGTCCGTGGACCGGACCTCCGGCACCGGCACTCCGGACTGCGGCTGTTTCGGCAGCTCCTTTGCCGGCTCTTCCGGAGCGGCAGCGAGGTTCCACGAGAGAGCGAGAAAAACCAGGACCACGCCGGCCTTCCGCTCGGAAATCAGAAAGTACAAAAAAAACAGAACCAGCGCCGCCGCGAGAAAATACGGAAAACGCTCAACCGGAACGCTCCGGATACCAGACTTGCTGACTGCCGGAGCCAGACTTTTGATCCGCCGGTCCACGGCGGAAATACCGCTTTCCGCCGCACTGCTTCTCACATAAATCCCTCCGGTGGCCAGCGCCAGATCCCGGAGTTTCTCCTCTCCGAGTTTGGAACGCACCAGTTCGCCCTGACGGTCCCGCATGGGCGTCCCGTCCGGCATGGGCACCAGCGCCGGCACCTGCGGGTCCCCCAGTCCGAAGATGAAGAGGGGGATGTGTTTGGCTTTCAATGCCGCCACCGCCCGGGTACTGTCCCCGGCAAGTTCATCGCCGTCTGTAATGAGAACAATGGCCCGGAAATTTCCCTCCGCCGCCTGAAACGCTTTTGCCGCCGTATCCAGCGCCCGTTCAAGATTCGTCCCCCCCAGGGGCACGGTGTCCGTGTCCAGTTCATCCACATACTGGAGAAAACTTGTGAGATCCCCTGTCAGGGGACACTCCAGATATGCCGTCCCCGCAAATGCAATGAGTCCGAAACGGTCCCCCCGGTTGGCCTCAGCCAGATCCCGGACCAGATAACGTGCATGGCGCAGACGCGACGGCGCCACATCCGTGGACCGCATGCTCTTTGACACATCAAAAAGAAACAGAATGTCCCTGCCGGAACTCTCCGCCGGCACCGGATGCGTTCCCCACCACGGCCGCGCCGCCGCCGTCACCAGACACACGCAGCCGGCAAGGAACAGCATCCCCCGTGCAAACCGTTTGCTCCCCGACACTCCTCCGGGGACCTCCCTTCCGGTCCGTTCGCCGAAAAAAAGCTGCAGAATCCTCTTCCGGCGGACCTCCGCTGCGAGATACAGCGCAATGATCCCCGGTATCAGCAGCAGTAAAATAAAAAACCAGTCACTTGCCAAAAAACTCATGATCCCCCCCTCCTCCATAAAATTCCGGATTTTTCACGGGGACAATACACTCCCCGCATCATCCCGCCTGTAATGTAGCCCGTTTTTTCAATCCTGCAAGTTTTTTTTGGGGAGGGGGGCAAATGCGTTGCTTCGAAATGTCGCGCCTTGCCCGAAAGACCGGAGTGTCGGGAGCACGGGCTCCCCCGGGAATACGGTCGGACATCCCGGACCTCCCCTGCGCCCCCAATGCTCCGCACCGGGGCCCCCGTCGTCATCATGCACTTCGCTCCTTCCGGTCAATCGGCAGGCCAGAATCTCCCGGAAAATCTTTGATTTTCTTTTTTCCAGATGTATATTATTGATTCGATGATTTTCAGCAGCAGGAAGGAGTTGTGAAATCATGAACTGCAATTACACCCATCCCAAAAACATTCTCGTATCCACCCTCAAGCGCCTTTACGATCTGGGAATGACCACCACCTCCGGCGGCAATCTCTCGATCAAGGACGATGCGGGAAATATCTGGATCACCCCCAGCGGCATTGACAAAGGGACCCTGCGTCCGGACGATATCATCAAGGTGACGCCGGACGGAAAAATCATCGGTCCGCACAAACCAAGCTGTGAACTGCCGTTCCACCGATCGGTCTATTCCCTTCGCAGCGACGTCCGTGCCGTACTGCACGCTCATTCGCCGGCGCTGGTGGCCTTCAGTCTGGTGGGGCGCATGCCGGATCCCCATCTGGTTCCCGGTGTGGCGGAGAGCTGCGGCAAAGTCGCCTTTGCCAAATACGAGATTCCCGGCAGCGAAAAACTGGGAAAGATCATTGCCGCGGAATTTGCAAAAGGCGCCGACTCGGTCATCATGGAAAATCACGGGGCCGTCATGTGCGGCAAATCCATCACTCAGGCATTTGCCCGGTTTGAGGCGCTGGACTACATGGCCCGGATCCAGATCAATGCCTGCGGCATCGGCGAGGTCCACGACTTGCCCGCCAGGCTGAACTGCACCAAGTGGGACGAGTTCATTCCCGCTTCAGTGAGTCCGGAAGAATGCGAACTGCGGGACGAACTGGCCAATTTCCGTGCCCGCTGTTACCGGCAGGGACTGCTCTTCAGCGGAGCAGCCTGCCTCTCCGCCCGGATCCATCCCGGAGAAGATGATTTTCTGGTGACTCCGGCAGCCTTCGATCCCATGTATCTGGATGCGGGGGAAATGGTCCGGATCTGCAACGGCATGGCTCAGGCCGGCAAGAGGCCGTCCGCCGCCGCCCCCTTCTGCAGGGCCATCTACAAGGCCCATCCGGAAATCAACGCCATTATGATGACCCGTCCGCCGTACCTCATGGCTTTTGCCGCCTCCGGCACCGCCATGGACAGCCGGACGATTCCGGAAAGCTATATCCAGCTCCGGGATATTCCGCTCCTGAGCGCCAGGGAGTATTTCTCCACCACCTCCGCCATTGCGGCGAAAGTGACGCCATCCACGCCTGTGGTCATGGTGGAGAACTGCGGACTTCTCACCACCGGCACCACGCTCATCAATGCTTTTGACCGGCTGGAGGTTGGGGAATTCACAGCCAAGTGCATCATCATGGCAAAGCGCATCGGAAAGCTCAAGCCGATCAATCAGGCCCAGGTGGACGAAATCATCGACGCCTTCGGTCTGCCCCGGTAGCAGGGACATAAGGCCCCGGGGCCGTCTCAACGGCCCCGGTACAGAAACTGTCTGAATCTCCCTCCCTCCGAAACGCAGGAAGACGCTCCGGCGTATTCGGCATCAAATAGACTCCACCATATATATTTCACCCGGAGCCTGAAATCTTTCACCGGAAACCGAAAAAACTGTGATTTTCCAGGTCCGGGTTATCGCCGGTCCGGCTGTTCCAGCGCCTGTTCAAAATCCCGGAAGATCCGCTGAAGCTTTTTATTGCAGCGATGACGGATGACATACAGCGTTTCCGCCCGCTTTCCGGTCAGTCTGATCACTTCATCCACCGGTTTCTCCTGAAGCACCAGAAGTTCGAAGGCGCTGTAATTCTCTCTTGAGATCTCTTCCCGGAGGACAGCAAGGGCCCGGTCCAGCAGGAACGCCTCGTATTCGCGCATGAACCCGCGGTCCACATCTTCATCATAGTCCGTAATGGTCTCCTTAACCGGTACGGTACGGCAGGCCCCGCGGTGCATGCTGCAGGAAATATTGTGGGCGATTCTGGCCATGAAATTCCGGAACCGGCCCCGTTCCGGCTGATAAACAAAGGACTGCAGACGCCGGAAACAAACCAGCATGACCCGCTGGAGCAAATCTTCGCAATCCGCTTCACTCAATTGGTGGCGGCGACCGATCATGACGATCATGTGACGGTACTTGCTGTAAAATTCGTCCCAGGCTGCTTCTTCGTGATCACGAATCCGGATGAGCAGACTGGACTGGGTAGACAGATCACCGGCGCGATGACGGGCAGCAGAAACTGAACGCATAAATCAAATTCTCTCTTTTTTATTTCAGGTCAATACAATAAGCCTCAATTTTCAATTTTACAAGCAGAAAAACAAAAATTTGACGGGAGATTTGCCTTTCACGGTTTACGGTGATACATTAATCCAGGAATATTTAAGGAATTTCTGCAAATGCAAATCATCTGCAAACAGATCCATTGTCCGCTGCGGTTCATGTTGCCGGTCCTCGTATTCCTTCTCACGTCATTTTCCGCCGCCGCCGGAAGGCGGCAGGATATGATGCTTGACAAGGAGGAAATCCGGATCCAGCTGGAAAAACACCGGGGAGCCGAAGCGTGGAGCGAGGCACTGTATCCCGCCCGGGAAACCTTCAACCGGACCAGCCGGATCGGCAAAGTTATTTCTCACGGGGCATTCGGAAATCTTGAGCCCGCGCTCAAACAGATCCACGATTTTCTGCAGGAACGCGGGACGGATTTCATTCTTTTGCGGGTACCCTCGGCGGCGGAACGGGAATTTATCCGGCTTCACCCGGCAGACCACCCGGATCCGTATCTCTATCAGATGCGGCAGGAACTGAACCGGACCGGGATTGAAATGCTGGACCCGCTGGACCGTAAACAGAAAAACCTGAATCGCCGGATCCGGGAACGCTGTCCCCAGCCGGGGCCGCGGGCACTGATCTTCGGAAAACGTGTTTCCATTCCCGGCATGGAAACGGATTTCCGGCCCTGTTCAGGAAACGGCAGTCTGTTTGCCAACGATCTTGCCGTTGCCGGAAATGCGTGTCTTGTGAACCGTCCGGTGGTGGTGCTGGCAGTACCGGGGGAGTTTTTCCACCAGGATATGGCGGAAATGCCGTCGGCGGAACTTATGGAGATCCCGCCGGAAGCGTATCAATTGATCCGCACCTGGAGCGGAAAAAGCTGGCCGCAACTGGGGTTTGAACCCCTGCCGGAACCGGGGGATCCGTATTTCCGCATCCGGTCGGACGGACTTTTGCAGATCGCGCCCATTTTGCCGGAGGATACTGCCGGTGCCGCAGGAGTGATCCGTTTGCCGCTCCCCAGGGAAAAGGTCCGGGCGGTCCGGGTGGAGATCCTGCCGGAGAGATCAGCGGATCTGGAGGTGACGGCACTTTGCGGAAAGGATACGGTCCGGGGCGGCGTCCTGACGGAAAACGGCATTCCCCGTCTGGACCTGCGGCTCCGGCCTTCCTGGGTCTCCCGGATATTGGAACTCAAGTTCACTGTCCGGGGACGGGCGCTTATCCGCGAGATCCGGCTGTACGGTGTTCCGCTTCAGGGTCCCGGCAGGGCCGATCAGGCTTTCTGAAAGCGCAATGGAACCCTGCCGATTGCCGGATATTGTGATCGGCAGGGAATGCAGCTTTCCAGTTTTTCCAGGAAATCCGGCAGCAGACGGTTGAACCCTAAACTCCGTGTTTTCTGATAACCAGCATTATAGGGTACCTCTAAAAATTCATTCCGGCGGCTTGCGGCCACCGGGGAAAGTCTGCAAAGCGTGA
>DCGO01000098.1 GCA_002314605.1 Lentisphaeria bacterium UBA1776 | reverse complement strand
CCCACAAAAATTCCCGAAGGACCCACTTTTTCCAGTGCTGGAAGAAGAAAAAATTTGGTTCTTCGTCGGTTTGTGAAAAACGGGAGATAGCCGCACAAAATTTTCGGACAATTACTACTCATAAAATTTCTCCTGATTCTGTTGTATCCGTAAACAAAAGTCAATGGCGGACAAGTCTGCTCAATCGGAATTTCCCGCAGAGTCCCCCGGTATAAAAAGGCAGTTCAGTTCCCGGGCAAGCTCCTGCTCGAACTTCCGGCCCGGTTCCGGGATCCCGATGGTATGGGACAGGGTAAGGGCATTGGAATACCGGAAGCAGGTGACCGCCAGAAGCGTGAAGAGCCAGATCTCGAAGCTGACCGGCCGGAGCAGTCCTGCCGTTACCGCCTTGTGATACAAAATCCGCAGCTCATCGTTCTCTTTTTTCCGCACCTGATTCAGCGCCCCGGTGCATTGCGGCCCCTCCAGATTCGCCCAGGCCAGCAGCCGCCACAAGTCCGGATGGACGGCATGGACCGTCAGAAATCCCCGGATCACGATTTCCGTGATCTTTTCAGGATGGCGTGCCGCCTCCGCCACGGTTTTCCGGGAAAAGAGTTCCACCCTTTCAAAAACATCCAGCAGGACCGCTTCAAAAAGTTTGTTTTTGGAGTCGAAATAGGCGTAGATCCGCTGTTTATTGACCTTGGCGGCGGCGGCGATCTCGTCCACCGTGGCGCCGTTCAGCCCCCGGGAGGAAAAGAGCGCTGTGGCCGCAGCAAGGATCTGCGAGCGGGTTTTCTGAGCACGCTCCTGCATTGCCGTCAGTCCGCCATCCACTTGGCGAGTTTAGCGGCCACAAAGTCATCGTCATGCAGATCAGGGTAGGCGTCATGGACCCGGGTGATCTCTTCCGCCTGCCCCGGAGAGAGGGTTTCGGCGGGATCCAGACACCAGATTCCGGGAAGGAGCCCCTGACGGCGCAGGACTTCGTGCAGCCCCGGAATGCATCCGGCAAAACCGTGGGCCGGGTCAAAAAACGCCGCATTGCAGTCGGTGATCCGGATGGCCCGGGTCAGCAATTCCGGCGGGATGGGGTTCCCGCTGTCGATCAGGGCATGGAGTTCGTCCAGCAGCTCCACCGCTTTCCGGGTCCAGCAGCTCCAGTGGCCCAGAAGACCTCCTTTGATCCGCATCTTCCGGCCGTTGATTTCATACTCGCTCAGGAGATCGATGAGAAGATTGTCGTCATTGCCGGTGTAAAGGGTAATGTCGTCCCGTCCCGATTCGGCCAGGGCCCGGACCACATCCAGCGTGCAGTAGCGGTTGAAGGGTGCCATTTTGATGGCCAGCACGTTTTCGATCTTCACAAATTCCCGCCAGAACTCAAAGGGCAGGAGCCTCCCACCCACGCTCGGCTGAAGATAAAAACCGATCAGCGGCATCACTTCCGCCACTTTCCGACAGTGTTCCAGCATGACTTCCGGCGTGTCGCTCCTGAATGCCGCAAGGGAGAGAAGCACCGCATCGTAGCCGCACTCTTCCTCGAATCCTGCTTCCGCCAATGCCTGACCCGTGCGGCCGCAAACACCGCCGACCTTCAGGATCTTTTTTCCCTGACGGTGACACCATTCGTCGATGAATCCTGCCGTTTCCCGGAGAACGGGCTTGAAAAGACCGATCTCCGGGTCCCGGATGGCGAACTCGGTGGAGTGGACCCCCACGGCAATGCCTCCCGCACCGCAGTCGATGAAATAGCGGCAGAGGGCCCTCTGGTATTTGGGTGCAAAAGTCCGGTCTTCATTCAGCGCCAGGACCTGTGCCGGGATGGCAACGCCCCGGCTGACCGCCGCCAGAACATCGGCATCAATGTCACAAATTTTTTTCATCTTCAAAATTTCCCGTTGTTGACTTCAAAATGCGTGGGTTTTCCGATGGAAGGACCGCCGTTTCTGATCCACTCGGCCTGCAGGCGGATGAGTTCGTCCAGACTCACTCTCGGATAACCGAAGAGCCGGAACATTTTGCCGGCATTGTTGAGGTAATTGAGTTCTCCCGGTTTTTCCACCTGAAATTTTACCGGTTTATCCATAAGCTTGCCCATAAGGATGGCCGTAGCTTCCACCCCGGCGGTTTCAGGACCGGTCACGTTCAGAATTTCGCAGGGATCTGAAGCCAGCTCCAACGCGAGCAGCGCCGTTTCCGTCACATCCCCCTGCCAGATCACATTGTAATACCCCACCGTATTGCTGACGGGGCGCCCTTCCCAGACTGCCCGGCCGATGTCGTCCAGCACGCCGTAACGCAGATCCACAGAATAGTTCAGTCGGAAAAGCAGAAGTTTCGTGTGGTACTTTTCCGCATAATACTGAAAAATGCGTTCCCGTCCGAGGCATGATTGGGAGTATTCTCCCACCGGTGCCGGAGCGACCTCCTCGGTGCAGCCCCCCTCCTGAACCGAACACAGGGGATAAACACACCCGGTGGAAAAAGCCACGATCCGGCTTTCCCGGAAGTGTTCCGCCGTCAGCGTCGGCGCGATGACATTCATGCCCCAGGTCACGGATTCGCTGCCCTGGGTCCCGAATTTCCGTCCGGCCATGAAGATCACGTTTTTGACCTTCGGGAGTTTGGCGACCTCTTCGCGCTCCATCAGGTCACAGGCAATGGTGATGACCCCGGCGGCATCCAGCTTGGCCCGCTCCTCCGGCCTGGAAAAACGGGCCACCCCATAGACTTTTTTGTCCACCCCGGCCCGGCGGATGGCTTCCTCTGTCTGCAGACCCAGACTGACGCCGATTTTCCCGGCAATGCCGAGGATGATGATGTCCCCGTCCAGACGCTTCATCATCTCCACCAGTTTCGCGGACGGTTCGGCCAAAAATTTCTCCAGCTTCTCCACCGAATCGATCTTTTCCTTCAAAGGCATTTTTTCCTCCCCCGGAGATTATGGTTGATAAAAAGCAACTGTTTGGTTTTATTATACACTTTTTTCGTGGAAAGTCAAGGAGAAATGGAAGGATTTGCTATATTTTCCCAATCTTTGCATGAGGATGAAAAACGCCCTCCTTTGAGAGACCCGAACGCCTGTCCTCAGCCAAAGTTGTGTCGAGTTGGCAAAATCGCCATAACTTCATTCCCCCCCCAATGGCTGTAAGAGTCCTGTTATTGGACTTGTTGAAGAAGAACCAAAAATTCTGCGACCGTAATGATTTTTATGTCGGAGTATTCCTGTATCGTAAGCAGATCTTTGCCGCCGCTCACAATATAACAGCAGCGCCCATCCAGCGCGCAGGAAATGAATTATTGCCTCTTCGTCGTTTTATGAAAA
>DCGO01000022.1 GCA_002314605.1 Lentisphaeria bacterium UBA1776 | reverse complement strand
CTTTTCGGCTGTTACCACTTTGGGTAGCAGCCTCAAAATCCCATTTTGCATCTTTTCCCCCATTGTCCCGCAAATCCATCCGTTTGAATTTTTAGAGGTACCCTAAAGGGTTCCATATCGGTCCCTATTTTTATCCGGGCTTTACGAAATATAGTCGATTTTCTTTCAAGATCTGATGTTGTCGATAGCTTAGTAAGGGCTTCCAATATGAACTGTTATTTTTCACAAACAAGGAGTTTATATGCGTAGAATTATCGTTACAGGAGGAGCGGGCTTCATCGGTTCCGCTGTCGCCCGTCACATCATCAACGACACGGCGGATGCGGTGTGTGTTGTTGACAAACTCACCTATGCCGGAAATCTCGAAAATCTGGCCATCATCGCAACGTCCGACCGCTTTCGTTTTGAAAAAGTTGACATCTGCGACAAAAATGAACTCGACCGCGTATTTGCCGAATTCAAACCGACGCATGTCATGCATCTGGCCGCGGAAAGCCATGTGGACCGTTCCATCGACGGTCCCGGCGAATTCATTCAGACGAACATCGTCGGGACTTATACACTTCTTGAGGCGGCCCGGAAATATTTCCATACCCTCAGCGATGAGGCGAAAAAAGTTTTCCGGTTTCACCATATCTCCACCGATGAAGTCTATGGCGATCTGAATGGTCCGGAAGATTTTTTCCGTGAGACGACTCCGTACGCTCCGAGTTCGCCCTACAGTGCGTCCAAGGCGTCCAGCGATCACCTTGTCCGCGCATGGCGCCGGACCTTTGGGCTGCCGACGATCGTGACAAACTGTTCCAACAATTACGGACCGTATCACTTCCCCGAGAAACTGATCCCGCTGATCATTCTGCATGCACTCGATGGCAAGGACCTCCCCGTATATGGCGAGGGTTTGCAGATCCGCGACTGGCTGTATGTGGAAGATCATGCACGGGCACTCTATCTTGTGGCAACGGAAGGAGTTCCAGGTGAAACTTATAACATTGGCGGACATAATGAAAAGAAAAACATTGATGTCGTCAAAACGATCTGTTCTCTTCTGGATGAGCTGCGTCCCCGCAGGGACGGCAAGCCTTATTCCGGACAGATCGTGCATGTGAAGGACCGTCCGGGCCATGATTTGCGTTATGCCATTGATCCCTCGAAGATCGCCCGTGAGCTTGGCTGGAAGCCTCAGGAAACCTTTGAATCGGGTATTCGTAAAACCGTTCTCTGGTACTTGGATCACAAAGATGACTGGTGTGCCCATGTGCTGAACGGTTCGTATAAAATGGAACGACTTGGAACAGGAGATTGAGTCTATGAAAGGTATTGTACTTGCAGGCGGCGCAGGAACGCGTCTTCATCCCATTACGCGCGGCGTTTCAAAGCAGCTTTTGGCTGTTTATGATAAACCGATGGTATATTATCCGATCAGTGTGCTGATGCTGGCGGGGATTCGTGAGATCCTGATCATTACCACGCCGGAGGATCAGTCGAGTTTCCAGCGCCTGCTGGGCGATGGTTCCCGGTTCGGCGTGAAATTTTCTTACGAAGTTCAGCCATTTCCCGGCGGTCTGGCACAGGCGTTTCTGATCGGTGAGAAATTCATCGGAAATGATACGGTCTCACTGGTCCTGGGTGATAATATCTTCTACGGAGCCAATCTTGGCACCATGGTCCGCCGTGCTGCGGAACAGAAGAGGGGCGCAACCGTTTTCGGCTATTACGTCAGTGACCCGGAACGGTTCGGCGTGGTGGAATTCGATAAGGATTTCAAGGCGCTTTCCATTGAGGAAAAACCGGCGAAACCGAAATCCAACTATGCCGTGACGGGATTGTATTTTTACGACAACGATGTTGTTCAGATCGCTAAAAACATCAAACCTTCCGCACGCGGAGAACTGGAGATCACAACCGTCAATCAGGAATATCTGAAGCGGGGAGAACTTCAGGTGGAACGTTTGGGCCGCGGCTACGCGTGGCTTGACACAGGTACTCATGATGCCATGCTGGATGCCGGCAACTTCATCCGTACGATTGAAACGCGCCAGGGTCTGCAGGTTGCCTGCCTGCAGGAGATCGCCTATCAGAATGGATGGATGACGAAGGATCAGGTCCGTGAGAGCTGCAAGGATCTGATGAAGACGGGGTATGGAAAATATTTGATGAAGATGATTGAAGAATGAATGTCATACCAACAGAAATTCCAGACGTATTGATTGTAGAACCGAAAATTTTCGGCGATGCGCGCGGATATTTTTTTGAAACATGGAACAAAGCCGTTTTTGAGTCTGCCGGGATCTCCTGCGATTTTATCCAGGATAACGAGTCGAAATCCAAATTCGGTGTTTTGCGCGGACTGCATTTTCAGGCGGCGCCCTACACACAGGCCAAACTGGTGCGCGTCATTGCCGGTGTCGTGCTTGATGTGGCAGTGGATATCCGCAAAGGCTCTCCCACTTTCGGCAAGTACGTTGCCATGGAGCTTTCCGCAGAAAACAAACGTCAGCTGTTTATCCCGCGCGGCTTCGCTCACGGATTTACCGTCCTGAGCGAAGATGCGATCTTTGCCTACAAATGCGATAACAAATACATGCCGTCCGCCGAACGCGGAATCCGTTTTGATGATCCGACAATCGGTATTGACTGGCGCGTTACCCCGTCTGCCTGGATCCTGTCTCCGAAAGACACGGTATTGCCGGCACTTTCAGAGATTGAACCCTGGGAGGAATAAAATGAAAATCCTGATCACTGGCGGCAAAGGCATGCTGGGGCGCACGCTTCAGGAGGAGTTCTCCGAGCATGAACTTATCATCGCCGACTTGCCGGAAGCGGATATCACCGATCCGGCCGGTTTTGACGTGTTTCTTGCGAAAGCCGCCCCGGATGCCGTGATCCATTGTGCCGCGATGACTGCGGTCGATAAATGTGAGTCCGAGGTCGATTTTGCATATAAGCTTAATGCTTTCGGAACCGCAAATGTGGCGGCAGCCTGCAACCGGCACAAGGTCCGGCTCATTGCCATCAGCACCGACTATGTTTTTGAAGGAAATGCGGACCGCCCCTATAACGAATTTGACAAGCCCAACGGCGGGAACACCATTTACGGGAAAAGCAAATTTGCCGGAGAAGAAGTCATCCGCAATCATTGTCCCGATCATGTGATCTGCCGCATTTCATGGCTGTACGGCCACGGCGGTCCGAGTTTCGTTCATGCCATGATGAAGTTGGCGGACGGGACCCGCCCGGCGTTGAAAGTGGTGGCGGATCAGCACGGGAATCCGACTTCGACGACTGCCGTTGCGCGTCAGCTGCGGAACATTCTCGAGCGTCGCGCACTCGTCGGCACGTTTCACATGACCTGTGAGGGGGAAGCGACCTGGGCGGAATTTGCCGCTGAAATCTTCCGCATAGCGGGCAAGGATCAGAAGATCATCCCCTGTACCACGGATGAGTTTCCGCGTCCCGCTCCTCGTCCGAAAAACTCGCGTTTGGACAAAATGATGCTCCGGATCACGGGGCTGCCGCCCATGCCGGACTGGCGCGAAGCGCTGGCGGAGTTTATGAAAACGGAAAGTTTCTAAGGAAAATCCCCCATGTTATCAAAGTCCGTGTCCGCAGCTGATTTCGGGGCAATGTTTTTCTGTTGCATCCCGGAGAATATGTGCTATTGTATTGTAAATAATCCAAACAAAGGAGTGTAGTCATGTCGATTTATGCTGAAAAGGCCGGGCTGAATATCGCGATCAGCGATGAGGAACTGCGGGCCATGGTTCTTGAAACCGTCCGCAAGGCCGCTGAGGGTAAAACTTTGAAACGTCTCCTCCTCCTGCCCCCCGACCATACCCGCCTCAATTCGCAGGCCGGCAAAATCACCAATATGATTTACGATGCTTACAAGGATTCCTGTGAGATCGCCATTATGCCCGCACTCGGCACCCACAGCCCCATGGGCGAAAAGGAATTGTCCCTCATGTTCGGGGACAGGATCCCCCGCAGTCTCTTCCGTGTTCACGACTGGCGCAACGATGTGGTGAATCTGGGCAAGGCTTCGTCAGATTTTATCCGGGAACTCTCCAGGGGAAAACTGGATTACGAAGTGGAGATCGCCGCCAACAAGATTCTCTTTGAGGACTGGGACCTCATCCTCTCCATCGGTCAAGTGGTTCCTCACGAAGTGGTTGGCATGGCCAATTACACCAAAAACATCATGGTGGGGGTCGGCGGATCGGATATCATCAACAAGTCCCACTTCCTCGGTGCCGTGTCCAACCTTGAAACCATTATGGGGCATGCGGATTCTCCCGTTCGGCGGCTCTTCAACTACGGCGTGGATACTTACCTCGCCGACCGCCCCATTGTCTATATGCTGACGGTCATGTCCAAGGACGAATCCACCGGTCAAATGGCCATGCGGGGATTTTTCTCCGGCCGCGGCGCCGATGCTTTTGAACATGCTTCCAAACTGGCGGTGGACGCCAATCTGGTGCTGCTGGACAGGCCTCTCAAGAAAGTCATCGTTTATCTTGATCCGGAGGAATTCAAGAGCACCTGGCTTGGAAACAAAGCCGTTTACCGTACCCGGATGGCCATTGCCGACGATGGCGACCTGATCATTCTGGCTCCCGGTCTCAAAGAGTTCGGGGAGGATCCCGGCAATGACCGGATGATCCGCAAATATGGCTACAAAGGGACTCCAAACACCCTCAAAATGGTGGCGGAAAACGAGGACCTCCGTTCCAGTCTGGGCGCGGCGGCCCATCTGATCCACGGCTCAAGCGAAGGGCGCTTCCGCATTACCTACTGTCCGGGACCGGAAATTTCCCGGGTGGAAGTGGAAAGTGTGGGGTTTGCCACCGCCGATCTGCAGGAGATGATGGAGCGCTATCAGGTATCCACCTTGAAAGACGGCTTCAATACGGTCAATGGCGAGGAGATTTTCTACATCAGCAATCCGGCGCTGGGACTCTGGGCGCTCCGGAAATCCTTTTACTGCTGAGGACAAATCATGATGCCGGATCTCCTCTACTGCTGCAAGATGTGCGATGAATCGGACTCTTTCGAGATCGTGCCGGAATTCCTTTCCGCATTGAATATGCAGTACAGCACCTGGGAAAACCGGGAGGAACACCGGACTTTTCAGACCGTCTATGCGGAAACGGAAGCGGAAGGCCGGGAGAATTTCGCCCGGCTTGCCGCTGCAGTGCCGGAATGGCGAACTCTGGGGGTGAAAATAAGTTCCCCGGAATATTTTGAGCTGAAGCGTGAAGACTGGGCGGAAGTGTGGAAGAAATATTTCCCGGTGCTGCACCTTTCGGAGCACTTGATCATCAAGCCGTCGTGGCTGAAATACGAGGCTCGGAAAGGCGACTGCGTCATTGAGATCGATCCCGGGATGAGTTTCGGCACCGGCCAGCACGCCACCACGGCCTTCTGTCTCCGGATGCTGGAAAAATATGCGGGGGAGGGGGGCTCCTTTCTGGATGCCGGATGCGGGTCCGGGATTCTCTCCATCGGGGCTGCCAAGCTGGGGTACAAGCCCGTCCGGGCTTTTGATTTCGACCCGGATGCCGTGGCGGTGGCCAATGAAAATTTCTCCCTGAACGCTCTGACATTCCGGGCTGAAACCGGGGATGCCGCAAATTTCCGGGACAGCGGGTATGATTTCGCGGCGGCCAATATCCTCGGGCATTTATTGAAGGCCTACCGGAAGAATATCACCAGCTGGGTGAAGCCCGGGGGGCTTCTTGCTCTGGCGGGGATCCTGACGGAGGAATTCCGGCCGCTTGCCGAAGCGTATCAGGATCTGGGGCTGGAATTGCTGGAAGAGTGTACCGAAAAGGAGTGGACCGGCGGACTTTTCCGAAAAAAAGTCTGCTGAAACGGTTCGGCGCATTTGCAAATTCCTGAAACGCATGTATAATATGCAAAACGATATCCAAATAAAGTAAGAACGCAGAGGTTTTCATGAAGTACGAGTTCACCAATTTCATCAGCGAAGATTCCGTTGTGGTGCTGCACGGCAAGACCAAACTGGAGATCATGGATGAATTGATTCCCAAGGCTGCCGAACTGACGAAGCTGAATCAGGACATGATCTACCGTCTGACCTGGAAACGTGAACAGATGATGACTACCGGGGTCGGCAACGGACTGGCACTTCCCCATATCCGTGTGAACGACATCCCCCATCCCATTGTGATCGTCGGCGTGACGGAAACTCCCATTGCGGACTATCAGAGCCAGGACGGCCAGCCTGTACGGGTGGTGGTCTTTACCGTGGCTCCGGACGAAAATCCGGAAGCCTATCTGCAGCTCTTAGGCAGTGTGTCCCGTAAGCTCCGCAATCCGGAACTTCTGAGCCGTCTGACTTCCGGGACCCCGAATGAAGCTGCCATCCTGAAAATCCTTTTTGAGAACGCTGAATAAGTAATAAGTCGAAAGGCTCGGAATATGACAAACGGTGCAACGGCGCTTGGTGCCAAAGCGCAGATAGATTTTCAGTGTCTGGATGATGGCTGCGACGGGGTCGTCAAGTTCAATTTGAGTGATGTGGCTTCCCGGGATTTTCAGGCGGTCTGTCCCAAGTGTCACCGGACTTATGCTTTGGACAGCGATCTGAAGGATAAACTGGTCCGGATGATGAATCTGGTGGCGGCGATCCGCGACTCGGAAGATGTTCTTGGAGACAGCAATGTGTCGGTGAATGTCGCCGGCGGGTCGGTGAAGATCCCTTATGCGCTTCTGCTGACCCGGCTCAATACGCTGATCACGCTGAAATACGGGGACCGGCAGGTGGATTTCCATTTGTGGATCGAACCGTCTTCGCCGGATACCTTCCGCTGAGGAGGAGGGTACATTTTCCCGGACGGTGATGATCCGGGGGCGGCCCGCGGAGCCGGCTGACAATTTTTCCTGCCGGTCCGGTTTCGGATGATGTTGGAAGAAAGCCGAGCTCAAGAACTCAGGCTTTCTTTCATGTTTTAAAAGGACAGAAAAATGTTTGTTTCAATCTTGAAAAAAATTTTCGGTACCAAGTCCCAGCGGGATATCCGCCGGATGCGGCCCCTGATCGCCCGGATCAATCAGCTGGAACTTGAATATCAGCAGCTGGATGAGGCTGCATTGAAGGCCAAGACGGCGGAATTCAAGGAGCGCCTGGCCGGGGGAGAGACTCTGGATGACATTATGTGCGAGGCTTTTGCCGCAGTCAAGAACGCCTGCCGCCGGCTGGTGGGGACCGAGGTGGAGGTCTGCGGACAGACGCTGGTGTGGAACATGGTTCCCTTTGACGTCCAGCTCATCGGTGGCATNNNCGTCCAGCTTATCGGCGGCCTGACTCTTCACCGGGGAAACATTGCGGAAATGGCCACTGGCGAGGGAAAAACCCTGGTGGCCACTCTGCCGTTGTATCTCAATGCTTTGACCGGTCGGAACTGCCAGCTGGTCACGGTCAACGATTATCTGGCCCGCCGGGACAGCGAGTGGATGGGGTACCTCTACCGTTATCTCGGGCTGACGGTGGGCTGTCTGCAGAACACCATGAACTCCGCCGAGCGCCGGGAACAGTACGCCTGCGACATTACATACGGGACCAACAGCGAGTTCGGGTTTGACTACCTGCGAGATATGGGTATGGCCATGGAGGCCGCCCAGATGGTGCAGCGGGATCACTATTTTGCCATCATCGACGAGGTGGACAGTATTCTGATCGATGAAGCGCGGACGCCCCTCATTATTTCCGGTCCCGTGCCCATGGCAGGGAATCAGTATGCGGAACTGCGCGGAGCGGTGAACGACCTCTACAACAAGCAGAATCTCCTCTGTTCCCGGCTGGCCAAAGAAGCAAGGGAGGCACTGGAATCCGGGGTGACCGGTGAGGCACGGGATGAGGCTCTGACCAAACTACTGCAGGTCAAATTCGGCATGCCGACCCACAAACAGCTCTTGCGTGTGCTGGAGAATGGCGAGATCGTCAAGGAGCTGGAGAAATTCGAGAGTTTTGTCCGCAGCGACAACAACCGGGGGATGCTTCAGGAGGTCCAGAGTGTCCTCTTCTTCTGCATTGACGAGAAGCAGAATGAGGCGGATCTGACGGAAAAGGGGCGCAAGGAGATCTCGCCGGAAGACCCGGACGCCTTTATCGTGCCGAATCTGGTGGAGGAACTTCACAAGATCGAAAATGATGAGAATTTCACCCCGGAACAGCGGTTGGAGAACAAAAAGACTTTTCAGGAGAAATTTCTGCAGAAGAGCGAGCGGCTTCACGATCTCTCGCAGCTGCTCAAGGCCTACTGCCTCTTTGAGAAGGACTATCATTATGTGGTCCAAGGCGGCAAGGTGCTGATCGTGGACGAGCATACCGGCCGTCTCATGCCGGGGCGCCGTTTCAGCGATGGTCTGCATCAGGCGCTGGAGGCCAAGGAGAATGTGGAGATCGAGCCCGAGACCCAGACCATGGCTACCATCACCATTCAGAATTACTTCCGGCTTTATGACAAGTTGGCCGGCATGACCGGTACGGCGGAGACGGAAGCTGCGGAATTTCACCAGATCTACAAGCTGGATGTGACGGTGATCCCCACCAACCGCCCCTGCATCCGCAAGGACGAGAACGACTCCATTTTCAAGACCCGGCGGGAAAAGTTCAACGCCGTGGTGGATGAGGTTGTCGAGCGGCACCAAAAGGGACAGCCGGTGCTGCTGGGAACGATTTCCGTGGATGATTCCGAGATTTTGAGCCGTATGCTCCGGATGCGGAATATCCCGCACAATGTTCTGAATGCAAAAAATCACCAGCGGGAAGCCGAGATTGTTGCCGAAGCCGGTCAGAAGGGGGCGGTCACGGTGGCCACCAACATGGCCGGACGCGGTACCGACATCAAGCTTGGGGAGGGCGTTGCGGAACTGGGCGGGTTGCATGTGATCGGAAGTTCCCGGCACGATGCCCGGCGGATCGACCGCCAGTTGCGGGGCCGCTGTTCCCGGCAGGGGGACCCCGGGTCCTCGAAATTCTATGTTTCGCTGGAGGACAACCTCATGCGGCTCTTCGGTTCCGACCGGATCGTGAAGATTTTTGACCGGTTCGGGCTGGAAGAGGGGGAGGAACTGCAGCATCCGTGGCTGAACCGCTCCATTGAGACGGCTCAGCGCCGGGTGGAGCAGCAGCACTTCTCCATCCGCAAGCGCACCCTCGAGTACGATGATGTGATGAACAAGCAGCGCGAGATCATCTACAAGCTCCGCAAGGATACCCTGATGTCGGACAATCCCCACGACATTCTCTTCGGTATTATTGAGCAGGTGGTGGAAGAGGAGGTCATCAAGGCCGGCGAGGTTGATCCCAAACAGGATGAGACCCAGCGTTTCCGGGGGGAGAATGTGGCGGCGTATCTCAACAGCGTCTGCCCCATCGGATTCAAGCCGGAAGATTTCACCGAGGGGCTGACCGATGGCCGGCTCACGGATCCGGAGAAACTCACACTGCAGATCGTGGACCGGCTGGAAAGCGCCTACATGCAGCAGAGCGAGGGGATGGACGAGGAACAGACCCGGTATCTTGAGCGGCACATGATCCTGGATGCCATTGACCGTCTGTGGCAGGAGCACCTGTACGCCATGGACGGACTGCGGGCAAATATCTCTCTGCGGGTCTATGCGCAGAAGGATCCGCTGGTGGAGTACAAGAATGAAGCTTACGATATCTTCAAGGTGCTGATGGACCGGATCTATCACGAAGTGATGGGGAATCTCTTCCGGCTGCATATTGTTTCCTACGATGAAATGCAGGAGTTGCTTCGCACCATGCCGCAGGATTTTCTGCAGCAGAACTTTGATGAGTTTGACCCGTCCCGGACCATTTCGGTTCAGGATCCCGTGCTGGGACAGGGGGCGGAGGCTCAGAGCGAACCGCAGGAAGAGGTCCCCGTGCGGATGCCGTATCACCGCAATGAAGCCAAGGTCGGACGCAACGATCCCTGTCCCTGCGGCAGCGGTAAAAAATACAAGAAGTGCTGCGGCAAATGATGAAGAGTTTCCGAAAAGAGTTGTTTTTCCGGGTGCCGTCCAGACGGGCATTTTTGAATATTACGCCCCAGGTGGAGGCATGCCTTGCCGAATCCGGGATCCGGGAAGGGCTTCTGTTGTGCAATGCCATGCATATCACCGCCTCGGTGTTCATCAATGATGATGAACCGGGGCTTCACGGAGATTTTGAGCAGTTTCTGGAGCGTCTGGCTCCGGAGAAGCCTTATGACCGGTATGCACACAACGGATTTGAGGATAATGCCGATGCGCATCTGAAACGCCAGATCATGGGCCGTGAAGTGGTGGTGGCGGTCACCGGCGGCAAATTGGATTTCGGACCGTGGGAGCAGATCTTTTACGGAGAGTTTGACGGGAAACGTTCCAAGCGGGTCCTGGTAAAGATTATTGGAGAGTGAGATGGAAGATTTTCTGAAAGACGAAAATGCGCGCATCAGTTATGCGCTTGGAATCAACGTGGCCGAATATCTGCAGGGCATGCCTCTGACGCCGGATATGGATCTGGTGGTTTCCGGTCTGCGTGACCTGCTGGCCGGAACGCCGAAACTCTCGCACGAAGAGTATCAGGCGGCCATGCAGCTCTGCCAGCAGAAGATGCGGTCTGCGGCCCAGACCCGTGCCGCAGAGGCAGGGGCGAAGATGAAGGCCGAAGGCGATGCCTTTCTTGCAGAAAACGGCAGAAAAGCGGGGGTCAGAACCACTGCAAGCGGTCTTCAGTACGAGGTGATCAGCGAGGGGACCGGCAAGCGTCCCGCCGCATCGGATACCGTGCGGGTGCATTACACAGGGAAACTTTTGGACGGGACGGTGTTTGACAGTTCCGTAAGTCGCGGCGACCCTGCGGAGTTCGGTCTTGCTCAGGTCATTTCCGGCTGGACGGAAGGTCTGCAGCTGATGGCTGTGGGGAGCAAGTACCGCTTTTTCATCCCGCCTCAGCTGGCCTACGGGGAACATGGTGCAGGCAGCAGCATTCCTCCCATGGCGACTTTGATTTTTGATGTGGAGCTTCTGGCGATCCTCTGAAAAAAGTCTTTGCGGAGCAGCCGGATCCTTGTTGGTGCAGGGATCTTTTTTTGTGCGCCCGGCAGGGCGCACAGCTGCAACCGGAATTTTGCGCGGGACGGAAGGGACGGGTCATGTGCTGCTCCGGGGACAGAGGGTGACCGGCAGCCGGATCTCTGGATAGACGGAGCGCTGATCCCTGCCCAGCAGATTCTGCACCGCATAGGCGGCCAGATCGTTGTAGTTCAGGGAAATCGTGGTCAGGCTCGGGAAGAGTTGTCCCCCGATGGGCAGGTCATCGCACCCGCAGACGGCAATATCATCCGGGATCCTGAGTTTTTTTTCGTACAGCACCCGGTAAACGCCGGTGGCCATTTCATCGTTGGTGAAGACCGCATCGAAATCCAGTCCTTCTTCAAGGACTTGGCGCATGACCGCAGCGGCTCCCGCAGCGGAAAAATCCGTATAACGGATGCAGCGCCGGTCAAAGGGGAGGTTTGCCGCGCCGGATGCATCCCGGTACCCACGGATCATTTCCTGAGTGAAAAAGTGATTTTCCTGTCCGCAGATCAGGAGAATTTTCTTCCGTCCCCGTTCATAGAGGTGTCCGGCTGCAAGAAACGCCGCGTTCCGGTTGTCAAATGAGATCGATGTGAATTTCCGTGAAATGCTCCGGGGAGCCCAGTTGTCGATCAGGATCGCGTCCGGGATGGTATCCAGAAGCGTTTCCAGCTGATTTTGCATGAAGGATCCGAGGATGAACGTGCCTACACTCTGATCTTTTCTGACGCGGTCCAGAAGCCGCACGAAAATGGGGTAGTTGCCGTTGCAGGTGCGGATGAGACACTCCAGACCGGATTGGGCCAGCTGCTGCTCCAGAGAGGTCAGAAGCCTCATGTGGAAATAATACATCCGGTTGTCTGCGTTGCCGAAGATCAGTTGAACCTGCTGAAGTCCGGCAGTGTCCTCGCGGGCGGTCCGCCCTCTCCGCTGAGAGTAACGATACCCCATTTTCTCCGCCGTTTCCAGAATTTTATCCCGGGTTTCCGGAAGAATCACCGCTGTTTCGCGGAATGCCCGGCTGGCGGTCATGACACTGACACCGCACGCCTGCGCCACATCTTTCAAACTGCAGGTTTTCACAGATTCCGCCTTTCCTGCCTTTGATATAACATGTTATAATATAATATAACATCTCAAAAAATACAAGTGTTCCTCCGGAAAAACTTTTTTGAACAGACTTGAAAAAAGATCATGGGATGCTATATTTAACATAGAAAAGTTAAAAATATTTTTTCCGTCAATCAAAACAAGGAGTATGCCATGGGATTCATGCCTGCAGAAATCAGTGCCGCGCATCTTGCCGGCGTCCGCGAAATCATGAAAAAACAGGATCTGGATGCGGTTCTGGTCTATTATGACGAGTTCAACATCGGCAACGGCTGGTACCTCACCGGCTGGTGTCCCCAGTTCGAGTCCGGGGCGGTGTTCGTTCCCCGGGAAGGGGAACCCATGCTGCTGGGCGGTCCGGAGAGCGAACCCTTCGCCAAACAGGACAGTGCCATCAAGACCACCCGCAATTTCAAGCCCTTCATGGTCCCGGATGAGGAATATCCTGCTTCCGTCATCATCGGGTTCCCGGAACTTTTCGCCGAACTCAAGAAAACCATCGGCACCCTCAAGCGTATCGGCATGGTGGGGGCCGACCGTATGCCGCTGGGGTGCTACAATGCCATCGCCGCCGGATTCGCCGGGGTGGAACTTGCCGACGCCACGGAAGATTTCCTGCATCTGCGTTATGTGAAGGATGACTGGGAACGGGCCAATATCGCCAGGGCTTTTGCCCTTGCCGACATCTCCTATGATGCGATGAAAGCGGCCATCAAGCCGGGTGCTCAGGAGATCCAGGTGGCCGCCGCCGGGGAATATGCCGCCCGGAGCCGAGGCGCCAGCGGATTCGGCTTCACCGCCATCGTCGGATCGGGCGCCAGAGCCAATGCCGTGGTTCCCACTGCCAGCTCCAAGGAGCTGGTTGCCGGTGAGACCGTTATGATCGGCCTGGCCCCGAAAGTCAACGGTTACGCCGGGGTGATGGGGGACTATCTCCCGGTCTCCGGCGAATATTCCGCCGACCAGAAGGAGTGTTTGAAAGTCCTGCGGGAAGCCTTCCGCATGACCAAAGCCATGCTGAAGCCGGGCGCCGTGGGCCGCGACACGGATTCTCCCGCCCGCCGCTTCTGCGAAAAGCACGGCCTTGACGGCTATCTCATCTGCCCCTTCGCCCACACCATCGGGATCCACGAGGCGGAGTGTCCTTTCTTCGGCCCCAACAGCAATGACGTGCTGAAGCCCGGCATGACCGTCTGCGTGGATGTGAGCTTCTTCGGCCATCCGAAATGGCACGGTTCCCGGATTGAGACCGGTTTTGAGATCACCGAAGACGGCGCCAGACCCCTGAGTGCGAAAATGGACGCCCTTCACACTTCCGAGGTGAAGTAAAATGAGCAGTCTCAATGTGGTTTTCGGCGTTGACATGGAAACTGACGTCGGGAGTTATACGGATCATTATACCGGTATTCAGAACGGTATGCCGAAGCTGCTGGCTCTGTTTGCCAAACATAATGTCAAGGCGACCTGCTTCTGGACGGCCCATGCGGCCACCCACAATCCGGACACCGTTAAAAAAGTGATCGCTTCCGGCCATGAAACCGGCTGTCACTCTCTGGAACACGAAACCCTGGGGGACCCCCTGTTCCCGCTTCCCAACAACTGGCCCGTCCGCCCCTACGAGGTGGAGCGCCGGATCGAGGAAGCCACTGAACTGGTGGAAAAGGTTGCCGGGATCCATCCCACCAGTTTCCGCTGTCCCCGGCTGTGGGGCAGCACCAAAGTGGTGAATGTATTGGAGAAACTGGGCTACAAGGCGGACGCCTCCCTGCCGCTCTTTTTCTACCGGACCATGATCCGGCCTTATCACCCGGATGCCGGGGAATGGACCCGGGAGGGGAATATGAAACTTGTGGAGATCCCCAATTTCTGCGATCTGGCCATGGAAAGCAATGACCCGTGGCAGCGGGACCGGGACCAGTGGCCCCTTTTCCGTACGGAAGGTGCGGAATTCATGCTGAAGAAATGCGACGGGTTCATTCAATACGTCCGGGAGCGCGGCGTGGCGTGTCCGACCCTCTGCTTCTACATCCATCCGTGGGAATTTGCCCCCATGCCGCAGGGGGCCATTGATCTCGGGGAAGCCGATGTCCTGCCCAAGCATTTCATCGTCAAGAACTGCGGCGACAAGGCTATTGAGGAACTGGACAAGGTCCTTGCCGGTCTTACCGCCCGGGGCGCCGAATACAAGACGGCGGGGATGATCGCTGATGAAAACCGCTGACATGTATTGAATGGGAGATTTGTGCATCCCCCTGCGGGCTCCACCCCTGCTTCGAGCCGGTTTTAGAATTTTTTTGAAACCGGCTCCTTTTTTTCCCGTGGGAGAGTGGTCAAAATTCAGCTGTCTGATGCTTTTCCGCATATCTTCGCCTGGTTTGCGCCGTATTCCTGCACATGTTTTTTTCAAGCGGCCTGGAGTCCCGCCCGGAGGATTCTGCGGGTAGGAAAAAGAGAGTTGAAAAAAAATGGATTTGTGCTATATTAACGACAATAACGTGTATAATCGTCAAGAAAACAAACAGACAGAGAACGTTGCCATGGAAAAGTTTTATCTCGGGATCGATGTCGGTTCCACAACCGTAAAGGCCGCCCTGGTGGATTCCTACGGGATGATCCGCCACACCCTGTATCAGCGGACCCGTCCCATTGATTCCGGACGGGTGCGGTGCATGGGGACGTGTTCCCGGTGCGGCGCCTGTAATTTCGGCCAGCTCCGTCAGGTGGTGGACCGTTTTCTGGTGGAAGCCGGGGTCCTGAAGTCCTTTGAGGAGATCGCCTGTACGGTGGTGACCGGCAGTCAGATCGTGGAAGATACGCACGATTTCATTCCTTTTGATTTTCAGGTCAGCGAAGTGACGGCCCATGTGGCCGGCGCCCGTTATTTTCACCCGGATGTAAAGGCCATTCTCGACGTGGGCGGCCAGGACAGCAAGTCCATGGTTTATAATGAGTCCATGAAGATGTGGAACTACAAGATGAGCGGCATCTGCGCTGCCGGTACCGGTGCATTTCTCGACAGCGTGGCGCTGAAACTCGGCGTTCCGGTGGAGGAAATGGCCGACCGGGTGGATTACGACACCAAACTGGAATTTTCCAGCGTTTGCGCAGTCTTGAGCGCCACCAGCATCAACAAGTTCAAAAACCGTTTCCCGCTGGGGGAGATCATCGGCGGTGCCTGCCGCGCTCAAGCCCGGACCATCATGTCCGGCGTGGGGCAGCTTTTCTTCGGCTACAAGGGGCCGATCATGTTTCAGGGAGGCGTGGCCTACAATCATGCAGTGGCCCATTACCTTGAAGAGATCACCGGCAATCCCATCGTCACACCGAAATACAATGGCGTGATGGGGGCTCTCGGCGCGGCGTGTCTGGCCAGGGAATTCATGAACCTCAAGGGCAACCTCAAATCCTGGACTACGGAAGTGCCTGCCATGCGGCATCTGGAATCCGCGAATCTCCGCAGCCGCACGACCCGTCTGGATTTTCTGGGCCACGATGATGACAAACCCATGGTCTGGCGGAACCTTTTCTTTCCGTCTGAAATTCTGAATGCGCTGGGCGTCCGGGCTCTCACGCTGGAAACCTATGCGGCGCTTTTTGCCCGGAATTCCCGGCGGGTCAAGACGAATTTCGACCACGCCGCCTGCAAGGGATTTTCGGCGGAGACTTGTTCCTTCCTCCGGGTGCTGGAGGGGATGAACCTTCCGAAGCCTGCCTGCTGCGTTTCCACTTCCCAGCCCTGCCAGCAGGGGGAGCGGATCTTCCGGGATCTGATGCGTTCCAACGGCGGAGACGAACTTTTCTTCTCGCTCCAGACGCCGCCGGATGCCACCGGCAACTCGGTGGAGCACCTGGCTGCGGATCTGGAAGCCTCCGTGGCGTTTCTCGAAAAGACCACCGGGCTCAAAATGGATGCCGGACGCCTGGCGGAAGCCTGCGAACTCTCCAATCAGGCGCGGGATTATTCCTTTATGTGCAATCAGGTGCGCTATCAGAGCCCCCCGCTCATCCGGGGCGGTCAGGCCATCTATTATGCAGCCATCTTCTCCCAGCTCTGGGGCCGGGCGGAAATGGTGGATATCCAGAAACAGTTCTACGATGAACTCTGCCGGATCCGGGACGGCATCGGCGACTCGGTCAAACGGGAGGATACCCACCGGCTGTTGTGGCTCCATTTGCCGCCTTTCTATGACAGCACACTGCTGGATTTCGTTGAATTGACCTGTCATGCGCCCATTGTTTTCGAGGAAGTGAACTATATCGGCTGGAGCAAGCTTGATCCCAAGGATCCTTACCGGTCTCTTGCGAGGAAGGTTCTGACCACCGGTTTCATGGATCCCACGGTGCGGGTCAAGGCGATTCTTGAGCAGTCCCGGGGCATGGGGATCAACGGGTGTATTCTTTACAACCACGGGTTCGGCCGCTGCTCCATGTCCGACAGCTCCTTTGTGAAGTACCTTCACGAGGAACTGTCCAAGGAAAATATTCCGCTGCTGGTGCTGGACGGGGACTGCATGGATGCCTCCACCGATCCCTGCAGCACCTACACCAAGGTTTCCGCCTATGTGGAGGCCCTGAATGAAAAGAAGTTCGGGAATATCTTCGGGCCGCTGAAGAAGTAAGGACCCGTTTATGCTGATCCTCGGCATTGACCCTGCCATCCGCACCACGGGCTACGGCGTGATCCGCGCCGGGGCCGGCCGTATGGAGATTCTGGATTGCGGTGTGATCCGCAATCCGGCCAGGGCTCCTCACAGCGAGTGTCTGCGGCGTCTTTCGGGGGGGATTGCCGAATTGATCGGGCATTTTCAGCCGGATGCAGCCTCCATTGAGGAGCCTTTTCTCGGACGGAATGCCGCTACTGCCATTATTCTGGGCATGGCCCGGGGAGCGATCCTGGCGGCGCTGGCTGTCGGCGGGGTTCCCTGTTATGCTTATTCTCCCCGGACGGCCAAAAAGTCCGCAGTGGGCAGCGGTTCGGCGGAAAAGGAGCAGGTGGCCATGATGATGGCGGCTCAATTTCATATTGAAGTCAGGAATATCCCGCTGGATGCCACGGATGCGCTGGCGCTGGCGGTATGTCATGCTCAAATTGCCATGAGGGGGCCGGATCTGGCGGCGCTTCTGACCAAACCGATTTAAAAGAATGCTGTTTTCAACCGACTGTCGAGAAAGGACAAGTTTATGATTTACCGGATTGAGATCTCTCCGCTGCCCCAGTGGCGCGATGCGCGGGGGGAGGGTGTCAGGCGCCAGGCCAGGGATGTGCTGGGGATCCAGCTGAATGAAGTGCGGACCCGGGATGTATATACCGTTTCCGGCAATCTCAGCAAGTCTGATGCGGTCCGTGTGGCGGAGCTTCTGTACAATCCGGTCCTGCAGTGTTTTGACGCGGCAGGGGAGCGTTCTGCCAACTATCAGGCCATGAAACCCTGCAGTTTTGTGCTGGTCATCGGCTTCAAGCCGGGGGTGACGGACAATGTGGGCCGTTCCGCCAAGGCTGCGGTGGGGGATATTCTGGGGCGCAGGCTTGATGAAGATGAAGTCATTTACAGTTCGGTGGAGTATCTCCTGTACGGCAAAGCGGATGCCGCCGGGGCCAATGCCATTGCCCGGAAACTCCTTGCCAACGAACTTATTCAGAGCGTAAAGGTCCTGACCGGCGAAGAGGCCCTCAGGGGGATCCCGGACAATCTCCCGGTCATGACCGGTCTTTCCGGCGGGAAACACCGCCTGTATGATCTGGAAGTCTCCGACGAGGCCCTGATGGAATTGAGCCGCAAGGGCACGCTGGCCCTTTCCCTCGAGGAGATGAAATCCATTCAGAATTATTTCCGGAATGCCAAAAACCGGGAGAAGTTCGGTCTGACCCGGCAGCCCACGGATGTGGAGATGGAAGTGATCGCCCAGACCTGGAGCGAACACTGTAAGCATAAGATCTTCAGTGCGGATATTGATTATCTCGATCAGGAGACCGGCAAACGCGAAGAGATCCGATCCTGCTACAAGAGTTTCATCAAGCGCAGTACCGAGGAGATCGCTGAAAAGGTGGATTTCCTTGTTTCCGTGTTCAAAGACAATGCGGGGGTCATCACTTTTAACGACAAGCAGGATATCTGCTACAAAGTGGAGACCCACAACAGTCCGTCCGCATTGGATCCCTACGGCGGCGCCATGACCGGCATCGTGGGGGTGAACCGGGATCCCATGGGGACGGGGCAGGGGGCGGAACTCCTCATCAACGTCTGGGGCTACTGCCTCGGTTCGCCTTTTACCAGAGACGAGGATGTTCCCGAGGGGCTTCTGCATCCCCGGCGGCTCAGGGACGGTGTCCACAAGGGCGTCATTGACGGCGGCAACCAGAGCGGCATTCCCTACGGCAACGGCTGGGAATATTTTGACGAGCGCTATATCGGGAAGCCCCTGGTCTATTGCGGCACGGTGGGTGTTCTCCCGAAGACGGTCAACGGGGTGAAGGGGTCCGAAAAGACCATCCGCCCCGGCGACCTCATTGTCATGGGCGGCGGCCGCATCGGCAAGGACGGTATCCACGGCGCCACCTTTTCCAGCGAGGAACTGCACAAGGATTCTCCGGTGCAGGCGGTGCAGATCGGGGACCCCATTACCCAGAAGAAACTGGGGGACTTTATTTTTGAAGCCCGGGACAGGGGTCTTTACCGGTTCATTACCGACAACGGTGCCGGCGGTCTTTCTTCCAGCGTGGGCGAGATGGCCGAGGAGTGCGGCGGCTGCCGGCTGGACCTCAGCAAGGCGCCCCTCAAATACGCCTGCATGGACCCGTGGGAGATCCTGGTCTCCGAGGCGCAGGAGCGCATGAGTTTCGCGGTGCCGCCGGAAAAGATCGGGGAGTTCAAGCGTCTGGCAGCCGAGCGGGATGTGGAAGTGACCGTTATGGGCGAATTCAACGACAGCGGTTATTTTCAGGTGGATTACAACGGGGAAACCGTGGCCTGTCTGGAAATCGAATTCATGCACAAGGGGCTTCCCAAACTGCATCTTGATGCAAAATGGCGCAAGCCGGTCTTTCCGGAACCGGAGTTCAAGGGCCGGGACGGTGCGGCGGATCTGCGGGCCATGATGGCCCGGCTGAACATCTGTTCCGACGAGTACAAGGCCCGGCAGTATGACCATGAGGTGAAGGGTTTGAGCGTCATCAAGCCCTTTGTGGGCAGGTGCCGGGATGTGGTGTCCGACGCCACCGTGACCATGATCGAACCTTTGAGCAAAGAGGGGATCATTCTTTCCAGCGGGATTCTCCCGCGTTACAGCGATATCGACACATACCACATGGCGGCCAGCATCCTTGATCTGGCCATCCGCCGGATCATCGCCGTGGGCGGCAAACTGGGGCACATTGCCGGACTGGACAACTTCTGCTGGCCGGACCCGGTGAAGAGCGCCAAGACTCCCGACGGGGAGTACAAGCTGGCCCAGCTGGTGCGGGCCAATCAGGGACTTTACGACTATACCAAACGCTTTCTGGTGCCGCTCATTTCCGGCAAGGATTCCATGAAGAACGACAGTACCCGGGGCGGCCGGAAGATCTCCATTCCTCCCACGGTCCTCTTGAGCGCCATTGCCAAAATGGACGATGTGAGCAAGGCCGTGACGCTGGATTTCAAGCACTCCGGGGATGTGATCTACGCCATCGGCACCACTTACGCCGAATTGGGCGGATCCGAATACTTTGCCATGCTTGACGCTACCGGCAACGCCGTGCCGAAGGTGGATGCGGAAAAGGCCATTGCGATCTACAAGGCTGTTTCCTCCGCCACGGATGCGGGCCTGGTGAGCGCCCTCCACACGCCGGATCTGGGCGGTTTCGGGGTGGCTCTGGCCAAAATGGCCGTGGGCGGCCGGCTGGGTGCTGAGGTGGACTGGAGCAAGGTCCCCGGGGCGGAAGGTCTGGCCCTCAATGAAATTCTTTTCTCCGAATCCAACAGCCGTTTTCTGGCGGCGGTCCGGCGGGATCATGCGGCGGCCTTCGAGAAATGTCTCGCCGGGGTCGCCTTTGCCAGAATCGGCACGGTGACGGAGAAGCCGGTCCTCAAGTGGTCCGGTGCGGAAGTTCCGGTGGAATCCCTGACGGATGCATACAAGTCCACCCTTGCCAACCTCTGACGAACCCCTGTATCCCGCCGGAGCAATGCTGATGGCGCCGCTCTCGGGATATACGGATCTGGCCTACCGCCACAGTATGCGGCGGCACGGCTGCAGGTATGCCTTCACCGAAATGGTGGATGCCGCCGCTTTGGTTTACGCCCGGGAGCGGACCCGGCTCATGCTGACCAGGGGGGAGGATGAGGACTTTCTCGGGGTCCAGCTTCTTGGCGGGGCTCCCGAACTTCTGAAGGGCGCCATTGACGTCCTGAATGAATACGACTTTTCCCTGCTGGATTTCAATTTGGGGTGTCCGGTTCCCAAGGTGACGAAAAAGTGCGCCGGGGCGGAACTGGGGCGGCATGCGGACCGGGCGCTGGAGTGTTTTGCTCTCTTCCGGGAGCGGTCGCGTTTTCCGCTGACGGCCAAGATCCGGATCCTCTCGGAAACGGACCCGGAACCCACGGTGCTGCTGGCGCAGGGGCTGGCGGAACTGGGAGCGAGGGTGATCACGGTCCACGGCCGGGTGAAGAATGCCGTCTATTCCGGGCCGGTCTTCTATGACATGATCTCCGAAGTCGTGAAGCGCGTTCCGGTGCCGGTGGCGGGCAATGGCGGCATGATGACCCACGCCGATGCGGCGGAAATGCTCCGGCGGACCGGCTGTCACGCCGTCATGTTCGCCCGGGGAGCCATGGGAAACCCGTGGATCTTTGACGGCTCCGTTCCATCCGTGGCGGAAGTTTGTGAAGAAATCCGGCTTCACCTCCGGGAAATGATCTCCATGTACGGAGAGTCGGATGCCATGCACCTGGCCAGGAAAATGGTCCACGATTACCTGCGGGGCCGGGGTTTTCCCGGGGAATTCCGGGGAACGGCATCCCGTTTAAGTACGGAAAGGGATCTGGAAACGCTTCTTGCCGATGCCGTGAAAGTGCATCCGGGGGGGGCGGACGCCCGCTGTCCCCGGCGGGCGGCGCCGGCGGGCGGGGGAGGCGTGTCGGACAGGTCTGACAGGTCTGACATTTTTTGAAAAAAACCGTTTTTTCATTTGAGCCAATTTCAAAAGTTTTG
>DCGO01000128.1 GCA_002314605.1 Lentisphaeria bacterium UBA1776 | reverse complement strand
CAGCTGTTTATCATACCATCTCCTTAAATATCTATGGTGGTGATCCTGCGGATCACGGCAAAGCCGATGATGTCCAGAATCAGGACCACCGCCAGCATGGCATATCCGATGAAACTGTCAAAGATCCCATCCATCAGGGACGGGACCACATAATTGATGCCGACAAGAAGTGCGAAGGGCATGATGCCGATCAGCCACGCCTGCATCCGCCCCATGGCGGTGATGGCGTGGAGTTTGCGGGCGATTCTGAGCCGTTCCCGGATCAGCGAGGCCAGCCGTTCCAGTGTGCCGGTAAGTTCCCCGCCGGTTTGTCTGGCCGTAATAATGGCGGTGGAGACCAGTTCAAAATCATCGGAGCCCAGCCGCCGGTTCATATTGTCCAGCGCCTGAATGAGGGGGACCCCCAAACGGCATTCCTGGGCCAGCAGCCGGAATTCCACTGCAATGGGCGGCCGCGCCTCTTCGGCCACTTCGTCAATGGCCTGATTGATGCTGAATCCTGCTTTGAGGGAACTGGAAATCCCCATCAATACATCTTCAAGCTGTTCATTGAACTTGGCCACCCGGTTTTTCCGCAGATGCCGCAGAATCAGCCGGGGGACCGGGAAGGTCGCCGCCGCCAGTGCCGCCGCCAGCGCCAGACTCCCGGACCAGTGGGTATCCGAGAGCGAGGTGATGAGGAGAAAGGTCACCAGTCCTGCCGTGGCACTGAGGGCGAGACTCAGATCGAGGATCCGCCCGGCGGGCATCTGGATCAGCACATCGTCCAGCTCCAGCGCCGCTTCGTGGAGATAACGCTCCCGGTATCGGGTGGAAACATATCCGGCAAAGTCCAATATTCCGTAAGCCGCCAGCGCCACGCTCAGAAGGGCGCAAAGACTCGGAATCAGAGAATTTTGAAGCAGAAAATCCATCAGACACTGCCCCCGGCTTTGGGATCGAACATCCGGATATCAAGGGGAAGCTTGGCTCGTTCAATTTCTTCCATAAAGGTTGGGATCCCCCCCGTGGGACGGAAGGTGCCGACGATTTTGTCGTTTTCATCCCACCCTTCCTGATGAAATTCAAAAATATCCTGCAGCGTGATGATATCGCCTTCCATTTTGGTGATTTCGCTCACCTTTATGACCTTGCGGGAACCGTCCCGCTCGCGGCTGATCTGGACGATGATGTGGATCGCCGAAGCGATCTGTTCACGAATGGCCCGGAGGGGCAGATCGAATCCGGCCATGAGCACCAGTGTTTCCAGCCGGGCCAGTGCGTCCCGGGGGGAGTTGGCGTGGATGGTCGTCAACGATCCGTCGTGGCCGGTATTCATGGCCTGAAGCATGTCCAGCGCTTCGCCGCCGCGGCACTCTCCCACCACGATCCGGTCCGGCCGCATGCGCAGACAGTTCCGGACCAGATCCCGGATGGAGATCTCGCCCCGCCCCTCCACGTTCGGCGGTCGGGATTCCAGCCTGACCAGATGTTCCTGGTGCAGCTGCAGTTCGGCGGCGTCTTCCACGGTGATGATCCGTTCCCGGTTCGGCAGAAAGGAACTCAATACATTCAGCAGCGTGGTTTTTCCGGAACCGGTACCACCGGAGATCAGAATATTTTTGCGCACTTTGACGCAGACATTCAGAAACTGGACGATTTCCGGCGAAATGGAACCGAACCGCACCAGATCCGCCGCCTCCAATGGCTTTTTGGAGAACTTTCGGATGGTGATGGAAGGGCCTTCCAGCGAGAGGGGCGGGATGATGGCGTTTACACGCGATCCGTCCGGCAGCCGGGCATCCACCATGGGGGAGCTCTCATCAATCCGCCGCCCCAGCGGGGAGACAATGCGTTCTATGGCGGCAATGACCTCATGATCCCCTGCAAAGGCGGTGTCGGTGCGGTACAGTTCCCCCCGGTGTTCCACATAGATGTGATTGGGGCCGTTGACCATGATTTCCGAAATGTCGTCCCTGGCAATGAGGTACTCGAGAGGGCCCAGTCCGACGGCCTCCTGCATCAGTTCCTTTTTCAGCACATTCGGCGGAACCGATGGCGGGAGAGGAATATTAAGCTGATTCAGAATTTCACTGATGGTCGCTTCCGCTTTGGCCGCCAGGTCCTGTTCGGAGATGCCGGAAATGGCCAGTTTTTTCAGGTTCAGGCGCTTCAGCAGTTCCCGGTGAGCCTGTTTTTTGATTTCCTGAAGCAGGGGGCGGTCCTCAGGGGAGACCCCGGAGATTTTGAGAAGGGGGATTGCCTGTTTGCCGAATTCATCCACGCCGCCGGAAACGATCTTGCCTGCCGTATTCTGCCTGGGATCGACCGCCGGAGTTTGCGCCGGAGTTTGCGCCGGAGTTTGCGCCGGAGTCTGTACCGGAGCAGGAGCCGCCGGTGCGGGGGCGCAAAGTTCGATCTCCGCTTTGCCGATGGTGATCTTTTCTCCGGGACGGACCTCATGCGGCTCATGAGGATAAAGCGTCTCTCCTCCCGCCTGTGTGCCTCCGGGACTTCCCAGATCCATGATCTGACAGCGGTCTCCGTGGACGATCAGCTGGGCATGGCAGGCCGCGATACCGGGCAGTTCCAGACGCAGGTGGCACTCCGGACCGGAGCCGATGAGATAAGCGGCATTTTCCAGTTTGGCGGATGCCGGCCGCATGCCGGGACGGTGAATGATGATCTTGGCCATAACCCCTTCCTTTTTTCTGATCAGCGGTACTGCATGCGTTTGCGGCGGTGCTCGTTGAAGGACGGGATGTTCTTCTCAAGTTCCTTGAAATTCACGGACTTGCCTTCCAGGGTCCGGTCGATGCGGGAATCGTCAAAATTCCGGAGGCTCAGCGTAAGACGGCCTTTCTGGGAAGCGAAGACCAGCATTTCCACTTCTTCCGGCCAGACCAGAAGGGTGACTGCACTGTATCCCCGCTGGGAGCCCGGTTCCGCATACTGGGTCGCCCCCCAGCGGTTGCCCACAGCCAGAACCTTGACATTCTGTAGAATGGTCAAGGTCACCGTATCCAGTGAGGAATCTCCCCGGAGATCCGGGAAGCGGAAGGTACCGAGAACATCCACGTTGTCATTGGGGCCCACCAGATTGGTGACGGCGCCGGTACTGTCCACCGGAATGGAGATCGCCCGCATGCCGGAGGGGATGATACTGTTGAAGCCGTGGCGCTGATTGATGGGTTTGAGGTCGGTATGCAGCAGGACCTGTCCGGCATTGACGGTGGTTTCCAGCTGCCGCCCGATGGCGGAGTAGCGGTCCTTCCAGAGGATTTCCCGGCTGGACTGGGCCCGGCTGGCCAGCCGTTTGACTTCCACCCGGGTGATATCCGTATCCCTGAGTTCCTCTCCGGCGGTCTTGGTTGTTTTCAGCTGGACCAGAATGACGGTTTCCGCAGAGCCGGTGATCCGGCGTTTTTCATACTGCAGCTGATTGTAGCTGATGACAAAAGCGAGAAATCCAAAGAAGACGGCTCCCAGGAGCAGCAGTTTCTGTTTCATGAAAAATCACCTTCACTTTCGATATTGAATATATACATATCAAAAGATACATCACCCAAAGCCTTTCGTCAAGCCGCGCATGAAAAAAAAACGGAAACCGGGTGGACGGCGTGGGGGGCGAATGTCACTCTAAGCGGGTAAAACTGTGAAGGCGGCTCCTTCCGGAGGGGGAGGGGATGTTTCTCTTTCTCTCTTCGGCTGTTTACCAGAAACAAAAAAACCGACCCCGGAATCGGGATCGGTTTCTTTTCTCCGGCAGCTGGAATTTCACTCGGCTGCGAAGGGACGGACCGTCACGGTCCGGGTGGACTTGTTGAATTCCACCGTCCCGTCGATCAGCGCATAAAGCGTGAAATCACGGCCGCAGCCCACGTTCCGTCCGGGACGGAAACGGGTGCCGCGCTGACGGACAATGATGGTTCCCGCATTCACCGCCTCACTGGCATAACGCTTGATGCCGAGGTATTTCGGATTGCTGTCACGGCCGTTGCGGCTGCTGGACTGACCTTTTTTATGTGCCATTTTTTTCCCTCTGTATGTTGATTATTTTTCAATAGTTATTCGAAAACGAGCTTTAATATATCACGCTTTTTCAAAATATCAAATCCAATTTGCCGGGACCTTTCAAAATATCTTTTCTGCAGATGCGGAGACGGGACGCCGCCGGTTATTTACGATGGCACGGACGGCACGGTCCCGGGCCGGGACGGCCGGGGCGGCAGGGGCGGCAGGGGCGTCTGTAATAATACGGGTAACAGACCGGACGGCTGACGATCACCGGCTGGGGCACCACAATGGGCTCTGTCACGACTGCCGGCTGCACCTCAACGGCGGGCTGATTCACCACGATCGTCTGCGGCCCCCGCAGAATATTCAGGCCGGCTCCCACCAGACTGAGGATATTCGCCGCCATGCGTACGCCGTCGCTTCCGCAGTCGTGCCGCCTGCATGGACCGCATTCCGGCGGAGGCGGCGGACCTGCCAGGACCGTTCCTGCTCCAAGGACTCCAAGAACAAGTGCAGCACTCAATATTTTTTTCATTTCGGAACTCCTTTCTTTTTGGTATCCCTAACTAATTTAACGCCGTTTCCCGGCAGATATTGCATGAAGGGAAAAATTTTTTTTGAAGTTTATCGTGGAGCCATGGTCCGGTATCACAAAAACATATAAATATAGCGCTATATATAAAAACAGGTTTTTTCATCCGTTTTCCGGTTGATTTTTTTTTTTGTGTCACTATATTTTAGGAATTGAGGAGGTGAGCGTATGGAAAATACAATCCAAAACCATGACGGCAGAATCTGGCTTGATACGGAAAGACAGGGGCGTATCTTTGCTTCGATGGGAGGCTCTGTTCTGCACCGCTTTGATGCGGCACTGGCGGCGCATCCGGATCCGGTGGAATTCAACAATATCGGCGGAAATTCCCTCTGGCCCGCGCCGGAAGGAGGAGATTTCGCATTCAATTATCCTGACGGGGTATGGTGCGTCCAGCCGGGGATCAATACCGCCAGGTCCGAACTGGTGCCGGCGGATCACCCGGTCTGCACCCGCACCGTGAAGATGACCAACCGGAAACATGCCGATCTTGAGCTTACGCTGCGCAGGGAACTTTTCCCGTTGGAGATGACGGAGGCATCCGGACTCAAATGCACCGGATACCGTTCGCTGGACACGATCCGTTTTGCGGACCCATGCGAGGTGAATAAGGCGGTGATCGCCGCATGGTCTCTGGAGCAGTTTTCCGGCGTCCGGGGCGTGATCGCTTTCGGCAGGGTTCAGTCCGCCGGGCAGGCGATCAATGCGGAATATTACGGCGATCCCTCCCGGCTCCTGGATTATGGAAAAGATTTCTTCCGGTTCCGCCTGAATGAGCGGGACCGTCTGCAGATCGGCATCCGGGCATCCTCGAAATGCGAATTCATCGGGGCGTGGAATCCGGCGCAGGATCTTCTGATCCTCCGGACCTGCCTGCCCGGGGAGGGAACGCGCATTGATATTGCCGACAACGATCAGAAACGTGGGGTGTACGGTGCGGATGACCAGTTCAGCATCTTCTGCGGCGGACCGCTGGATTTCTTCGAGCTGGAGACCATTGCTCCCATGATCCTTTCCGGCGGCAAAGCCGTTGGATCGGAACTGGTTTCCGAGACCCGTTTTTATCAGGGACCGAAGGCCGCGCTGGAGAAACTGCTTCAGCACAAATTCGGATTCCCATTGAACTTTTTATCTTGATAAAGAGGAGAAAAGACATGAAAAACATCAGAACTGTCCTGGGTTTCGACATGGAGACCGACATCGGCAGCTGGACCCCGTGGTACAACGGGTTCAAGCCCGGAGCGGAAATGATCCTGAGTGTGCTCAAGAAAAACAACATTACCGGGACCTTCTTCTTTACGGCGGATGCCGCGCAGAAGAACCGCGAGGTGGTCGAAATGGTCCGGGACGCCGGTCATGAGATCGGGGCCCACACCCTTTATCACGAGACCATCGGTGATTCCCTTTTTGAGATCCCCGGCATGATGCCCATTCTGCCGGAAGAGGTGGAGAACCGTCTGCGGCTCAATACCGAGATCATCGAGAAGATTTCCGGCGTCCGTCCCACCGCATTCCGCTGTCCCCGTCTTTTCGGCTCCACCGCCGTGGTGCGGGCGCTGGATGCTCTGGGGTACAAGGCGGATGCCACCTACCCGATGTATTTCTACCGCGACCGGCTGGAGCCTTATCACCCAAGCCGTGAAGACTGGACGAAGACCGGTGACATGAAGATCGTCGAGATTCCGAACTTCGCCGACCTCTCCATGGAGTCCCACGACCAGTACGGTCGGGATATGGACCAGTGGCCCCTGTGGCGCACCGAAAGCGCCGAGGCTGTCATGAAGCATATTCGCGGCTACATCGGCTACTGTGAGAAGAAGAACGCCAATCCGTTCCTCTGTCTCTACATGCACCCGTGGGAGTTCCATCCCATGCCGAAGGGCCTGCTGGAGTACGGCGAGGGTGCCGTACTGCCCAATCAGGAATTTGTCAAGAACTGCGGCGAATATGCCGGGGAACAGCTTGACATCCTGATCCAGAAACTGAAGGCCGCCGGATCCACCTTCCATCAGGCCGGTCAGATTGAAGTCCTCTAAACTTAACCCATAGAGAAAGGAAACGTATCATGAAGTACTCCATCCCCGCAAGCGAATACTTTGACCGTATCGCGAAATTTCAGGCCCGGATCAAGGCTGCCGGACTGGACGCCTGTCTGGTGCACGGCACGGAATCCGACTTTGCCAACGTCCGGTATCTCTCCGAGTACTGGCCGACCTTTGAGCAGGCCGGTGTGTTTGTTCCCGCCGAGGGCAATGCCGTGCTGCTGATCGGTCCGGAAAGCTACAAGTACGCTGTGGGCCGTTCTGTTTTCAAGCCCGAGAACATCAAACTGATGCTCAACTACCGCGAATCGGCGGAACCGGATTATCCCGGGATCGCTCTTGCGACATACCCCGAAGTGGTGAAGACCGCCATGGGCCGGAAGAAACTCAAGAAACTGGGTCTGGTGGGTACGGCGGTCATGACCAAGCCGACGCTGGACGCCGTTGCCGCCCAGCTTCCCGGCGTCCAGGTCGTGGCGGCGGACGAGGTCTTCCGGTCGCTGCGCTGGATCAAGAGCGAGAACGAACTCAACTGCCACCGCAAAGCCTTCAAGGTCGCGGAAAAGGCGGTCCAGGCCATTCTGAACGAGATGAAGCCCGGCATGACCGAGTTTCAGGTGATCGGCATCGCTCAGCGTGAGATCTACGCCAACGGCGGTGAATACGAGGGGCACAGTCTCTACTGCTTCGGCGGCGACCGTACCAGCAACGGCATCAGCCGTCCGACCTCCGCCAAGATCCGCAAAAACGAGATCATTCAGCTGAATATCGGCGCCCGGGTGGGTGGCTACAGCTCCTCCATCGGGCTGCCCGTATGGTTCGGCAGGATCCCCCAGAAGCAGCTGGATCTGGTGAAGTTCGCTCTCCGCGCCCACAAGTACACCATTGAGCTTATGAAGGCCGGCGCCGAAGCCTCCTCCATCGCCAAAAAGTACACCCAGTGGGGCATCGATCAGGGCTGGGGTGACTACATGCTCTACGGCCCGGTTCACGGCCTCGGCATCATGGAGACGGAAAGTCCCTGGATCGAGACCACCAGCAAGTACAAACTGCAGGAGAACATGACCTATCAGATCGACACGTTCTTCACCGGCGACGGCTACGGCCTCCGCTGGGAGCGCGGCTGCATTGTGAAGAAGGGCGGCTGCGAACTCATGTCCAAGAAGTTCATGGAGATCGTGGACCTGTAATCCCAGCGCACTGGAAACTGCATCCCGTGCTGGATGCAGTTTCTATAATCCCGGAAAAACGATGAAAACAAAAGTCACCCTCTGCAAACCCGTGCCGGGCGGCATGACGGAGCAGGAGAAAGCCGAAGCCGGATTCCTGTACGACCCCAACAACACGACGGAAATGGCGTCCTACCGCTTCCGGATCCAGGATGCGCTGTACGAATACAACGCCCTGAAGCCGTCACAGGTGCAGGAGCGCCGGGATTTCCTCGCGAAGATCTTCGGAAAGATCGGCAGAAACTGCAATATTCTCCCTCCCTTCAAATGCGAGTATGGCTTCCATATTGAGGTTGGAGAGAACTTTTTTGCCAATTACAATTTCATTGTTCTGGACGGCAATACCTGCCGTTTCGGGGATAATGTATGGATCGCCCCGAATGTCTCCATCCTTGCAGCCGGGCACCCCCTCTATATGCCGGACCGGGTTGCCGGATACGAGTATGCTTTTCCTGTGACGGTGGGGAACAATGTCTGGATCGGGGGTTCCTGCACCATTATCGGTGGAGTGACCATCGGCGACAACGCCGTGATCGCCGCCGGTTCCGTGGTGATCCGGGATGTCCCTGCGGATACTCTGGTCGCCGGCAATCCGGCAAGGGTGATCCGGAAACTTACCATTGAGGACCGGAAGAAATACCGGTGGGCGCCGGGAGACGATCCGGAAAAATAACCAGCTGAAATTTGATGCCGCCGGACCGGTGCCTTCCGGTGGAAGAAAGAGATGGACAATCATGAGTTCCTATATCATTCGGAAGACGGATGTCTCTCCCGCGCCTGCGGACCGCTTTGATTCTGCGGTCTGGAGCCGGGCAGAGGTCATGACCCTTCCCAACCGTTATCTCGGCAAAGTCCCGGAACACGGCTTCACGCCGGGGGTCCGGTGCAGATTTCTCCACGGAAACGGATATATTTTCGGCCGTTACCGGGTGGAGGATCAGTACATCCTGATCCGTGCGGAGAAAGATCAGGAAAGCGTCTGTCTTGACGCCTGTGTGGAATTTTTCATCCGTCCGGCCGGAAATGTCCGGTATTTCAATTTTGAATTCAGTGCCGGCGGCGCCATGCTGCTCTACAACTGTACGGACCTGCGGAACGGTGTCTATTCACCGATCCCGCTGGAAGACTGTGCCAAAGTGGTCCGGTACTCCACGCTGCCCCGCAAAGTGGATCCGGAAGAGACGAAGCCGGTCGTATGGGAATATTTCTTCGCCATTCCGGTGGATTTCTTCGTCAGGTACGCCGATCAGGTAAAGAGCGATCTTTCCGGCCAGACCTGGACGGGGAATATCACCAAGTGCGCGGACCATTGCTCGCACCCCTGCTGGCTCTCCTGGCAGGCACTTCCGAGGCTGGATTTCCATCAGCCGGAGTGTTTCGGGCAGCTTGTTTTCGAGTAAATTTCAATCGGTACAGGATTTCATTATGAAAAAGAAGTTTTTGTGTTCATGGTTTATCGTGTTTCTGCTGTGGGGGATCGTTCTCTGCGGCGCGGAACCCAAATATGTGTTTCTTTTTATTGGCGATGGCATGGGTAAACCCCATGTAGATCTGGCCCGTCAGCTCTTCGGCAAGCTCAATATGGATCAGCTGCCGGTGAGGGGCTCCGTTTCCACGGTCAACGCCAAAAAAACGACCACCGACTCCGCCGCTTCCGGGACGGCCTATGCCTGCGGCGTCAAGACGCTGAACGGGAGACTTGGCCTGGATGCGGAGGGCAAAAGCGTGGATTCCTGCGCCGTGCTGGCCAAAAGGCAGGGGCGTCGGGCGGCGATCCTCACCACCGTGGGGGCCAACAACGCCACTCCGGCGGCATTCTACGCCCATGTGATGCACCGCAGCGAATCCCGGAAGATCATGGAGCAGTTCCCTGCCTCCGGGATCGACATCCTTTGCGGCAGCGGCATCGATGGAATGAAAAAGGGAATCAAGCAGGAGGATTTCCTGAGCGGCAAAGCCTATCAGACGGCCGGTACTCAGGGTAATGCCGCAGCGCTGGACGGCAAAGGCATCCTGGTGATCGCCCAAAAAGACCAGTCCTTTTTTGCCATGAAGCAGCTGAACGGGCCGGTTTTTGTCTATTCCAAGGGGACTGACAATCTTGCCGCCTATGTGAAGAAGAGCATAGAACTTATGCAGGATTGTCCCAAGGGCTTTTTCATGATGGCCGAAGGGGGGCACATCGACCACGGCGGCCACGGCAACAACGGGCAGTACATGCTTGAAGAACTGAAGAAATTCGACCTTGCCGTGGGCGAGGCGATGAAATTCCTTGCACAGCATCCCGAAGAGACGCTGATCGTCGTTTCCGCCGACCACCACACCGGCGGTCTGGTCCTGAGCGGGAAACCCTCGCCGGATTACACGAAGCAGAAGATCAAGGTCGATAAAAAGGATTCGGTGAAGACTCTGGAAGAAAAACTTTCCGCCATTGGGATTACCTGCACGGCGCAGGAAAAAGCGGATCTGGCCAAAGCATCCGCTTCCGGCAAAAATCAGAAAGGCAATATGGAACAGGCGGTCCGCCGGGTTGTGGACACTCATTCCGGGATCGCCTGGAAGACCAAAGGCCACACTTCGGACGAGGTCTATCTCTTTGCGGCGGGCTGCGGTGCGGACCGTTTTGCCGGCAAACAGGAGAACAGCGACGTCGGCGCCAAGATGAAGGCGATCTTTGCAAAGTAATCAAGAAACTTTCATCATCACAAAGGAGATGGTATGATAAACAGCTG
>DCGO01000053.1 GCA_002314605.1 Lentisphaeria bacterium UBA1776 | reverse complement strand
TTTCTACCGCTCTTCGCGACTTTTTTCTCCGTCACCTATACATGATAGCTTTTTCTGTGTTGGGAAAGATAGCACGGGTCTTCTCTTTTGTCAAATCCTGCGGCCTCCTTTCCGTACATTTCCGGCATCCTGTGCATACCGTACTCCCGGTCCGGCGGCGGATCCTGGCATGAGGGCTTGAAAAAAAACGATTCAGGCGTATATTATTCCGCTCGTTTTCAAGGAGATGCAATGGGCCGTAAAAAGTATGAGATGGACATGTGCCGGGGGCCGCTGACAGGCAAAGTCATCTGGTATTCGCTCCCGCTGATGACCATGATGATCCTCCAGCTGGCTTTCAACGCCATGGACATGGTGGTGATCGGCCGCTTTGCCGCCCATGAATCGTTGGCGGCCATCGGTTCCACCGGCAATATCATCGGTCTGGTGATCCATGTTTTCGGGGGGCTGACCATCGGGACCAGTGTACTGACGGCGCAGTATTACGGGGCCGGAGACTTTCACCGGATGCGCAAATGCGTGCACTCTTCCATCGGTCTGGCAATTTACGGCGGGATCGTGCTGACGATTGCCGGCGAATTTGCCGCACGTCCCATGATCCGGCTGGTCGGGATCCCGGAAAATGTGCAGCCGGAAGCCTATTGTTACCTCTGGATATTTTTCCTTGCCACGCCTTTCATCATGCTGAGCAATTTCGGTGCATCCGTGCTCCGGTCGGTTGGAGATACCCGGCGGCCCCTGTATTTTTTTGTCATCAGCGGGGTGGTGAATGTGGTCCTGAATCTCTTTTTTGTTATTGTCTGCGGTATGACGGTGGGGGGAGTGGCCGTTGCCACTGTGATCTCCCACATGCTTGCAGCCGGGCTGATCGTGCGGACGCTGGTCAGGAGCAGGGGAGGCTGCCGTCTGGTCCTGAGCCAGGCAAAACCGGAGTGGAACATGTGCCGGGAGATCCTGAAAATAGGGGTACCTGCCGGGGTGCAGAGTTCCGCCTTCTGCATCTCCAATCTCACCATCGACTCGGTGGTCAACTCTTTCGGCTCCATGGCCATGGCCGGCTCGGCCGCCACAGTGACGCTGGAAGGCATGGTGTATATCAGTTCGGCGGCCTATCACCAGACTACCATTGCCTTTGTGGGGCAGAATTACGGAGGAAAAAAATATGACCGGATCTTCCGCTCCTTTGTGATCTGCGCCGTCTGCGGGGCATTCTTCTGTTTTCTGACGGGGATGATCTTCCTTGTCACGGGGCGGGAACTTTTGTCGCTCTTCACCCGGGACCCGGAGGTGCTGGCGTGGGGCTGGCTGCGGATGAGGCTTCTTTTTCCGCTGTATTTTCTGTGCGCCTTTATGGATGTGACCAGCGGGGCACTGCGGGGGCTGGGGTACTCCATGCTTTCTTCCCTGTCCAGCGTGGTGGGGGCGTGCGGGACCCGCCTCTTATGGATCTGGCTGGTGCTGCCGCTGCACCGGACATTTACGATGCTCTTCATCGGCTATCCGGTCTCGTGGATTCTGGTGACCGTTTTCAGCGGATATATGCTTTGGCGCATCTGGCAGCGCAAGCTTCTTCCCCTGCAGAGTATGGCGGTGCGTCAGCAGGGAGTTCCGGCAAAATGAGTGCAAGGAGGGCATGGATATGATTTCTGTACTGGTCACGAAAATGATCACGTTTTTCATCATCATGATGGCGGGTTTTGCACTGGTGAAGACGAAGATCATCCGCAAGGAAGATGCCGGCGGCCTTGCCCGCATTACGCTGTATCTGGTCATTCCCTGCGTGGTTCTGCGGGCCTTTGAAACGGAATTTACGGACACCGTCCGCAACGGCATGATCTTTTCTCTCTGTACCGCCGCGGGGATCCACATTTTTTTCTTTCTGCTGATTCCCATGATGCGGAAGCTGCTTCATTTCAATGAGGTGGAGACCCTTTCCGTCATCTATCCCAATGCCGGAAATCTCGCCATCCCGCTGGTGGTTGTCATACTGGGGTGGAACTATGTGATCTACAGCAGCTGCTATATCATGGTGCAGCAGTTTCTGATCTGGAGCCACGGACGTGTCGCGATGCAAAGAAGGCGGACTTTTGACTGGAAAAAGACCTTTCTGAACGTCAATATCATTGCGGTGTTTGTGGGGGTGATCCTCCTGTTGATCCGGTACCGTTTTCCGGTGCCGGTTTCGGACGCCATGCACTCGATCGCCGATATGGTGGGGCCGTTGACCATGCTGATCTGCGGGATGCTCCTGTCCGGCACCCGGCTTTCGGCCATTGCGACCTACCGGAAGTGGTGGATGGTCGTGCTGCTGAGGCTGGTGATCATCCCCCTGATCCTCGTGCCGGTTTTCAAGTACAGCGGTCTGGCCGGACTGGTGAATGACGGAAAAAACATTCTGGCGGTCACGCTCGTTGCCGTCACAACGCCGCCGGCAACGACTTTGACGCTGATGGCGGAGGTCTATCACGGAGATGCCGTCTATGCCAATCTCCTCAATGTGGCATCGACCCTCTTTTTCCTGCTGACGCTGCCTTTGGTGATGAGCTGTTACCTGTAGCTCCTGCCGGCGGTTATTGGAGTCCCAGCAGGCGCTTGAAATTTCCGGCGAGGACAAGTTTGCGTTCCTCTTCGGTCAGGTGTTCACTGAAAACGCCGCCGAGGAACATCCCTGCGCTGCAGGTGGGCATGTCGGACCCGAAGATCATTTTTTCAACGCCGCAGCAGTCGATGGCATACCGGAGCATGTTCCAACGGAAGAGTCCGGTGCCGGAAATGTCCATATAGAGGTTTTCGTATTTCCGGACAAATGCGAAGCGTTCTTTGGCCTGAGCCGGCTCTCCGGGGTGGGCCAGAATGATCTTCAGCCCCGGACACTGCTCCAGGACCGGGACTACGGTTTCGCGCTCTCCCATGTGAAAATTGACGGTCATCCCCATTTTTCCGGCTTCCTTCAGAATTTCCAGCATCCCGGGGGAATTGTATTCTCCGGTTCCCATGATGTAGGGGACCACCTCGCCGATGAGGCGGATGTCTTCTTTTTCCCGGAATTCATGGAGTGCTTTGCAGGACTCTTCCGGATAGCCTCCGTGAACATGGATCCCGGGAATGTAGGCCGGAAAACGGTCGCGGATGCGCAGAGCATCTTCATTGACCCGGCAGATGTCGATGAAGTCCGTGTTTTTTTTGCGCATGAGGGGGGCTCCTGCATAGCGCCGGATCCCGAGGCGCCGCATTTCGCAGTCAAATTCCTCCATGGTCTCCGGTTTTCCGTAAGCACCGATACACCCTGTCTGAAAATTCAGAAAGGGATGGGTATGCGCGTCAATGATTTCATATTCGGCCGGATCAAATGTCATATCGCACCTCCTGAAAAAGCGTTGCAGTTACCGTACAGCCGGATTGAGGAAAGTCAAGGTTTTTTCCGGAAAAACTGCGATGTGATTTTCCGGGTGCGGTCCGATGCAAAGCGGGAAAATCGCGCACTCTTTTTTGAAATGACGGAATAAGGATGTATATTATGAACCCGGGAGCCCCCCGGGGATTGCCGGAAAAATAATGTGGTTCGACGGTCCGGTGCTTTCACCGGTCCGCTTTTTGCGGCTGCACTGCCGGATACGGACAATGGAAGGAATTTTTTATGGGTATTGTGATCAAAGGCACCGGCTGTTACGTGCCGGAACGGGTTCTCACGAATTCCGATCTGGAAAAGATGGTGGATACATCGGATGAGTGGATCGTTTCCCGGACAGGGATCCGTGAGCGGCATATCGCCGGCCCGGAAACGGCCACGTCGGACTTGGCGGCTCAGGCCGGGCTTCGGGCGATCCTGTCGGCGGGGATCACGCCGGAAGAGATTGATCTGGTGATCGTTTCGACGGTGACTCCGGATATGCCCACTCCGCCCACGGCGACGATCGTGCAGCGGAAGCTGGGGATCCCGCCGTGCATGTGCTTTGACATCGAAGCGGCCTGTACGGGGCTCCTCTATGGAATTGATCTGGTCCACGGGATGCTTGCGTCCGGTCACCGGAAGACCGCGCTGCTTATTGGCGGCGACAAACTTTCCGGTGTGGTCAATTGGACGGACCGCAGCACCTGTGTGCTCTTCGGCGATGCGGCCTCGGCGCTGGTGATCCAGGTCGATCCTGCTGCCGGGGAGGATTTTTATGTGGCCGGGGAGATCAGCGCTGACGGGCGCAATGCCGAATTCCTGAAGATCCCAGGTTTCGGCAGCGCATGTCCCCCCACGCAGGAGGGGATCGTACAGCATTTGAACAGTATTACGATGAACGGTCCCAAGACGTATCAGATGGCGGTTTCCGCCATGAGCAGCGCCTGCCGCAAGGTCCTTGACCGGACCGGGGTCACGCCGGAAGATATCCGGTGGGCGATCCCCCATCAGGCCAATGACCGGATCATCAGCTCTGTGGCCGAGCGTCTGGGGATCAGCGAACGGATCTACCGCAATGTGGCGCGGTTCGGCAATACCTCATCCGCCTCCATCGGCATCTGTCTGGATGAACTGAACCGTTCGGGGCAGCTGAAGCGCGGAGATCTGGTGCTGACTGCCGCATTCGGTGCCGGATTGACCTGGGCCGCAGAATTGATCCGTTGGTAAACGAGGAGATATTTATGTTGGAAAGACGAGTGGTTGTCACCGGGTACGGTGCGTTGTGCTGTCTGGGGATCGGTGTTGATACAATCTGGGAAAATCTGATTGCCGGAAAGTGCGGTATCGGGCAGATCACGCAATTTGATACTGCCGAGTTCAAAACGCACATCGGTGGTGAAATTCCGGGATTTGATCCTCTGAAGTACTTTCCGGAAAAGGAGGCCCGGCATCTTGACCGGTTTGTCCAGCTGGCGGTGGCGGCTGCCGATGAGGCGATGGCCATGGCCGGACTGTCTCCGGATCCGGCAGCAGCCGGGTTGAATGTCAAAAGGATCGGGAGCATTGTTTCCAGCGGGATCGGCGGACTCAGTGAGATGATGGAAGCTTCAAAAACTCTGGTGCGGCGGGGGCCCGGACGGATCGCGCCGTTTGTCATTCCGAAAATGATCATCGACATGGCCTCCGGGCACATTTCCATCCGCTACGGACTCAAGGGGCCCAATTTCGGGGTGGTTTCCGCCTGTGCATCGGGGTGTCACTCCATTGGGGAGGCGTTTCACATCATCAGGCGGCAGGATGCCGATATCATGCTTGCCGGCGGGGCGGAGGCTTCCATCCAGGAGCTCTGCGTCAGCGGGTTCAATGCCCTCAAGGCCCTGAGCACCCGCAACGATGATCCCCAGCATGCCAGCCGTCCTTTTGATCTGAATCGGGACGGGTTTGTGCCTTCGGAAGGGGCCGGGGTGGTTGTGCTGGAGGAGCTGGAACACGCACGCCGGCGGGGGGCGCATATTCTGTGTGAAGTCATCGGCTACGGGGCTACCGGAGACGGGTATCACATTACCAGCCCGGATCCCGAGGGGGAGGGGGATGCGGAGGCCTTCCGGATCGCCATGGGTCATGCCGGGATCGGTCCGGAGGATATTGACTATATCAATGCCCACGGCACCAGTACTGCATTGAATGACAAATACGAGACCATCGCCATCAAGAAGGTCTTTGGGGATGCGGTCAAGAGGGTATCCATCAGCAGTACCAAAGGGGCCACCGGGCACGCTTTGGGGGCTGCCGGGGCGCTGGAGAGTATTTTCTGCATGAAGGCCATTGAGACGGGCATCATTCCGCCGACCATCAATTATGAGACGCCGGATCCGGAGTGTGATCTGGATATTACGCCGAACACGGCCCGCCGGAGGGAGGTCCGCATTGCCGCGAACAACAATCTGGGGTTTGGAGGCCACAATGCGGTGGTGCTGTACCGGAAATTCGAGTGATCTCTGCGGATTTCAGCCTGGGATGCGTGAAAAGGAGTTGAAGGGGGCCTGTATCTGTGGCTGAAGAGTCCGGTTGGAAAGGTATCTCTGCAAGGAGGAAAAATGGATTTCAGAAGTTTTGTGAGGCGTGTGAGCGGTAAATTATTCGGTATTCAGC
>DCGO01000020.1 GCA_002314605.1 Lentisphaeria bacterium UBA1776 | reverse complement strand
TGAAGCGCCGCAAGAGCTACCGCCGGACCATCGGTCACCGTCAGAACCTGACCCGGGTGAAGATCGGCGCGATCAAGGCCAACTGAAAACAGGGGGGGTTATGCGCTACGATGCCAATCACGCGCTTGTGGAGTGCGAGATCCCCGGTCTCAAAATGGTCAACCGCGGCAAGGTCCGCGACATTTTCGACTTGGGAGACGCCCTGCTTTTTGTGGCAACCGACCGGTTGAGCGCCTTTGACGTGGTGCTTCCCACCGGGATCCGGGACAAGGGAAAGGTCCTGACCCAGGTCTCTCTCTTCTGGTTCGAACTGATGCGGGATTGGCTTCCCAACCACCTGATTTCCGCCGACGTGACCACCCGCAAAGAGCTGGCGCCTTATGCGGCGGACTTGCAGGGGCGCTCCATGATCGTCCGCAAGGCGAAGGTCATGCCCATTGAGTGCATCGTCCGTGGGTATCTGGTGGGCAGCGGCTGGAAGGATTACCAGAAGACCGGCACGGTTTCCGGCATGAAACTCCGGGCGGGCTACCGTCAGGCGGAGAAGCTTGATACGCCGCTTTTCACCCCCAGCACCAAGGCGGAGATCGGTGACCACGACGAGAACATCAGTTTCGAGGGTGTGGCGGAGCGCATCGGGTTGGAGAAGGCGACGGTCCTCCGGGACCTCTCTCTCAAAATCTACACCACTGCCCGGGATTATGCCGAAAAGCGGGGCATCATTGTGGCCGACACCAAATTCGAGTTCGGCGAAGTGGACGGGAAGATCATTCTGGTGGATGAGGTCCTGACCCCGGATTCCAGCCGTTTCTGGCCCCGTGACCAGTATCAGGCGGGCACCAGCCCGGTAAGTCTGGACAAGCAGTTTGTCCGGGATTATCTGGAGACTCTGGATTGGAACAAGACCGCCCCCGGGCCGGAACTGCCGGCGGAGGTGGCTGAGAAGACCCGCAGCAAATACCTTGAGGCCCTCCGTCAGCTGACCGGCAAGTCGCTGTAATTTTGTTCGGCCTTCAGATCCGGAGCCAGATGAAAGTTGTCGTCTGACTCCGTTTTTATTTACAGACTGTATCTATGATCGATTTTCTGAATATCTGCAAGGGATACGGCGGAGATCCCATATTTGACAACGCCAGTTTCCGCATCAATGCCGGGGACCGGGTGGGGATCGTGGGTCCCAACGGGGCCGGCAAGAGTACGCTTTTCGCCATCCTGACCGGGGAACTCATGCCGGACAAGGGGTATGTGAATATGCCCAAAAATATCCGGATCGCCTGCCTGAAACAGCAGCTTCCCGGCTCCGAAGAGGCGGCGCGCCCCCTTATTGATTTCACTGCCGACGCCATCCCGGAGCTGAAGCGCATGGGGGAGGAACTGCACGGCATCGAGACACTTCTCCAGCGGGAACCCGGCGACCGGGAGCGGCTGCTGACCCGTCACGGGGAGCTGCAGTCCGCCATGGAGCAGCTGGGTGCCTACCACCTCCGGAACGATGCGGAGGCTGCGCTGTGCAATCTGGGGTTTCAGGTAAAGGAGCTGGAGAAACCCCTTTCCAGTTTCAGCGGCGGCTGGCAGATGCGTGCAGCGCTGGCCCGGGTGCTTATCGCCAGACCGGATCTGCTGATGCTGGACGAACCCTCCAACTATCTGGACATTCCCGCAGTGGAATATCTGCACAAAGTGCTGGTGGGATTCAAGGGGACGTTGCTCCTCATTTCCCACGACCGGTATCTTTTGCGGAAACTCACCGCCATTACGCTGGAGGTGAATGCCGGGCAGGTGACGCGTTACCCAGGCGACTACGATTTTTACCGCATGGAACGGGAAAACCGCCGCCGGACTCTGGAGGCCGCCAAGCGCAACAACGAACGGAAAAAGGAACATCTGGAAAGGGGCATCGACCGTTTCCGGGCCAAAAGTTCCAAGGCCGCCGCCGCCAAGAGCTGGAAGAAGGCGCTGGACAAGATCGAGGATATTGAACTCCCCGATGAACTTGGTTACTCCGGGGCCATCCGTCTGCCGGAACCGCCGCCCTGCGGAACTCCCTGCGCGGAGATCACGGACCTGGCTTTCGCCTACTCCGGGGGGCCGGCGCTGCTGCATGATGTCTCTCTCCGGATCGAGAACGGAGACAAGATCGCCTTTATCGGTTATAACGGCACCGGCAAGACCACGTTATTGAAACTTCTGGTGGGGCGCCTCAAGCCGGATGCCGGCAAGGTCTGGTACGGACACCATGTGAATATCGGCTATCAGGCCCAGGAATTTTCGGAACTTCTGGTGCCGGAGCAGTCGGTTTTCGACACCGTCCGGGGGGCTTTGCCGCCGGGAGCGTCCACGGCCAATCTCATGAACGTGCTGGGCTCCTTCGGGTTTTCCGGCGATGACACGGAGAAACTCTGCAAGGTCCTGTCTGGCGGCGAAAAGATCCGGCTCTCCTTTGCCCGGATCTTTGTGAATCCCCCTAATCTGCTGGTACTGGACGAGCCCACCACCCACCTGGACGTCCGGGCAAGGGAACTCCTGCAGGAAGCGCTGAAGAGCTACCCTGGGACGGTCTGTTTTGTCAGTCACGATCTTGAATTCATCCGGGGGGTGGCCACCACCATCATTGCCATGGAGGATCACTCCATCCGGCGTTATTACGGCAACTATGACTACTATCTGGAGAAATCCCAGTCCCTCAAAAATCCGCCGCCTGAACCGGTGAAAGTTCCGGCAAAGACAGCCGCGAAGGCTCCTGCGGCCCCGGTGAAGCCGGAACCGGCGGAGGACCCGGATCTTTCCGGCAAAGACCGCCGGCGGGAGCGGGCCAGACAGCGGGCGGGGATCGCCGGAATCAAGCGCAAGCTGGAGCAGCGAGTGGCGGACGCCGAGGCCAAACTGGCCAGACTGGAAGCCCGTCAGCAGGAACTGGCGGGGATGATGTCCGGCGGGGAAAAGGTGGATTTTGCCAGTGTGAACCGGGAATTATCGGAAATTCAGGCTGCGATGGATCAGGCCATGGAGGAGTGGGAAAATGCCGCCTGGGACCTGCAGAGCTTTCTGAAGGGCGAGGAATCTCCGGCGGATCATCCTGCGTAAGGAGACTTGCTTTTTCAGCCGTCCTGCCAACCGGGGTTACTTCATGGTCTCGCGGATCCGCATGAGACGGTTAAGCGCTTCCTGCAGGGTCGATTCCTTTTTGGCAAAGTGGAACCGGATCAGATGCTGGACGTTTTCCCGGAAGAAACTGGAGCCCGGCACCGCCCCTACGCCGGTTTTTCTCGCCAGATCTTCGCAGAACTGCAAATCGCTGGCGTATCCGAATTCCCCGATGTCCGCCAGAATGTAATACGCACCCTGGGGCACCGTATGGGGGATGGCGGCACGGTCAAGCCCTGCCAGAAAGAGATCCCGGAGACGGGTGTATTTTTCCTGCAGTTCAACGTAATATTCCGGACCGAAATTCAATGCCGTCACCGCCGCTTCCTGAAGAGGCGCCGCCGCCCCCACCGTCAGAAAATCATGGACCTTGCGGGCGGTCTCGATAATGCGGGCCGATGAAATGATGTATCCAAGCCGCCATCCGGTGATGGAATAGGTTTTGGAGAGCGACCCGCAGGTCAGCGTCCGCTCCCGCATTCCCGGCAGCGTGGCAAAGGATATGTGACGGTGCGGCGCATAGACAATGTGTTCATAGACCTCATCCGTGATCACATAGGCATCGTATTTTTCCGCCAGAGCTGCCATCGTTTTCAATTCATCCAGCGTGAAGACTTTGCCGCATGGATTGGCGGGATTGCACAAAATCAGCGCCCGGGCCCCCTTGTGGAAAGCCGATTCCAGTTCCGCCGGATCGAAGTCGAAAGACGGCGGCCGGAGAGGAATATAGACGGGCTCCGCCCCGGAAAGGACCGTGTCCGCGCCGTAGTTTTCATAAAACGGCGAAAACACCGCCACTTTGTCCCCCGGATTGATCACGGTCATCATGGCGCACATCATCGCTTCCGTACTGCCGCAGGTGACCACGATATCCGTATCTGGATCGACTTCCAGTCCGGTGAAACGCTGATGCTTGCGGGCCAGCGCCTCCCGGAAATTCTGCGCTCCCCAGGTAATGGAGTACTGGTGGGGCCCTTTTTTTGCAAGGTTCCGCAGGGCCTCCGTCAAAGCTTCCGGCGGATCGAAGTCCGGGAACCCCTGTGAGAGATTCACGGCGTGATACTGATTGGAGATCCGCGTCATCCTGCGGATGACCGAATCGGTGAAATTTTCGGTACGTTTTGAAAGCTGCTGCATGAATATTTTACTCCTTCTGACGCTGAACGCAACTGACTGTAATATAACCTTTGGAGTGTGGTATTTCAAGACGAAATACCGCGTACAATGCAATTTTCAGACTGACAGACTTCTGCTGTAGATCAAGCATGACGGAATGTCTCGCAAAAATACCGGTTTGGCGAGATTTTTTTCTTGAAAAACGCCTGACAGATGGTATGTTATCCGTAAAGGAAATATTATGGACAACAACATAGCCAAATCCGCCGTCATGATCCTTTGCGGCGGCCGGGGGACCCGGCTCCGGGATGTCACCGAACTTTTGCCGAAACCCATGGTACCCATCGGCGAGCAGCCCATTGTGTGGCACATCATGAAGAGCTTCGCCGCCTTCGGGATCCGCAAGTTCATTCTCTGTCTGGGGTACAAGCGGGAGGCCTTTGTGGATTACTTCATGAATTACCACATGCGGACGGCGGATGCCACCATCACTCTCGGTCATGATCCCGATGTCCGGTTTTTCGGCGACTGCGCCGAAGCGGACTGGGAGGTGACGCTGGCCGGGACCGGACTGGACAGTCTCACCGGCGAACGTGTGTTCCGGGCCGCAAAGTATCTGCCGGAAGATCAGGAGACCTTTTTCCTCACCTACGGAGACGGCGTGTCGGATGTGGACATCAAGGCCCTTTACCGGCAGCATACGGCAGCGGGCTGCATGCTTACTTTGACAGCCGTTCATCCGGAAGCCCGTTTCGGGGAGATGAACCTGGAAGGCAGCACCGTCCGGGGGTTCGCCGAAAAACCTCCCCATGCGGGGGGGTATATCAATGGCGGTTTCATGGCGATCAGAAAAAAATTCATTGCGCGTTATCTTGCCGCGGATCCCGCTCAATTTCTGGAGCAGGCCCCCATGTCGCAATGTGCCGCCGACGGCGAAATGCAGGTTTACCGGCATGACGGCTTCTGGCAGTGCATGGACAACCAGCGGGAGTATCAGCTTTTGAACCGGCTCTGGGATGATGGCGCCGCGCCGTGGACAAAATTCTGGAAATAACCATGTTTCACGACATCTACCGCAGCCGGAGAGTGCTGATCACCGGACACACCGGGTTCAAAGGTTCCTGGCTGGCGTACTTCCTTCAGCAGCTTGGAGCGGAGGTCTGCGGGGTCGCCCTGCCTCCGCCGGAAGGGTTGAACCTCTTCCGATTGCTCAAACTGGACATGCGTTCCGAATTTCTGGATATCCGGGATCCGGAAAAACTCCGGAAAACGGTGGCGGATTTCCGACCGGAGGCGGTCTTTCACCTGGCGGCCCAGGCGCTGGTGCGGCGCTCCTACCGGGAGCCGGCGGAAACTTTTTCGAGCAACGTCATGGGAACGGTTCACCTGCTGGAAGCGTGCCGTCTCACCCCCGGGGTCAAAGCCGTGGTAGTCATCACTTCGGACAAGTGTTATGAGAACCGGGAGCAGGTCCGGGGATATGCGGAAACGGACCCCATGGGCGGCTACGATCCTTACAGCGCCAGCAAAGGCTGTGCGGAACTGGCCGTTGCCGGATACCGGCGGAGTTTTTTCAACAATGCGGACTACGGCGTGAAGCATCATACGCTGGTGGCTTCCGCCCGGGCGGGAAATGTGATTGGCGGCGGCGACTGGGCGGAGGACCGGCTGGTCCCGGACCTGATGCAGGCGGCATCGGCGGGCCGGACGGCGGTGATCCGCAATCCGGGGGCCACCCGGCCGTGGCAGCATGTGCTGGAACCTCTGTCCGGATATCTGTCTTTGGGAGAGAAACTCCTGAAGGGGGAAACAAAATTTGCCGACGGCTGGAATTTCGGGCCGGATCATGAGGGGATGATCACGGTGGGGGAGACGGCGGCGGCTCTGGCGGAAGCGTGGGATGCGGTGAAATTCTCGGTGGAAACGCCTCAAAATGCACCCCACGAGGCCCATCTCCTGAAGCTGGACTGCTCCAAAGCGCATCACGAACTTCTCTGGCACGGCGTATGGAGCCCGAAAGAGGCGTTCCGGCGGACCGCCGTGTGGTACCGGGATTTTTATACTGCCGGAAAGCTCCGTACCGGAGACGATCTGGCATCTTACCTCGCCGATGCGGAAACAGGAGGGTTGGAATGGACGAAATAAAGGCAAAAGAACTGCATGACGGGATCCTTGCCAAAGTGCGGGAATATTACGAACTCGTGCATGCTCCTCAACGGGAGTCGGCATTTTTGCCAGGGGAGAGTCGGATCAACTATGCGGGTCGGGTGTTTGATGCGGAGGAAATGTGCAATTTAGTGGACTCCGGGCTGGAGTTCTGGCTGACGTACGGAAAATATTCCAGGGAGTTTGAAGCCGGACTTGCCGCATATCTGGGGGTGCGGTTTGCCCTGCTGGTGAATTCGGGGAGTTCCGCCAATCTGCTGGCCTTTGCCGTGCTGACTTCTCCATTGCTCGGGGAACGGCGGATCAAACGGGGGGACGAGGTGATCACCGTGGCCTGCGCCTTCCCGACCACCATTGCCCCCATGGTGCAGTACGGCGCGGTGCCGGTGTTTGCGGACGTGGAGGCCGGGACGGCCAATATCTGTACGGACATGCTGGAAACGGCCCGGTCTCCCAGAACCAAAGCGGTGATGATCGCCCACAGCCTCGGGAATCCCTTCAATATCCATGCCGTCAGGGATTTTTGCGGTAAACACGGTCTCTGGCTGGTGGAGGACAACTGCGATGCGCTGGGATCGAAGTACGGCGGAAAATTCACCGGGACCTGGGGGGATCTGGGGACCAGCAGTTTTTATCCTCCCCACCACATGACCATGGGGGAGGGCGGTGCCGTCTATACGAATGATCCGCTCCTGAGGAAAATTGCACTGTCCATCCGGGACTGGGGAAGGGACTGCTGGTGCACTTCCGGGACCGACAATACCTGCGGCTGCCGGTTCACCAAAAAATTCGGGCAGCTGCCCCCGGGATACGATCACAAATATGTTTACAGCCATTTCGGATACAATCTCAAGGCTACCGACATGCAGGCGGCGGTGGGCTGTGCCCAGCTGAAGAAACTGCCGTCTTTCGTGGAAAAAAGGAAGGCGAATTTCAGGCTTCTGTACGACGGTTTGAAAGACCTGCCGGAACTGCGGCTCTTTGAAAAATATCCGGAAAGCGATCCGGCGTGGTTCGGATTCCTCATCACGTTGACGGACCGGGCCAAATTCACCCGAAACGATCTCACAAAATATCTGGAGGACCATCGTATCCAGACCCGCAATCTCTTTGCCGGGAACATCCTGAAACACCCCTGTTTTGAGACACTGGAGGAAGGGAAAGACTACCGGGTGGCAGGCCCCCTGACCAACACCGACAGCATCATGAACAATGCTTTCTGGCTCGGTCTGTATCCGGGGATGGAAAATGAGAAATTGGAATACATGATCCAGTGCATCCGGGAGTTCTGCAAAAAATGAACCTGCAGCCCTCACAGGCTCTGGCACGGGCGGTCCGGATGGATGTGCTGAAAATGATCCATCAGGGGCGCAGCAGCCATATCGGCGCAGTTTTTTCCATGGCGGATATTCTGGCAGTCCTTTACCGTGATATTCTGCACTTTCAGCCGGAAAATCCTCAATGGGATCTGCGGGACCGGGTGATTTTGAGCAAGGGTCATGCCGGTGCGGGAATCTATGCTGTGCTGGCGGAATGCGGTTTTTTCCCGGTGGAGTCCCTCTGGACGCACTGTGCGGACGGCAGTTGTTTTTCCGGGCATGTCTCCCACAAGGGAGTTCCGGGCGTGGAATTGTCCACCGGATCCCTGGGACATGGGCTTCCGGTGGGCGCCGGCATCGCGTACGGTCTGCGGCAGGACGGCAATCCCGCCCGGGTCTATGTGATCGTGGGGGACGGGGAATGCAATGAGGGCTCGACCTGGGAGACGGCGCTTTTTGCGGCCCAGCATCATTTGAACAATCTGACCGTCGTTGTGGACCGCAACCGGATGCAGGGACTGGGTGATACGGAAGAGCTCCTTGCGCTGGAACCCTTTGCGGACAAGTGGCGGGCCTTCAACTGGCATGTCGTGCAGGTGGACGGTCATGACCATGATGCCCTGAGGGCCGCTTTTGCCGAAAAATCGGACAGACCGCACTGCATTCTTGCCGATACGGTGAAGGGCAAAGGCGTTTCCTTTATGGAAAATGAGCTTAAATGGCACTATTCCCCCCCAAATGATGAGGAATTCAATCGTGCCATGGCCGAACTGCAGGAGGGCGTGCGATGAGAAACGCATTTGTCCACGCAGTGATGAAACTGGCGGAATCCGACCCGCAGCTGATGCTGGTCTCCGGCGATCTGGGGTATCACTTTTTTGAAGAGTTCCGTGACCGTTTTCCGGAACAGTTTCTGAATACCGGCATCTGCGAACAGAGCATGGCCGGAATTGCCGCCGGACTGGCGTTGACGGGGAAGCGTGTTTTCATGTATTCCATTGGCAATTTCCCGACGATGCGCTGCATGGAACAGATCCGGAACGACATCTGTTACCACAGTTTGCCGGTCTGCATCGTCAACAATGGCGGCGGCATGGCATACGGGTATCTGGGGATGAGCCATCACGGGACGGAAGACCTTTCCGCCATGCGTCTGCTGCCGGAAATGCGGGTGGCGGCTCCGGCAGATCCCCGGGAAGTTTCCGCCTTGACCGGTTATTTCTACCGTCATCCGGGACCTGCGTTTCTGCGGATGAACCGCGGAGGTGAAATGCTGCTGCATCAGGAAGCGCTTTCCATAGAGGGCCCGGTCCTGCTGGAATTTCCGGAAAATCCGCAGGCGCCGGAGGTCTTTATCATCGGCACGGGAGAAATCGCCAGTCTGCTGCCCGGCATTCGTGAAGGACTTGCTTCGGCGGGGATCGCCGCCGGGATCAGCAGCTGCCCCATCATCAAACCTCTGCCGGAACTGACCATGAAAAAAAGCGTGAAACTGCTGGTGACGCTGGAGGAAAATAATATCATCGGCGGACTGGGCGGGGCGGCTGCGGAACAGCTGTCGGCTTCAGGAAGTCATCCGCCGCTGCTGCGTTTGGGGATGCCGGACTGCTACTGTTCGGTGGTCGGAAAACAGAATTTTCTGCGGGAGAGCTACGGGCTTTCCGTTTCTCAGGTTGTTCAACGGATCATTGGAGCATTGCGGACATGAAGATCAGCATTACAGGCGGCTGCTACAACGAGGCGGGGAATATTCAGGAACTTTATGACCGCTGTCTGGCGGTACTGAAAAAGTTTCCGGAGTACGACTATGAATTTGTGCTGGAGGACAATTGTTCCACGGACGGCACCCGGGACATTCTGCGGGCCATCGCCGCAAAGGACCCGAAATTCAAAGTGATCCTGAACGCCAATAATTTCGGCCACATCCGGTCGCCGTTCAATGCCATTTTGAATACCTCCGGGGACGCGGTGGTCTGGATGTGCACGGATCTCCAGGAACCTCCGGAAGTCATTGAGGAATTCATCCGCCAATGGCAGGTTGGATACAAGGTTGTCTGCGGGGTGCGTTCGGATACTCGGGCCGGGTGGTTCATGGAGTGCCTGCGGGGGGTGTATTACAAAATGCTCCAGAAATTTTCCGCCGGGGAGACCATTATCCAGAAATTCACCGGTTTCGGCCTGTACGACCGCTGTTTCATCGAGGCGCTGAAGCGTTTTCACGATCCCTATCCCTATTTCCGGGGACTGGTGAGCGAGATCGGGTTCAAACGCTGTGAAGTGCCCTTTGTCCAGGCCAGACGGGAACACGGGAAAACGCACAACAATTTCTTTACCCTTTACGATATGGCCATGACCGGATTTGTGAATCACACCAAGCTCCCCCTGCGACTGGCGGTTTTTGCGGGATTCTGTGTGGGGCTGGCCAGTCTGTTGGTCGCCATGGGGTATCTGGCTGCCAAACTCCTGTGGTGGGATACCTTTCAGCTGGGGGTGGCTCCGCTGGTCACCGGGATGTTCTTTCTGGGGGCGGTGCAGCTCATCTTCATCGGCATTATCGGCGAATACATCGGCGCAGTTTGGACCCAGGTCAAGAACAAGCCGCTGGTCATTGAAGAAGAACGGATCAATTTCTGATGTACCGGATATTTATGACCGGGGGAACCGGGTTTTTCGGCAAAAGTCTTCTGGACATGCTTTCCCGCGGGCTTTTCCCGGATACATGCTGGACCATTCTTTCCCGGGATCCCCGGCGCTTTGCGGCGGATTTTCCGCAGTTTGCTGCTCTTCCTCAAATCCGTTTCATTGCCGGAGACGTGCGGGATTTTGTGTTTCCCGGCGGGCATTTTGACGCGGTCTTTCACGCCGGTACTCCGGCCATGGCCATGCCTCCCGGCGTGGAGCGGGATATTATCCTGAAAGGTACGGATCATACGCTTGCTTTTGCCCGCCATTGCGGGGCGGAAAAGTTCCTTTTTACCAGCTCCGGCGCGGTTTACGGCCCCCAGCCGCCGGAACTGGAGCGGATCCCGGAGAATTTCCACTGCGCCCCCGTAACGGAATACGGCATTGCCAAACTGGAGGCGGAGGCCATGTGCCGGGCAAGCGGTCTCCATGTCCTGCTGCCCCGCTGTTTTGCGTTTACGGGGCCATGGCTCAACCGGAATATCCATTTTGCCATCGGCAATTTCATCCGGGATGCCCTGGCCGGGAAAGACATTGTCATCCAGGGGGACGGAACACCTTTCCGGAGTTACCTTTTTTCCGACGATCTGATCCGGTGGCTCATGACCATCCTCAAGTGCGGGGAAAACGGTGTGCCGTACAATGTGGGAAGCAGTGACGCCGTCTCCATCGGGGATCTGGCCCGTCTTGTCCGGGATATCCTGCATCCCGGGCTTACGGTAAAAATCCTCGGGACCCCGGTTCCGGGAAAATTGCCGTCCCGGTATGTCCCGGAGATCGCCCGGGCCGGAAAACTACTGAACCTGAAGGTCACCGTACCGCTGCAGGACGCCATCCGGCGCTCCGCACAGTCGTGAGTTCTGTCAGCGGTCCCGGACGCCGCTGTACGAAAAACTGCGGCTTGTCGGGGGTCACCGTATGTGACTTTGTTCAAATGCTTTGCGGCCAATGTACTCTTCTTTCAGCCGGCGGCAGGATTCGCAGTTTTGAGCATCCTCATCGGGACCAACGGATCCCGGCAGGCAAACGGGATCTACATGCCATGGGATGTGAACCATCCCGATGGACCGGACCCGGAATAGACGCCGGAACAGTTTGAGGCTTCTTGCCGGCGCATGCTGACGGCGGCCCGGGCCTGCCGGCTGCCCCCCGGAAAAGATGAATTGTTCAGACCGTAACCTTTTGCCCCGCTTTTGCCCAAGGTACGGACAATTCGGACGGCAGTTTGCTCTGCAGAAAACCTTCGTCAAAAATCCGGTCGATATTTTTTACGGCGTGCTGCCCGTCTTCCGGACGGATGGTGAACTCATTTTCCGGGAGCTCCGTCACCGTGAAATACCGGTGCAGATTTTCAATGACGAAGCTCTGTTCCCGGGCAATGCCCAGCGTACACATGAAGTTCTTTTGCCCTTCGGCACGTTCCACAAGCAGACGGAACATATTGTCGTGTCCCGGAGTCGGTTCCTCCCCGGACGGGATGACTTTTCCATCCGGGAGTTTGGCGGTCCAGCTGGTGCTTTCCGTCCAGGATACCGCCGCTTTTTCACATTCGATCCGGAGCATGGGGTTCAGATTTTCCGCACAGGCGTGGGTCAGCAGGCAGGTGATCTCCGCCGCCCCCGTTGTCCGGAGCCGGAGTGCGCAGGTATCAAAGGTCTCGATCCCCCGTCTGGCCCGGTAGAGTTCCGCCTGCATTTCTGCGGCATGGGCCGATTGCTCAAAGGCGCTTCCCGACAGAAACAGACCCAGGTTGAGATAATGGGCAAAAGCGTTGTTGACGGGGGAATCAAATACCGGGGTGCCGCTGGCATCGTGCAGTCTGCAGACCCAGTTGTTGCGATGATAGTATTTGTCCGCCCGCGGCCAGCGTCCCATGACAGTGATTTTCTGAACTTTTCCGAAAACGTCTTCAATCAGCATTTTTTTTAGCTTCCGGATATCCGGAGCATGGATGTGCTGGAAGCCGACGGCGACGAATTTTCCGGTGCTTTTTTCCGCTTCGATCATCCGGTCCACTTCCGCAAGACTTCCCGCAGCGGGTTTTTCCACAATAACGTTGAACCCGCGCTGCAGGGCTTCCACCGTCAGAGCGCAATGGGTCCCGATCCCGCTTGGGATCGCCACCACATCCAGGGCATTTTCAGCGTACATAGCGTCCTTGTCCGGATAGATCTTCACCCCTGCATCCCGGAGTTTCTGAACCGTTTCCGGCAGTTTTTCCGGATGCCGGATCACCACGCCGCAGAAATCAATCTCCCCGGATTCCTTTTTCGTCAGGAACTGACGTACATAGCCGGCAGCGTACCCGCCGGCACCGATAAGACCGTATTTTTTCATTTGAAATACTCCGTTGTATGTTTATCAGCCGATTCCCGCGCCAGCAGGCACGCTCTGGTCAATGCAATGGTATCCGCCGTGGTTGCCGGCAGCGGATTGGTCCCCCGCAGACCGCCGATGAAATCTTCAAACAGCGATTGCGGCGGTTCTTCCGGCTCAATGTACCGGTCCGAATCCGCGGTGATCAAATGGACCTTGCCCTCCATGACTTCAAGGACACCTTTGGACCCGGCACAGCGGATGCGGTCGTCTCCATGGGTCGGAGCCCCCGCCGGGCGGAGAAATTCAATACTGGAAGTGGCAATGACGCCGTTTTTCAGGCGGAAAAGGCACTCTCCTGCAATTTCCATGGTGCCGTTGCCGAAATTGTCATTGCTGTCATGAAAAGCGGTTACGGATTCAAACTCGCTTCCGGTGAACCACAAAATCCAGTCGATGGCGTGGCTGCCCACCCAGGGAATGGTTCCGCCGTAAAGTTCTCTTTTTTTATAAAACTCCGGGCGGGTCCCCAGTTTATAGGATTTCTGGGTATGGATGACTTTGATCTTGCCGATGACACCTTCACGGACCAGCCGGTGTGCGGTCCAGAAAGCCGCATCATAGCGGATCCCCACCATGGAAACGATGACGGCACCGGTTTCCGCACAGGCTTGTTCGATGGAGGATAATTCTTTCAGATCCAATGTGATCGGTTTTTCGCTGAAGACGTGGATCCCCCGCTTCGCAGCTTCCAGACATTCCATGCCGTGCAGATGATAAGGTCCGTCCGCCGAAATGACGTCCGGCTTCACCTCATCCAGCATGGCGGTCCAGCTGTCAAACAGTTTGGGTCTGACCGGAAATTTCAGTTCACAGCGGTCCAGTATGTCCAGAATATACTGACCGCTCCGTTCCGTCTCCCCGGAGGCCACGCCGGAAACCTCAAAATCCGGCAGTTTTTTCAATCCTTCCACAATGTAGTGCGTGTGGCCGCACCAGCCGACAATACAGAATTTCATGAAGCTTTTCCTTTCAATTTTTCAAACAGTTCCGGCAGGTCCAGGTATTTGAGGATGCCGGTGATCAGACTGGAATGCGGCAGCGGAACAATATCCATTTCCATCAGCGATTCAAAGGACTGGGGCGGATCGATCCACTGCGTCGTGACCTTGCAGTCCCTGAAGTACAGTGCCGCCAGCGCGGCGGGGATCACTCCCTGACCATTAGCGACCAGACCGATCTCTTTGACCCCGTGCGAAGCCAGAAGTTTCATGGCGCACAGAATATCGTGAATCCGGCCCGCCGCGCAGGGAATTCCCAGCATATAGCCGAAAGTCCCAAGATATGCGAAAATGGGGGCATAACCGGGCGCATTGTGATAGGTCAAGCTTACATTTTCTTTGTTGCAGTTCGGCTGAAGCATGACAGAAACATCCACATCAAGCGGAACATATTGAGCCGTTTCCGTATGAATCCGGCCGAAATCTTTCACCTTGCGCAGCAAATTCACAATCATCGGGTTAAGCAAGGTCTGATCGGCATTACAAGCGGCAAGATCATTGAGCCGCTGGCGAAAAGTCGCCGCAGATGCCACCTTGCGAATGTCGAGAACCTCCTTGAAAAGAGGATCATCACGGTAGAGGTCAATGTCGGCAAAATCCGTCCGGCCATTGGCAAGAAGCATCACGGCCATTTTTACAAGATCGCCGTGAGAAATTTCTCCGTGCTTGATCCTTTTTGTGTTTTGCAGATTCATTTTCTCCAGTCCGATGTCGGAAATCAGCTTCCCGATCAAAATATTTCCGCCATTTGAGTTGATTTTTTCGTTACCTTGCCGTATCTTTATCATCGTTCACCTGTTGGGTTAGTTGTACATTGTTGAAGTGAACAATCATAATGTACTGCTACTCAACAGGTTTTTCAATTTTACGCCATTCTTTTCCCGATTTTCTTCACGCTTTCAGG